>DASTWM010000240.1:0-3111 GCA_035765855.1 Roseiflexaceae bacterium
AGCGGGCGGTGCTGCGGCTGGTGGAAACGCTGCTTGCGGATGACGAGATTGAGTCGCCGTTGCTGCCTGGCTTTCGGTGCCGCGTGGCGCGCTTATTTGGATAAAACAGGTCGGTTCTCAGGTAAACACATGGGTTTGCCTCTACGCATCGTGAATCATCAATCGCTATGTCTTTCCTAACACCACTTGCGCTGCTCGGCGCTGCCATCATCGGCCCGCTGATCATTGCCATGTACCTGCTTCGGCTGCGGCGCGAGGAGCGCACCGTGTCGTCCACGTTTCTGTGGCGGCGCGCGGTGCGCGATGTCGAGGCGAACGCGCCATGGCAAAAGCTGCGCCGTAACTGGCTGCTCCTGCTCCAACTGCTGCTGGCACTGCTGCTCATTCTGGCACTCGCGCGCCCGTTCATTTTCAGCACCGGTATTGCCGGGCGCAACCTGATCATTGTGCTGGATCGTTCGGCCAGCATGGCGGCGACGGACGGCTCGCCAACGCGCTTAGATGCAGCAAAGCAGCAGGCCACCACGCTGGTCGATCAGTTGCCAGACGGCGGGCGCGCAACCGTGATTGCCGCCGGCGGGCAGATGGACGTGCCAGCCGCAGCAACGCCCGACCGACGCCAGCTTCATGACGCAATCAATAACATTAAGCTGGAAAATGGCGGCGGCAGCGATCTTGGGCAGGCGCTCACGCTGGCATCCGCGCTGGCGTCGCGCGAACCGGACAGCGAAGTGGCGATTATTTCGGATGGCGACGTTACCATTCCCGCCGACATGAAAGTTCCGGCGACGGTGCGCTATTTCCCGATTGGGCAGAAGCAGACCAACGTGGCGGTCAGCGCGCTGGCATTGCAGCCGAGCGCTGCCGGGCAGACGCTGTTCGCACAGGCCACGAATTATGGCCCGGAGCAGGTCACGCGCCGCATGGACGTTTATCTGGACGGTTCGCTCTTTAATGCCTACGACCTGACATTGCCCGCCGGGCGCGAGCAATCGGTGGTTGTGGATGTGCCTGCGCAGGTGCATGTGGCCGAGGCGCGGCTGAGCGATGACGCAAATGATGCGCTGCCACTCGATGATCGGGCATGGGCGACTGGCAATGCCGAGCAGCAAACGACTATACGGGTTGTATCGCCCGGCAACCACTTTCTTGATGTGGCGTTGAAATTGCTCCCCGGCATTCAAACGACGTTTGTGCCGTCCAGCACGGCTACGTTTACCGAGACGGCGGCGCAGGTGCCGATCACGATTCTTGACTCGGTCGTGCCGCCAACATTGCCGCCCGGCAGCCTGTTCTTTATCGCGCCGCCGCGCTCGACCGAGTTCTTCTCAGTTACTGGCGAGCTTGACAGGCCCGCGCTCCAGCCAGCGCCCGGCGACGAACCGCTGCTGCGCAACGTCAGTCTGAGCGAGGTCAGTGTGTACAAGGCCGCCAGGCTGACGCCCGGCGCATGGGCGCGCATTGTCGTGAATGGCGACGGCGGGCCGCTGCTGTTCGTCGGCGAGAAAGACGGGCGGCGGATTGCCGTGCTCGCGTTCGATCTGCACAATTCCGATCTGCCGCTTCAGGTTGCGTTTCCGCTGCTCCTGTCGAACATTGTCGGCTATCTCGCGCCCGGTAGCGGCGCAGAGGCATCGCAGATCACGCCCGGGCAGGCGATTGCCATTCCGGTGGACGCCAGTATCACCGACGCGCGGCTGACGCGACCGGATGGGCAGACGACAAATCTGCCGATTCAGAACGGCCAGATTTTGTACGCCGATACTGAAGCGCTTGGCCCGTACACGATTGAGCAGCGCCAGGGCGATCGGCTTGTCGCCCGGCTGCGTTTCACCGTGAATTTGTTCTCGCCCGCCGAGTCCCGCATTGCACCGAAGGCCGATCTCAATGTGCCGCAAACCAGTGGATTGCAGCAGGCTGTCACACAGGAGCGCGTCGGACGAAATGAGCTTTGGCGCTGGCTGGCGGCAGTCGTGCTGGCACTGCTGTTGATAGAATGGCTTGTGTATCAGCGCAACGGCATCGCGTATCTGCGGCAGCGCTGGCGGCAGCGGCGCAGCATGGCGGCGCGGTGAGGTGGTGGCAAGCTGAGCGGAGGAGTGAATGAACGCAGGAGCAGTGATTCAGGTTTTACGTTTTACGCTCTCCGCTCAGTGCTTCCGTCTCTCGCCCAGCGTCTATTGTTCTTTACCCTTTGTTCTTTGTTTTTGGTAACGCATGCCGCGACTTTCCTTTATCACACCAGAAGCGTTGCTGCTGCTGCTGCTGCTTCCGCTCCTTTGGGCGCTGGCGTTTGTGGCGGTCCGGCGGATTGTGCGCTGGCGCTTCTGGGCGGGGCTGCTGCTGCGTACAGCGATGCTGGTCGCGATCGTGTTTGCGCTGGCAGGCGTGCAACTCATCCGCCCGGTTGACCGCGTGACAACCGTGTTTCTGATCGACGGCTCCGATTCGGTGTCACCTGCCCAGCATGATCGCGCCGTCAGTTATGTCGAGGAGGCGTTACGCGACAAAGCGCCGCAAGATCAGGCGGCGGTCGTGGTATTTGGTCAAAATGCGCTGGTCGAACGCGCCCCATCGACAACGGCAGCGCTCGGACAACTTGCCTCCGTGCCGGTCGCCACGCGCACCAACATTCAGGACGCGATTCAGCTTGGGCTGGCATTGCTGCCTGCCGACACGCAGCAGCGCATGGTGCTCCTGTCCGATGGCGGCGAGAACAGCGGGCGGGCAGCGGACGCGGCCCGGCTCGCGGCGGCGCGCAACGTTCCGCTCAATGTCGTGACATTAACTGGCGAACGCGGCCCGGATGTGGTTGTCACTGCGCTGGAAGCGCCGACAACCGCGCGCGAAGGCCAGGAGATCAACGCGCAGGTGGTTGTGCGCTCGCCGTTTGCGGCAAGCGGGCGGCTCCAGGTGTTTGTGGACGGCAGCCTCGTAGTTGATCAAAACGTTCAGGTGCGGCAGGGGCTCAACACGCTGCCGATCCGCATTCCCGCCGGGCAGGCAGGCTTCCGGCGGCTGGAAGCCCGGCTCGACGTTGCAGGCGACACGCAGTCGCAAAATAATCGGGCGGCAGCTTTTACGCAGGTTGAAGGGCCACCGCGCATGCTG
>DASTWM010000241.1:0-6982 GCA_035765855.1 Roseiflexaceae bacterium
TGGGTGCCGCCCGCCGCCCACAAGGGGCGTTGCTACAATTACGTCCCGAATTATTTATATTCATAAACGGTCCGCGCCGCGATGCTTCCAGGCGTCGCGGCGCGGGTTGCGTAGCGGGCAGGGTTGCGGTACATTTATGCCGTTGAACGCAGTATAAGAAAGGCGCGCAATCATGCACGAGACCATTGAGCAACTGTTGGAGGAGAATAAAGCGTGGGCGGCCCACATGACCGAGGTCGATCCCGCCTTTTTTCAGCGGCTGGCGACGCAGCAAGCCCCGGCCTACATGTGGATCGGCTGCTCCGACAGCCGTGTGCCTGCAAATCAGTTGGTGGGCCTGCTGCCCGGTGAAATGTTCGTCCACCGCAACGTGGCGAATGTCGTTGTCCACACTGACCTGAACTGCCTGTCAGTGTTGCAGTACGCCGTCGATGTGTTGCAGGTGAAGCACGTCATTGTGTGCGGGCATTACGGCTGCGGCGGCGTGGGGGCCGCGCTGCTCGGCCAATCGTTCGGCCTGATCGATAACTGGCTGCGGCATGTGCAGGATGTGCGCCACAAACATGCGGCACAACTGGAGCGCTGCCGCGATACGCGCGAGCAGCACGACCGCCTGTGCGAACTCAACGTGCTGGAACAGGTCGTGAATGTCTGCCAGACCACCGTGGTGCAGAGCGCATGGGAACGCGGCCAACCGTTAGCGGTGCATGGCTGGATTTACGGGGTGGCCGACGGCATCATGCGCGATCTGGGCATGCATGTCACGAGTTCCGCAACGTTGCAGAAACAGTTCGATCATGCCATCGGGCTGCTCGCGTAAGCGCTACACGTTGGTGATCTCGACGCGCTTGATGCGCGGCCCCTGCATTTCCAGCACGGTGAGTTGATAATCCTGGTGGCTCAAGGTATCGTTGGGGTTCGGCAGGCGGCCCAGTTGTTCGAGGATGAAGCCCGCCAGCGTTTCGTAGTCGCCCTCGGGAATGTCGAGATTGAACTCCTCATTGAGCTCCGCCACGCGAATATTGCCATCGACGATGATGGTATGTTCGTCTACCGTTTGCACATCCTCGTCGTCATGCTCAAGCTCGTCGTCCATCTCGCCGACGATCTCCTCGACCAGATCCTCCATGGTCACAATGCCAGCCATGCCGCCGTATTCATCGACCAGCACCGCCAGACGGATATGGTTTTTGCGCATTTCCGGCATCAGGTCGCCAACCGGCTTGCTTTCGGGCGTGAAATACGCTTCCCGCACCAGCGATGCAATCGGATCATCGAAGCTGAGCCGCTCATCGCGCAGCCCGACCAGCAACTCTTTGGCCGAAATAATGCCTTTGATATCGTCCACGCCGCCGGGGCCAAGCACTGGAAAGCGGGTGTGGCCGGTTTCGGCAAAGCGGTCGAGAAATTCCCGCACGGTCGCGTTGTAGTCAATCGTCGCCACTTCGGTGCGCGGCAGCATGGCCTGGTAGGCCGGGCGGTCGGCAAACGCCAGCACATTGATCAGCATTTCATGCTCTTCTTCGTCCAGTACGCCGGCCTCGCCGCTTTCCTCCACCAGCAGGCGCAGTTCTTCCGCGGTGTGGACCTGCGTGTGGCCTGCCACTTCCCGGATGCCGAACATGCGCAGCACGGCCGCGGTGGCCCAATCCAGAAACACGATGATCGGGGCAAAAATGGCGTTGAAGATCCGCAGCGGGTTGGCGGTGAAGAGCGCGGCGCTTTCGGGCGAGCGGATGGCGAACACCTTGGGGGCCTGCTCGCCCAGCACGATGTGGAGCGAGGTGATAATGAAGAACGACACGCCGACCCCGATGGCATGGCTGATCACAATCGCAGTCGTTTCCGCGACCGCAAGATTGCCGAGCACAAACACGAACACGGCTTCTACCGGCGGATCAATCAGCGCCGCAATCGTGCCTTCGCCAATCCAGCCGAGCGCCAGGCTCGCCAGCGTAATGCCAAGCTGTGACGCGGCGATGTAGCGGTCAATATTGTCCTGGAGCCGCCGGCTCAGCGCAGCCGTGCTGTTGCCCTCCTCGGCCATTTGGTCCAGCCGGGTGCGCCGCGCGCCGACCAGCCCGAACTCCGACGCTACAAAAAATGCATTCAACGCAACAAGAATGAGAACCGCGCCAACACGGAGCAGTGTATCGATCATGGGTGACATCCACGCCTCTCCTCATCAAACAGATAACGCCAGGTAGTATAGCGTAAAAATACTGCTGCTGATAAAAGAGCAGCGTGGCTGGAGGCGCTGCAACTCCTTGACATCCCTGCCGCAGAGTGCTACCCTTACCCTCCAACTACGTGGGACTGCCCGGCAAGGAGACATGCGCATGCGAATCATCTCGCTGCTTCCGAGCGCGACGGAGATCGTTTATGCTCTCGGTCTTGGTGACTCGCTCGTGGGCGTGACGCATGAATGCGATTACCCTGCCGACGCGAAGACCAGGCCGGTCGTGACGCGCAGTGTGCTGGACCACAGTGACGCAACCTCGGCTGAGATTGATCATGCGGTCAGCAATCAGCTTGCGAATGGCCTGAGCATCTATGAGCTTGACACGGCGCTGCTTGCCGCGTTGCAGCCCGACCTGATTCTTACCCAGGCGCTGTGCGACGTGTGCGCCGTTTCCTACGATGCGGTGCAGCATGCCGTTCACGACGTTACGGCCCAGATGGGTGGCATTGCGCCGCGCGTGCTGTCGCTTGAGCCGAGCAGCTTACATGACATTTTTCAAACGATTGAGATAGTTGGCGATCTGACCGGCACGACGGGGCGGGCCGCCGAAGTGCTCGCGGATTTGCAGCGGCGGGTCGAGCATGTGCGGGCGCATGCGGTGTCGGTCAGGCGTCGCCCGCGCGTGGCCTGCCTGGAATGGGTCGATCCATTATATGGGCCGGGCCACTGGATGCCGGAACTGGTGCAGATCGCGGGCGGAACGCCGGGACTCGGGCAGGCGCGCAAAGAATCGCGGCAGATCGCATGGAGTGATATTATTGCATTCGCGCCCGAAATCATGCTGATCGCGCCGTGTGGGTTCGGGCTGGAGCGCGCGGTCGAAGAAACCATGCAGGCACTGCCGCACCGCGCCGGGTGGGACGCGCTGCCCGCCGTGCGCGCCGGGCGTGTGTACGTGGCAGATGGCAATGCCTATTTCAGCCGCCCTGGCCCGCGAATTGTAGAGAGTTTGGAAATGCTGGCTGCATTTATTCACCCGGAAACGTGCGCCGGGTGGGGGCCGCGCGAGGCATGGACCACCTTGGCGAGTACGCCAGCGCAAAATATACATGCAGAGTGAGGTGACAGTGTGTCACAAAAAGATATAACGATTGGAAGTATTCTTCAAGAGCTTGCTGGACAGTATCATGGCGCGGTTGCCGAGCGCGAAGTGTACGATCAGGTGCTCGCGCGGCGACCGAGCCAGGCAAAGGATCCGTACGCCAGCATTCGCCAGCAGATTCGCTATCAGGCACCATCATTCGGCTGGGTGCGGCTGGGCGGCGGCGAGATCATGCCGCTGCATGTCGCGCTGCGCGGGCTGCGTTTTCGCCTGATACCGAGCGACGAAGAGTTTGCCGGTGACATGATCGCCCGCTGGGCGATGCGGCCATTCTGGCCGTTCGGGCAGGGCGATGTGCGCTTCGAGGATGCCAGGGAGCAGCCGATTCACACGCGTGAGGCGGCGTTGCCACAGGGTCAGGGGCTCTTTGGCACAATCTCTTCGCCGGCGTTGCAGGTGGGCGATTGGTTCAAGCGCACCGGCTTCGAGCCGGGCGACAGCATCATCGTGACGATTACATCCACGCAGCCGCTCACGTTCCGGCTGGAGCGCGAACCTGCCGGGAAGTTTCGCGCCAGCGCGGTGGCGGCGCAGGAGCAGGCGCTGCTCGACGGCCTGGTGGAGTGGGTCAAGCGCAGCAATGGGCGCGGCCTCAGCCAGCCTGAGGATGGCGTGCTGGGGCTGTACGCGCGCGCGCCGTGGCGCACCGAATACCCGGGTCGCCCATGGCAGCAGCTTGTCGCCGCCGACGGTCGCCTGCGCATCATCGAGGGCGACCTGATTGCCGAGGGTGATTATCGCAGCCCGTTTGAATCGCTGATGGGAGAGGCGCGTGATGAGCAATACTGGGCGCAGAACGACGCGCAGATGCTGGAGGTGATTACGTCCTTGCAGTCCGATCTGCTGTCGAGCCGCCGGGCCGCCGTCGAGCGCGGATTGTGGGATGGCGTTGCGCCGCGCGTGTCCATGGCGCGCACGATTTTCAACCTTGAAGAAGGCACCGCCGAAACTATTTACCCCGGCGCGATCAACGCAACCGAGGATCACTCGGCTGATATCGAGGAACACATCGCACATGGCGACTACGACGAGTGGGATGAACTCGACGATCTCGAAGAGATGGACTACGAGGACGAGGACGAGTGGGAGGTTGAGGACGATCTGCTCGATGTCGAGGAGTTAGAAGATCTTGACACGTTCATGGAGCAGAACCCGAAGATCGCCGAAGCCACACGCCAGTTGCTGGAAACGCTTTCGCCCGAAGAGATCGAGCGCTTGCAAGACGCCGAGTCGCTTGACGAGGTAAACGATGTGCTGGGTCGCCATTTGAGCGACCTCATGCGCAGCCATCCGTCGCTGTTCGAGGTGCTTCAGCCACCCGCGTCTGCCTTTTCCTCGACCAACGGCAACGGCCACAACGACGGTCACAATGGTCATAACGGCCATACGAACGGTTATACCAACGGCGCGCATGACAGCCACGACGGCGTCATGCTCGATCCTTCGACCATTCGCTCGCCGTTTGACTCGCTGCACGACGACTTTTCGGATGCGTGGATTGGGCAGGAGGAGCAGAGCAGCGCGTCGGAAGCCGAGTCCGCGCTCGACCGCAGCAACGATCTGATGGAGCAGTTTTACACCTACCAGGTTGAGCAGGGCAAGAGCGACACGACCGCCACGAATCGCACGCGCGACTTGTGGATTTACGCCGATTTTCTGGGGAATTACTACGGGCGCAGCCTCGACGCGGGCGATTACGCCACGCTCGACGAGTGCCTGTTCTTTTATTACCCGCGCAAGGTACTCGGCACATCGCCGCGCGCCCTGCGCGAGATGTGTACATCGATCAAGCAGTTTTACGCGTTTGCCAGAGCGCAGGGCCGCATCATGGACGACAGTTTCGCGGTAGGTATCTGGCAGCGCCGCGATCAGGCTGGCCGCGTGCTGGAACTGTACGATCAGCTTGACGCCGACTCGCCGCAATTCGATCGTTTATTCGCCCATTTATTCGCGCCGTACACCGCCTGATACGTGAATATGGTGCTTGAAAGTGATACGTAATAGCCTTTCATGCATCAAGCATCAAACATTATGATTATTGTTGACGCACACCAGGATATCGCCTTCAACGCCTTTGCGTATGGGCGCGACTACCGCGCCTCAGTTGCGGCGACCCGCGCCCGCGAAGGCACCCGCGAGCAGGACACTGCCACGGTCGGCCTGCCGGATGCGCTGGCGGCGGGCGTGGGCCTGGTATTCGGCACGCTGTTCGTGCTGCCGCATACCGGCAAACACATCTCCAATACGTACCTGTACCGCACGCCGGACGAAGCTCATGTGCAGGCGCGCGAGCAGCTTGGCTTTTATCGCCGGCTCGCCGAGGAAGACCGGCGCGTGCGCGTGATTGAAACACAGGCCGATCTCGCTGCGGTGCGCAATTCGTGGTCTGGCAGCGCGCCGCAGCAGGGCATTGTGGTGCTCATGGAAAATGCTGATCCGGTGCGTACCCTCGAAGAAGTGGCGGAATGGTACGACCTGGGCGTGCGGCTGATCGGGCCAGCATGGACGGCCAACCGCTACACCGGCGGCACTGGCACGCCCGGCCCGCTCACCACCGACGGACGGGCGCTGCTGCGCGAAATGGAGCGCGTCGGCATGGTGCTGGATGTCAGCCACATGGCCGAAGAAGCGTTCTGGCAGGCGCTCGATGTGTTTGGCGGCACGATTGTCGCCACGCATGCGAACTGCCGCGCGTTCGTGCCGGGCGAGCGCAGCGACCGTCAACTGTCCGACGCCATGATCAAGGCGCTGATCGAGCGCGATGCCGTGATTGGCGCGGTGCTGTACAACCGCTTCCTTGATGGCAGCTGGACGCCGGAGCGCGGCAAAGAAGCGCTTGGACTCGACACAGTGGTGCGGCATATCGACCACATTTGCCAGATTGCGGGCGACACGCGCCATGTCGGCATCGGCAGCGACTTCGATGGCGGCTTTGGGCGCGAGGCCATCCCGCGCGAGCTTGACAGCGTGGCTGATCTGCCGCAACTCGCAGGCGCGCTGCGCGACGCGGGCTATGCCACGCATGACATCGAAGGTGTAATGGGCGGGAATTGGCTGCGGCTGCTGGAACGCGCCCTGCCGGGATGAGCAGGTGACAAGGTGACAAAGTGACAGAGAGACAAGATGACAAGTGTTCTTTGCTCCTTGTTCTTTGTTCTCTGCTCTTTGTTCTTTTGGAGTGACTATCATCATGAAAATCGGTGTTGTGCTGCCAATCGTTGAAGATGTCGAAACGCAGCAGATTAATAGCTATCAAACCGTGCGCGCCTTTGCGCTGCAGGCCGAACAGGCGAACTTTGATTCGATCTGGATTTTCGATCACCTGCTGTTTCGCCGCCCAAACCAGCCGACCGGCGGCATATGGGAAGCATGGACGATGGCGACGGCGCTGGCCGAGGCAACCCGGCGCGTCGAAATTGGCACACTGGTGCTCTGCACCGCCTTCCGCAACCCGGCGCTGCTGGCGAAAATGGCCAGCACGCTCGACGAAGTGAGCAACGGTCGCCTGATTCTGGGTTTGGGCGCGGGCTGGCACCAGCCGGAATTCGACGCGTTCGGCATTCCGTTCGATCATCGCGTTGGGCGCTTCGATGAAGCATTGCAGATCATGGCACCGCTGCTGCGCGAAGGCTCCGTCG
>DASTWM010000242.1:0-2805 GCA_035765855.1 Roseiflexaceae bacterium
CGTTGAGCAGGTTCGCGCCAGCCTCGAACAGTTCTTTGGCCTGCGCGTCGAGCCGCTCGACCATTTCGACGATCTGCTGGCGGCGGGACGTCAGCCGCTGTGCGGTTTCGGCGTCGCCAGCCTGCGTAGCCGCATCAATCCGGCTCGTCAGCTCCTCGAAAAAGCTGTAATCAATCAGCGGGCGCAATTCGCCAACCGCAAGTTCCAATTCCTCATCCGGCACGCTGGTCAAGCGGTCGAGCGCATCATCAAGCGACACATCCTGCTCATCGCCAGGCTCGTCGTCAAAGCCAACCAGTTCTACCAGTTTGTCGCGCAGACCAATCAGAATCTGGGCCGACTCATCCTGCTGACTGCGCACGCTTGCCTCGGCAAAGGCTGTCAGCGTCGCCATGAACTCGTAATCAATATCAGCGCGGCGCTGCTCGACCAATTGCGCTAGCTGCTCCTCGCCTTGCTCGTACGCTTCGGCCAGTTGCCCGATCAGATCGACGCGGCGCTGCTGGGCCTCGATCATTTCTTTTGTTATGCCATCAGCTTCGAGCACCGCCTCAATCAGCGAGTTGAGCGACAGGAAGCGGCGCGGCGCGAGCAGATAGCCTTTGGGCATATTTTCCGGCAGCGAGCGCATGATCAGGCTGGTGGCGTCGCCGACGAACTTTTCCTGATCCTGGGTGCTGGCGTTAAGCTGCTGCGGGAAATGCACAAAGAACAGTTGCTTGGACGGATCGTGGTAAATCAGCGGCGCAGCGAGCATGCTGACGTTGCCGCAGTTCGGGCAGGCCACCATGTTCAACTGGCCGGACAGTAAATAATTTTTCAACTCGGGCTGCTGCCCTACGTCGACCAGCGTGAAAATCTGGGCGCGCAGCGGCGTGCGACAGTTCGGGCATGCTAATTGAACCACCTGTGGTGCAGGTGCGGACATGTGAAAAATCCTTTCCTAAAAAATCGCGCCGGGTGATCCGGCGCGCTTGGTAAGCAATCAATAACTGTTCGTATTATACCACTTCTGGCTGCCGCGCTACCCCCGCTGTGTCAGATAAACGCTAACCTTTCAGCCGGCGCTATTTCTGCACGGCCTCGGCGAAGCGGCGCATGCCCGCGCGGATCTGCTCGGCGCTGGTGGCATACGACAGCCGCAGGAAGCCCGGCGCGCCAAACGCCGAGCCAGGCACCACGCCGATATGCGCCTGCTCCAGCAGATAGGCCGCAAGCTCGTCGTCGCTGGCGCAGGTCTGCCCGTTGGCGAGCGGGCGGTTCAGCAGGCCGGTCACATCCGGGAAAACATAGAACGCGCCGTCTGGCACGCTGATCTCGACGCCGTCGATGCCACGCAGCGCCTGCACGGTGATGTCGCGGCGCTCGCGGAAGGCGGCGACCATGCGCGCAACTTCGCTGGCCATGTCGGCGCTGCCGTCATAGGCGGGCAGCACGGCGGCCTGCGTGATCGCCGACGTGTGCGAGGTGGAATGGCTCTGGATGTTCTTGATCGCCACCATGATCTCGTTTGGCCCGGCGATGTAACCCATGCGCCAGCCAGTCATGGCGTACGCCTTGGACGCGCCGTTCACCACCAGCGTGCGCTCGGCGAACTCCGGCGCGACGCGCAGCCAGCGCGCGTAGGGAACGTAGGTGATCGCGTCGTAAATCTCGTCGCTGATCACTAGCGCGTCGCTTTCATGCAGCACATCCGCCAGCGCGCGCAACTCGTCGGCAGTGTAGGTCGCGCCGGTCGGGTTGGAGGGCGAATTCAGGATGATCGCGCGGGTGCGGGGCGAAAGCGCGTCGCGCAGTTGCTCCGGCGTGATCTTGAAGCCAGTCTCCATGCCGGTTTCAAGAATCACCGGCGTGGCCTCGGCAATCCGCACCTGATCGAGGTAACTCACCCAGTAGGGCGCAGGAATAATCACCTCGTCGCCCGGATCGCAGATCGCCAGGAAAGCCAGGAACAAGCCTTCCTTCGCGCCGGTCGTGACCGACACCTGCGCGGACGTGTATGTCATGCCCGTGTCGTCGGACACGCGCCTGGCGATCGCCGCCCGCAGCTCTGCCGGGCCACCGACCGCCGTGTAGCGCGTTTGATTGTTCTGAATAGCGGCGATCCCCGCCTGCTTGAGCGCGTCAGGCGTCGGAAAATCCGGCTCGCCCTGCCCGAACGAGATGATGTCGATTCCTTCCGCGCGCATGGCGGCGATCCGGCCAGCCAGCCCGACCGTGGCCGAGGGGCTAATCTGCGCGACGCGGCGGCTCAGGCGCGCAGGCGCAGTAGTTTCTGAGTACTTCATGAACTATCCTTATCATGATAATGGATTATCGTGCCATCTTTATCTGCAATCCGCAGTGTAGTATAGATGAAGGCATGCCGCAAATCGTCATTCAGCAGTTGCGATGGCGGATAAATTCCGCCATAATATAACAGCACAACACAACTGATAACGAGCATATACAAGATGGAAAGGGAGAAACTGTATGGGGATAGCTGCCGATATTGTTATTGTGCTTGTGGCTGCGCTGATTGGCGGATACATTGCCCAACGGCTGCGCCAACCGCTCGTTTTAGGCTACATCATCGCCGGTATTTTCATCGGCCCCTTTACCGGCGGCGTGACAGTTTCGGACATTCATGACATCGAACTGCTGGCCGAGATCGGTGTCGCGCTGCTGCTCTTCGCGCTGGGCGTTGAATTCAATCTCAAACAACTCGCTCCTGTTCGCGCCATCGCCTTCTTTGGCACGCCGCTGCAACTGCTGCTCACCATTGGTCTCGGCTACGGCATCGCGCAACTGCTCGGCTGGGAGCCA
>DASTWM010000243.1:0-7289 GCA_035765855.1 Roseiflexaceae bacterium
ACGTGCCGCCTGACCTGTTTAATAGCGCGTCGCTCGGCTACTGCAAGCTGCACGAGACGCTTGTTCACGCCATGAGCGCGGAGTGGAACTGGCGCTCGCGCTGGCAGGGCGTCTCGCAAAAGGCCATGCTCGATCCAAACGACTTCCCGACGCTGGATGCGGTGCGCGACCGCTGGAACGATGAAAAGCGGCAGATGTATACATTTCTTGATACACTCAGCGATGACGATCTCGAACAGCCAGTGGCCTACACGACCATGAGCGGCAAGCCATCTACAAATACGCTCTGGCATATGATGATCCAGGTCGTCAATCACGGCACGCAGCACCGCAGCGAGCTTGCCATGCTGCTGACTGAACTTGGACACTCGCCCGGCGATATTGACGTGATTACGTTCATGCGGGAACAGCAATGAAAACAGGCTACCAACCCAAATATTTCAATCTGCAACAACTGGCTGACGGCATGTACGCCGCGCTGGCCGTGCCGGGCAGTGGCGCATGGAGCAACGCGGGCATCGTCGATCTGGGCGGGCAAACGCTGGTGTTCGATACGCTGTTCACGCCGCAGGCCGCGCAGGAGCTGCGTCGCTACGCCGAGCAACTGACCGGGCGGCCCGCAACATGGGTGATCAACAGCCACCGCCATGCCGATCACATATTGGGCAATCAGGTGTTTGCCGACGCGCAGATTGTGGCGACCAGCACGACCCGCGAGAAGATGGCAGAGCGCAGCGCAGCATTCATCGCGCATGCCAAAGCTGACACAACCTTTCTGGCTGAGTTCGCGGCGCAGATCGACCGCGAGCCGGACGAACGCACGCGCGCCAGGATGATCAACACGCTGGCTAATTATCGCGCGTTGGAACAGGCGCTGCCGACGATTGAACTCACGCTGCCGAACGTTACGTTCACGGAGCGCATGACATTTCATGGCACGCAGCGCGCCGCCGAACTGATCACCTATGGCGGAGCTCATAGCTTGAGCGACGCATTTCTGTACCTGCCGGAGGACAAGATTATGTTTGCTGGCGACATCGTGCAAGTCCAGACCCATCCGTCGATGAGCGACGGCAACCCGGAGCAGTGGGATGTTATCCTGAAGCAGGTCGCCATGCTCGACATCGAGCGAATTGTGCCGGGCCACGGGCCGCTCGGCGGGCGCGAGGATCTCGACCTTACTCGCCAGTACATCCATGACCTCCAGCATCATGCCGCCGCAGCCGTCGAGCGCGGGCTGTCGGCAGAGCAAGCCGGAGCGCTGGATGTGCTGGCGCAATTCGAGGAATGGGACGCGCCGATGATTTTCCATGAGAACATGCGATTTTTGCATAAACGTTTATCGAAGGCGAGACTTTAAGAGGAAGCCACAGAGAACACAGCGACCAAAGTTATCGCATCTCTGTGCGCTCTGTGACCTCTGTGGCAGCATCTTGTTATAGTTGGAGAACCAGCATGACCGATACAATAGCAACCGACACGACCACCAAACGCGCTATAGAGCGCTTCGATCCATCGATTGAGCCGAAGTGGCGCGCGTTCTGGGAACAAAAAGGCATCTTCAGTGCCGGGCGGCGACCGGGCGCGCCGAACCGCTACATTTTAGAAATGTTCCCTTACCCGAGCGGCGATCTGCATGTCGGCCACCTGAAGAATTACGTGATCGGCGACGCGCTGACCCGTTATTATGTCATTCGCGGTTACGATGTGCTGCACCCGTTCGGCTGGGACGCCTTCGGCCTGCCCGCCGAGAACGCGGCAATCAAGTTCAAGCGCCACCCGCGCGAGTGGACCTACAGCAACATCGCCGAGTCGAAAAAATCGCTGGAGATCGCCGGGATCATGTACGACTGGTCGCGCGAGGTGACGACCTGCGACCCGAATTATTACAAATGGAACCAGTGGCTGTTCCAGCTGCTGTACAAAAAAGGGCTGGCCTACCGCGCCTCGTCGCTGGTCAACTGGGACCCGGTCGACCAGACCGTGCTGGCGAACGAGCAGGTCGACGCCGAGGGCCGCTCATGGCGCTCCGGCGCGCAGGTCGAGAAGCGCGAACTGGAGCAGTGGTTCTTCAAGATCACAGCGTATGCCGAGCGTCTGCTGCAAGACCTGGACAAGCTGACCGACTGGCCCGAGCGCGTCAAGATCATGCAGCGCAACTGGATCGGCAAGAGCGAGGGCGCGGAGGTCACATTCGAGTCCGAGCAGGGCGACCAGATCGTGGTGTTCACCACACGGCCAGACACGCTGTGGGGCGCGACGTTCATGGTGCTGGCACCGGAGCACCCGCTGGTAGCTAAGCTGACCACGCCCGACAAACAGGCCGAGGTCGAGGCGTATGTCACAAAGTCGAAGCTGGAAAGCGAGATCGAGCGCACCAGCACCACCAAAGAGAAGACCGGCGTGTTCATCGGCGCGTACGCCATCAATCCGGTCAATGACGAACGCATTCCGATCTGGATCGCGGACTATGTGCTGATGGGCTACGGCACCGGCGCGATCATGGCCGTGCCTGCCCACGACGAGCGCGACTTCGCGTTCGCGCGGCAGTTCAACCTGCCGATCCGCGTCGTGGTGCAGCCGGAAGGCCAAAATATCAGTGCTGAGGCCATGAGCGAAGCATGGCCGGACGAGGGCGTGATGGTCAACTCCGGGCCGCTGGACGGCGTGCCGGCTGGCAAGGGCGAAGGCCAGAGCGTTAAAGCGGCGATCGCATGGCTGGAGGAGCATGGCAAAGGCAAAGGCACGATCAACTACCGCCTGCGCGACTGGCTGATCAGCCGCCAGCGCTACTGGGGTACGCCCATCCCGATGATTCATCGCGAGGATGGCTCGATTGTGCCGGTGCCAGACGATCAGCTGCCGGTCGTGCTGCCGGAGATCAGCGATTACCTGCCGAAGGGCAGATCGCCGCTGGCCTCCGCTACGGACTGGGTGAACGTGACCGATCCGGAGACCGGCGAGCCAGCCCGGCGCGACACCGACACCATGGACACGTTCGTCGACTCGTCATGGTACTATCTGCGCTTCACCGACGCCAACAACGCTCAGGAGATTTTCTCGAAAGAGGCGGCGGCGACATGGATGCCGGTCGACCAGTACATCGGCGGCATCGAGCATGCGATTCTGCACCTGCT
This sequence comes from Roseiflexaceae bacterium, assembly GCA_035765855.1. GTDB lineage: Bacteria > Chloroflexota > Chloroflexia > Chloroflexales > Roseiflexaceae > DASTWM01. The sequence goes on from DASTWM010000243.1 coordinate 3,138, forward strand.
GTACTCGCGCTTCATCACCAAGGTGCTGTACGACGAGGGGCTGGTGCCGGACGACGAGCCGTTCCGCGCGCTGTTCACGCAGGGCATGGTGCAGCGGCGCGTTCGCACGCCGGTCATGATCGAGAACGACATGGTAACGTTTCCGGAGGAACTGATCCGCAAGCTGGAATTGCCGCGCGAGCCGGTGGATGAAACAACAGCGCGGGCGCAACTGAAGCTGCATGGTTACGTGCTGGAGCGCGCGGGTGAAGGCTGGGAGGCGATCAGCGGGCCGGTCACCATGAGCAAAAGCGCGGGCAACGGCGTGCCAGTCGGGCCGTTCGTGCGCCAGTACGGCTCGGATGTGGCGCGGATCGTGGTGCTGTTCGCTGCGCCGCCCGAGAACAGCATGGAATGGACCGACGAAGGCGTGGCGGGCGCGCAACGCTTCCTGAATCGCATCGTCGCGCTGTTCGGGCCGGATCAGGCCGAGATCGCCGCCCGCAAAGGCCGCATGTACAAATACACGCCGACCGAGGCCGACAAAACGCTGCACCGACGGTTGCACGAGACGATCAAGAAGGTCACGCAGGATACCGAGGAGTTCCACTTCAACACCGCGATTGCGGCGCTGATGTCGCTGCTGAACGACGCCATCAGCTACCGCAACCAGGCTGGCGAGGTCACGCCGATGTTCACCGAGCTGGCGCAGGCCTACGCCCGGCTGCTGTCACCGTTCGCGCCGCACCTGGCCGAGGAGCTGCACGCATGGTTCGGCGGCGAGGGCAGCGTGTACGACGCGGGTTGGCCGGAGTGGGACGAAGCCGCGCTGATGCAGTCTGAGATCGAGGTGGTGCTGCAAGTCAACGGCAAAGTGCGCGGCAAGATCAACGTACCCGCGCAGGCGGATGAGGCGCAACTGCGCGAGTGGGCGCTGAGCAACGAGCGCGTGCAGAGCTTCATCGAAGGCAAGCCGGTGCGCAAGGTGATCGTCGTGCCGGGCAAGCTGGTCAACGTCGTGGCGTAGGCATTTTTAACCACGAAGAACACGAAGAACACGAAGCCGGAATGGTTGAAATGAATGGAGGGGCGGGTCTGAGACCTGCCTCTAGGCCTTGAAAACGCTGTCACCCTGAACGGAGTGAAGGGTCTCATTGATATACAAGGAGATGTTTCGCTCCGCTCAACATGACATTAGCACTTTGGAGAAACGGCTGATCCCACAAGACAGTAACACATCTATGATTTCATTCGCCTCAGCAACTTACTCTAAAAAGCTTCTGCCATGGCTTGCCATCGCCGTCATCGTGCTGCTTGCGGCGCTCCTGCTGCGCGTGCAGGGTCGCCTGTGGATCTGCCGTTGCGGTTATGTGCTGCTCTGGTCGGGCGACATCAAGAGTTCCGATAATTCACAGCACATCTTTGACCCTTACAGTTACACGCACATCCAGCATGGCTTCATATTCGCCGGGCTGCTGGCATGGGCGCTGCCGCGCCTCACATGGCAGTGGCGGCTGGCGCTGGCGGTGGTCATCGAGGCCGCATGGGAGGTCGCTGAAAACACCGACGCGGTGATTCAGCGCTACCGCGAGGCGACGCTCGCGCTCGGCTATTATGGCGACACGATCCTGAACTCGCTGAGCGATATTGCCATGTGTATACTTGGCGTCATGATCGCCCGCGCGCTCGGTTTCCGCCGCACCGCCGCGCTGTTTATCATCACCGAGATTGTCTTGATCGTCTGGATCAGAGACAGCCTGCTCCTGAACATCCTCATGCTGCTGTTCCCGATTGAGGCAATCAAGCAGTGGCAGATAGGGCGCTAATCTGCCATGCTATAATCGCGCTACCATCCATGAAAATCCAGCAGGAAGGCGCCGATGGAACTGACTCTGACCACGCCCGCGCTGCTCTTTCCGGCAATTTCATTGCTGCTGCTGGCCTACACCAGCCGCTTTCTGACGCTGGCGGGCCTGATGCGCGAGCTGTACCGGCGCTACCGCGAGCAGCCTGATCCGCGCATCAAAATCCAGCTCGCCAACCTGCGCTACCGCATTGTGATCATCAGGAATATGCAGGCGCTCGGCATCGCAAGTTTCTTCGGCTGCGTGCTGTGCATGTTCATGCTGTTCGCCGGGCTGCTCACGCTCGGCAAATGGATTTTTGGCGCGAGCCTGCTGCTCCTGCTGGCCTCGCTGGCGCTGTCGCTGCGTGAGATCCAGGTGTCAATCGACGCGCTCATCGTGCAGATCGATGATCTCGACGAAATTGATGCGGCGCAACGTTAATTCGTGTTACTTGAAAGCAGTATAAAAAAGACGAAGGAATAAGTTACCTTCGTCTTTGGTCCTCGGTCGTTCGTCAACCTACGCTCACGGCGCGGGGAACTGGCTGCTGCCCGACACATTGCCGTCTGCAGTCAACGGAATGTTGCTGTCGGTCAGCACATGCCCGTATATGTCGGTGACGCGGAAGGTGTACGGCCCCGGTCCCATCCCACTATCATCGAGGAAGTAATTATATTCCACGCGCGGCAGGCTCTTGAACGTGCCCGAGGCAGTGCGATACTCAAACTTGGCGATTGGGTTGCGGTGATTACGAATCTGCACCGCGGTCCACCATTGATTGCTGCCATCCTTGAAGTGATACACAATCGGCCCGCTGATGTTCGGGCTGACGATCCGCCATGAAATCGGCACGCGCCCTTGCACCATGTCGGCGATCTTGGCGAATGCCTGCGGGCTCATGTCAATATCACCCTGGCTGCATTCCGGGCATTGATCGACAATCCGCACCGTGACCACGCCCTTCGGCCCGGTGATCTCGACATACGCGCCGCAAACCGCAGAGCTTGCGTAATCAACGTGGTTCATTGCGGCGACCATGAGGTCGTCTGGCGACGGATCGAACGAGCAGTTGCCGCTGCCGTCGGCATTGTAGTATGTGCCATCGCCATGATGCACTTCGCTTGTCGGTGTTGGCGTAGGCTGGCTTGGCGCATTGGCGAGCAGCGGCAGCCAGATCGTCGGCTGCCCGGTCTGTTGCGCGGCGGCAAACGACGCCGTCATGATCATGAAAACAATTCCAAGTGTTACCGCGCAGAGCGGAAGTGAACGACGCATAAAACTCCTTTGTACGCTAACACTATTTTTACTTATGATATGAGTGTACCATGACCTCGGCGAAATGGAACATGACATGCTGATCACAATTGGACCCCTCGCCCTCGGTCCCTCTCCGGTGGGAAAAGGAAGGCGCGTTAGCGCCAGGGTGAGGGAAAGCGCACCTAAATATATTTAACCGATAGCAGCAGTTGTTCGACAACTTACATAGAGCATGCTACGATGCGCGTTGAGTCTGTTTACAAGGAGCGACCCATGGCTGATCTTCAATCTGCGCTCACCGAGCGCCTGCTGCGTTATGTGCAAATCTTTACCACCAGCGATGAATCTTCGTCGTCTGTCCCTAGCACCGCCCGGCAGTTCGACCTGCTCAAGCTGTTGCAGCAGGAATTGAACGATCTTGGCGCGAGCGACGTGCGCCTGACCGATACCGGCTTCGTGCTGGCGACGATTCCCGCGACTGAGGGCGTGGAGAACGCGCCACGCATTGCATTGCTGGCGCATGTGGACACCGCGCCAGCGTTTAATGGCGAGGGCGTCAAGCCGATTGTCCACCGCAATTACGATGGCTCGCCAATCGTGCTGCCCGACGACCAAACGCAGGTGCTTTCGCCGGATGTGTACCTCTACCTGCGCGAGAAGACCGGCGATGACATCATCACCGCCAGCGGCACGACGCTGCTCGGCGCGGATGACAAAGCTGGCGTGGCGATTATTGTGACACTCGCCGAGCACCTGCTCCAACATCCCGACATTCCGCATGGCGAGCTACGCATCTGCTTCACGCCCGACGAAGAGATTGGCATGGGCATCAATCATCTTGATCTCGACGAGCTTAATGTTGATTTCGCCTACACGCTCGACGGCGGCAGAGTTGGTGAACTCGTGTATGAGACCTTCTCAGCGGACAAAGCGGTGGTGACGGTGACGGGCGTTTCGACGCATACCGGCACCGCGCACGGCATTATGGTCAACGCGCTGCACCTGGCCGCCAAGATCATTGACATGCTGCCGCAGCACACCCGCACGCCCGAAACGACCCGCGAGCGTG
>DASTWM010000244.1:0-54237 GCA_035765855.1 Roseiflexaceae bacterium
CAGCTTTTTGCCGCGCCCGGACACGCCGATCACCACCGTGCCGCCCTGCGCGTTCGCCAGCGCCACCAGCGTTTGCGCCAGTTCGTCGGGCTTGCACTTGCTGCGCACAAAGGCCAGGTGTTTGCCTTCTGGCTGCGTGAGTAGCTCGCTCAAGATTTTAAGTTCCATCGCCGCCCCTCCAGCCTGCTACCAAGACCGCGTGCTGATGGCAAGCATAGCACAAGTTTGCTAGTGCGACAAGAAGTCGTGGTACAATTTGCCCTATTATTAGCTTGTCATTTTCAGGAGGAACCATGCCCGACGCCCACACGCACGATATCATCACCCTTGTCAGTGGCGCGGCGCTTGCTCCCGTAACCTACGTTCTGTTTGCTTCACGCCTACCCAGCGAAACAGCCCTGCTCGATACTGCGCTATTTTTCGGCGCGCATGTGCTGTCGGGCGTGATGTTCTCGCCCGACCTCGACATCGACTCGTCAATCGACGATCGCTGGGGCATCTTCTTCTGGATCTGGCGGCCCTACATGTGGGTTGTGCCGCATCGCCACCGCATTCTCAGCCATGGACTAATCGTGTCGGCGCTGCTGCGGCTGCTGTATTTCTACCTGGTGGTGGTCGGGCTGCTGTTCGCGGTCACATGGGCGCTCGGCCTGATCGGTATCGTCTTTCCTACCTACTATATATGGCTGACGGAGCGGCTGCTTGCGCTGTACAGCGATCATCCGCGCGAGACGCTGGTGTTTCTGATTGGCTTCATCACTGGCGGCGCGGCGCATACCATCGCCGACTGGCTGGTAACCGGCGGTAAGCATTTCCTGCGTCGCTTCGGCATCACCATCCGGCGAGATTATCGCGGCCATGACTACTGGCTGCCGCGCGTGCGCCGTCGCCGCTCGTATCGCAGGTAAAAAGAAAGCTGCTCTGGTCCATCTTTTGCTGCTTTTGGCGCTATGCGATCTCTGTTTCACATGGCGCTGCTGATCCTCATGCCATGCCTGCTTGTCGAGTGTGCCGGGCCGTCTTCAAGCGGGCAGGCTACCAGCATTGTGCAGCAGCCGACAAATACGCCGACGTACGGGCCGACCAATGTGTCGGCCCTGCCGATGCCCAGCGTAGAGACGCTCCGCCGGAGCGTCTCTACCGCCACATCCCTGCCAACACGCACAATCCTGTACGGGCCGACCGATGTGTCGGCCCTGCCAACCATTGCGCCAACTCCCGCGCCGTCGCCAGCATGGAGCTACCCAATTGGGCGGCCCGGCCAGCCGCTCGGCGATGGCTTCTTCGTGCGCCACGGCTATGAAACCGAAAATACCTGGTACAACCCCGGCTACTGGCACACCGGCGAAGACTGGTACGCGGTGAACAACGGCGAAACAGCGGGCGCGCATGTCTATGCCGTGGCCGGTGGCACGGTGGTCTATGCTGGCTCGAACTATCCTGGCCGCGTCGTGATTGTCCAGCATGCGGGCGGGCTATTTTCCATGTACGGCCACCTCGATTTCAACCTGCTGGTGCAGAACGGCGCGCAGGTTGCGCGCGGTCAGCCGCTCGGCGCGGTGCTGAAGCGCAGCGATGATGTGCCGAGCCACCTTCATTTCGAGATTCGCACGTTTTTAACGGCAGATGCGGTCAACGGCCCACATCCGCGCTACGGATTTCGCTGCGGCCCGAACTGCCCGCCCGGCCCCGGCTACTGGCCCATCCGCGCGCCGGACCTGCCGAGCGATCTTGGCTGGCGCATGCCGACGCACGTCATCAACGGGCGCATGTTCGCGCCTGAAGCGCAAGCGCCGCTGGGGCAGGTCGTCGTGACAACCCGGCCCGTTTCAGCCAGCGTCATGCTCTGGTCCGCGCCGGGCGACTCATCGGCGCAAATGTTGGAGCAGCTTGCGCTTCAGCCGGGCGCGCGGTTCCCACTCCTCGGCGTCCATGTCGGCCCGGAAGACCAGCGCGAAACCAGCGCGGCGGGCTACGAGCTGTGGTACCGCATCGGCCTTCCGGATGGCCGCGACGGTTGGGTGCAGGCTGCCGTACCGTCCACGTTCGAGATTGGCTCCGACGAGCGTCCATCCAGCGTGTACTTCAACATGGTGCCAGCCGTTTCTGCTATCAGCTCTGCTCCATAGTGTTGCGCTTCAACTCATGATAGACTGTGGACATCGACCTTTCTGGAACTTGCGCATCCGCTGTTCCGTCATGTATTTGCAATCTCGAAACACACTAAAGCTGCATGGTGCTCGTTTATAGTCTACACGGATGATATTGCCAATACCTGAAGGGTTGTGAAAGAGAGAAATTCTGTGAATATGATCATGCGACGGTTAGCGTGCGCTCTCATATCTGCGGGGCTGCTGGCAGCATGCGCCGCGCCCGCGCCGGCCTCGCCGAATACCGAGGAGCCATCGCCGCTCGCACCGGCGACCGAGCAGGTGACTGCGCCGCCCGCGCCCACAAGCGTTTCACGCGCTGCCCGCACGTCTGCGCCGACCAGCGTACCCGCAAACATGCCGACCAGCGCCCCGCCTACGGAGGTTCCTTCCGCGACGGCAGCGGTGACAGTTGTGCCGCCAACCAGTGTGCCGAATTCCGCGCCAACTGCTGGAGCGGAGCCAACCAGCGCGCCCACCGCGCAGGGCAGCGAGTTATTGTTTCTGCGCGGCGGCGTGCTGACTGCGCTCGACATACAGAGCAAACAGGAGCGACAGATTGCTCCGAATGTTGTTGATTTCGCCGCGACAAACGACGGCAGCATGATCGCGCTGATTCGCACTGTTGAGAATGCAACTGATCTGTGGACGGTGAAGCGCGACGGCAGCAGCCTGGCTCAGGTGACTACGAACGGCAACCAGCGCATGGAAGCCACGCCCTCATGGTCGCCGGATGGCAGCGCGCTGGTGTTTGCATCGTCTACTGCGCGCGATCACTACCCGCGTGAGTGGCCCGCATGGGGAGCGTGGTGTGCCGCCAGCGAGGTGCGCCTCTGGCAGAGCGGGCAGCAGTCCGAAGCGACGCTTGCGCCCGGCTGTGATCCCGCCTTTGGCCCGGATGGCAAGCGCATCGCCTACGCGGCCCGGCCAACGCAGCAAGCCCAGGGATTGGACACCGGCGGCGCGCCCGCTGCTGTAAACAGTATTCGGCTGATCAACCGGCAGGGCCAGAACGGCTGGGACTTCGCGCGTGCGAATGGCCAGGAGGCCGCCGCGCCGAACAACGGCCATGTGGTGTACGGCCCGGCATGGTCGTCCGACGGCAGCCAGGTAGTGTACCATCGCTTCCTCGGCTACCAGGCGCTGGTTGATATTGACATCACTGAGATTGCTGCTGCGTTCAAGGGCAACGGCCAGCCGCTCGCCACCGGCGCAGGCTGGTTGCTGCCCGCCCGCTTTTCGCCGGACGGCAGCCGCGTTGCGATTGTCGAGAATAACTACAGCGATGCGCGCGGCTTCGGCGGCTATGACAACTGGTCAGTGGAAGTGATCAGCACCAGCGGCTCGCGCTCGATTCAGCTCCCGTCGCACACGCTCACCGCTGTCGGCCAGCGTGTAGACATGCTCCCGCGCGCGCAATATGCCGTCTGGTCGCCAACCGGCGATACCATGGCGGTGCAGTTGCCACCGAACTGGAAGCCGAATCTTTCAGCGAACGAGCCGCTGGGTGTCGGGGATGTGCCGGGCGAGCTGTGGCTGTGGCAGCCGGGCAGCGCGCCGCAGCAGCGCATCGCGCAGAACGTCGATTTTGCTTCGCCGCTCGCATGGCTTCCTGCGGCGCAATAAGGCGCGGCAATGCAGGTGTTGCGGAATAGTTGCATGGTAAAGGGCGGGTCGATCTCGCCCTTTGATTCTTACACAGGTGTACAGCTTACAGCGTCAACACCTGGCGCTGAAGTGGATCGCGGCGATACTGCTCAAGCAGTGGGATAACAACTTCTGCTTTTCCGCCCATAAATGCCTCAGGAATGAGTACATCATAGCCAGTTGCGGCCTTGCAGTTGGCTAATTGCGCGGCCAGTGAAGCATCATTTGCTGTATGGCAGGGCCGCAAGAACAACGCGAGCCGCCGCAATGAACCTCCCAGCAGCCCTGCTGCCGCAGGCATACGTTCCTCATAACTCTGCATGTAGGGCTGAACGTCATGCAGCATAATACCGATTTGCTGCCTGCTCCCAAGCGCCAGCAGATTCCTGTGTTGTTTGCTGACGCCAATCTGCTCTATGTTTTCCCAGGCGATAAACGCAGCGCAATGGCTTAAATTCAAAAGCATGCCTTTGGAGTCGAGCATGATGCCGGCGCGACGATCTCTGCTCAGCGGCCAGAAGGCAATGCCGACTGCTGTCAGAATGCATGCCAGCATAATAATACTGATGGTAAGCACTGGTCCTGAAACGTGTTGGCCTACGATGCTGCCCTGAACTATGAACCAGGCGGCCAGAACCCAGCAGACGAGAGCAACGGTTCGGAAGCGCGCGAAGTGCGGTGTAATATACATAATGATGTGCTCCGAATCTAATTATGGCGTTCCTGTTCTTAGGGTACACCACAGAAGATGATAAAAAGATTGCTCTTGCATGCCCGAGCGGTAACAAAAGTGTAATTTACCATGTACGTGTTGTGCTTTGCCGCGTGGAATGCCCTATTTTGCAACTGTGTGGAGGACGTGTGGCTGGAGCAGCCAGATCAGCGCGCCGCTGCCCAGCGTAAGATCGTGCAGGTCCACGCGTGCCAGCGCGCCCTTTTTCATTTCCACACGGCTCCCACCTGTTAATGCCCCTATTATGTCGCTGAAATCGGGCTCGTGACCGACGACCATGACGCGTTCGGTGGCGCATTGGCGCAGCAGTTCAAGTAATCGATCTGCATCGCAACCGGGCGCAAGCTCATCCGCCGATTGGACGTGCAGCTTGAACTCACGCGCTACGATCTCAGCGGTTTGCCGGGCGCGCACCAGCGGGCTGGCAAGCAGTACGTCCACCTTCATGCCGAGCCGCTCCATGCCGCGCGCCGCGCGTCGCACCTTCTCCATGCCTTCGCTGGTGAGCGGTCGGCTTGTGTCCGTGCCGTCCGGGCCGTGGTCCGCCGCAATGCCGTGCCGCAACAAATACAGTTTCATTCGGGCTCCATGCTATAATCATTGCTATAATCATTGTAAATTGTAGATTGCAGATTGCAGATTGTCTATATCACAATCTGCAATCTGCAATCTGCAATCTGCAATTCTATGCTGAGGGATTTCGCATGACTGAGTCTGTTCCTGTGCTTGATTTCGGCTCGCAAACCGCGCAGCTGATCGTGCGGCGCGTGCGCGAGCTTGGCGTTTACAGCGAGTTGCTGCCCCACGATGTTTCTGAGGAAGCCTTACGCAAACTCAACCCACGCGGCGTGATTCTTTCTGGCGGCCCGGCCAGCGTGTATGCGCCCGGCGCGCCGCAGATGCCCACGTGGCTGCCGAATGCGGGGCTGCCGGTGCTCGGCGTGTGCTATGGCATGCAGTTGCAAAGCCACGCGCTCGGCGGGCAGGTGCTCGGCGCGAGCGAGCGCGAGTACGGCCCGGCGACGATTGCCATCGTTGAGGAAAACGCGCTGTTCAACGGCACGCCAGCCCAGCAGCCGGTCTGGATGAGCCATGGCGACCGGATCGAGTCCCTGCCGCCCGGCTTCCGCGCGTTGGCGCAAAATCCGAGCACGCCATTTGCGGCGGCGGGCGACGAGCAGCGTGGCTGGTACGGCATCCAGTTCCATCCCGAGGTCGTCCACACCCGCTTTGGGCGCGATCTGCTGCGCAATTTCCTGTACAACGTGTGTGGCTGCGCGGGCGACTGGCGGCCCGCCAACTTCGTGGCTGAGGCGGTCGAGCGCGTGCGGGCGCAGGTCGGTGATGGCAAGGTCGTGTGCGCGCTCTCCGGCGGCGTCGATTCGGCGGTGGCCGCGCTGCTGATCCACCAGGCAATTGGCGAACAGTTGACATGCGTGTTCGTGGACAACGGCTTGCTGCGGCTCGGCGAGGCCGATCAGGTTGTCAAAACCTTTCGCGAACACCTGCATGTGCCGCTGATCGCCGTGGACGCCGCCGAGGAGTTCCTCCATGCGCTGGAGGGCGTGGCCGACCCGGAGCAGAAGCGCAAGATCATCGGCGAAAAGTTCATCCGCATCTTCGAGCGCGAGGCCGAACGGCTGGGCGATATCGAATTTCTGGCGCAGGGCACGCTCTACCCCGACGTGATCGAGAGCCGCGCGCCCGACCGGCAGAAGGGCGTAACGATCAAGACCCACCACAACGTGGGCGGCCTGCCCGCCGACATGCGGCTCAAGCTGGTCGAGCCGTTGCGTTACATGTTCAAGGACGAAGTGCGCGCCGCTGGCCTGGAGCTTGGCCTGCCGGAAGAGTGGGTCTGGCGGCATCCGTTCCCTGGTCCCGGCCTGGCCGTCCGCATCATCGGCCCGGTCACATGGGAGCGGCTGGAAACGCTGCGCCAGGCCGATAATATTTTCATCTCCGAACTGCGCGCTGCCAATCTGTACCGCGCCACCCAGCAGGCCTTCGCGGTGCTGCTGCCTATCCAGAGCGTTGGCGTCATGGGCGACGGGCGCACCTACGCCGATGTGCTGGCTTTGCGCGCCGTCAGTACCGAGGATTACATGACCGCCGACTGGGCGCGGCTGCCGGAAGATTTGCTGGCCCGCGTCAGCAGCCGGATCGTCAACGAGGTGGCGGGCGTCAACCGCGTGGTGTACGATATTTCGAGCAAGCCGCCCGCCACGATCGAGTGGGAGTGACTTCGTGACAAGATGACATGGTGACATGATGAATACAGCTTTGGATACAGCAACGAGCAGCTTCGCCTTCAAGCTGTTCAATATGCTCGTGGAGCAGGATCGCGGCCAGAATATTTTCATTTCGCCGCTGAGCGTGCTGCTGGCGCTGGCCATGGCCGCCAACGGCGCGGCGGGCAAAACGCAGCGCGAGATGGCCGCCGCGCTGGAGCTTGGCAACATCGGCATGGACGAACTGAATCGCGCCTGTGCTGATCTCATGCGCGAGTTGAACAACGTGCCACAGGTTGCGCTTGCCATCGCAAACTCGCTGTGGGCCAACAAACAGATCGCATTCAAAGCTGATTTTCTGAGCCGCGCCGAGACGTTTTATCATGCAGAAATTTCTAGTCGCGACTTCAGCGATCAAGGCACGGCGGCGGCGATCAACGCCTGGGTGAATGAGCAGACGCGCGGCAAAATTGCACAGATCGTCGATCATGTCGATCCGCGTGCGCTGCTGTTTTTGATCAACGCGATTTACTTCAAAGGCAACTGGACCAAACAGTTCGATCCACAGCAGACGCAACCGCGCGCGTTCACGCTGGCGAACGGCACACAGAAACAGCATCCCATGATGACGCAGGATGGCAATTACCGTTATCATGAAAGCCGTGAGTTTCAGGCGATCAGCTTGCCCTACGGCGACGAACGGCTGAGCATGTACATCTTTTTGCCCGCGCAACGCTCAAGCGTCAAGGCATTTCTTAAAAGTCTGACGGCGAAGCAATGGAGCGCGTGGCTGCGCCAGTTTCACGAAACGGACGGCACAATCACGCTGCCGCGCTTCAGGCTGGAATACGAAACAACGCTGAACGATATCCTGAAAAAGCTGGGCATGCCGGTGGCGTTCGACCCGCGCCGCGCTGATTTTAGCGCTATGGCCGATGTAAAGCCGATGTATATCGACGAGGTCAGGCACAAGACCTTTGTGGAAGTGAACGAGGAAGGCACCGAGGCGGCGGCTGTAACCTCGATTGGTGTGCGGCTGGCGTCGTTTGCGCCATCCAGGCGCTTTGCCATGGTGGTCGATCGGCCATTCATCTGCGCGATTGTGGACAACCGGATAGGCATGCCGCTGTTCCTCGGCGCGATTGGGGAGCCGCTGTGATGACCGATGACCGACGACCGACGACCGACGACCGACGGATTGGGTCAACTCCTTCGTCCTCCGTCGGTCGTCGGTCGTCTGACAAGCATCCATCATCTATCGTCGCCTCCGCGCCCGCCAAGCTGATTCTGTGCGGCGAGCACGCGGTGGTCTACGGTCGCCCGGCGATCGCTCTGCCGCTCAGCGGCATCCGCGCCCATGCTGCGATCACTGCGGGAGATCCGGGGAGCGGCATGATCCTGCATGCTCGCAATCTGGAGCGCTCATGGCGTATTGCCGATAAGCCCAGCGATCCGCTGAGTCTCGTCGTTGTGGATGCCTTGCAGTTGTTCGGCATCAGCGCGCCGCCCGATCTGCTGCTCTCGATCACGTCCGACATTCCCATCGCGAGCGGCATGGGCAGCGGCGCGTCGGTGGCGACGGCGCTGGTGCGGGCGCTGGCGCAGTTTTCTGGCCATGACATGACCAATGAGCAAATTTCCGCGCTCGTGTACGAAAGTGAGAAGCGGCTGCACGGCACGCCAAGCGGCATCGACAATACGGTGGTTGCGTATGAAAGGCCAATCTGGTTCCAGCGGACGACGGACGACGGGCGGCGGACGACGGATGAAGAAGTATTGCTATCGTCTGCCGTCTATCGTCCATCGTCAGTTATTGAGCCAATCACCATTGCCGCGCCGTTCACGCTGTTAATCGGTGATACGGGCGTGCGCAGCGCGACGCGGCTGCCAGTTGGCGACGTGCGGCGGCGCTGGCAGAACGACCCGGCGCGCTACAATGCCCTGTTTGATCACGTTGGCGCTATCGTCGCACAGGTGCGCGCGGAGCTGGCGCGTGCCGGCATGGGAGCGCTCGGCCCGTTGCTGAACGAGAACCATACGCTGCTCCAGCAGATCGGCGTTTCTTCACCGGACCTCGACCGGCTGGTGGCGGCGGCGCGTGAAGCTGGCGCGCTTGGCGCGAAGCTGTCCGGCGCGGGTTGGGGCGGCGTCATGCTGGCGCTCGTCGATTCGCGTCGCCAGCCAGCTGTTGTGGACGCGCTCCATGCTGCTGGCGCAACACGGGTGCTGGCGACGGAAGTACGGGCCACCGGAGAACAGCGCGATTGATATATTTTACAGCCGCCGTGATCAGCGCCTCCACATGGGCAGCACAGCGCGACAATACTATCGTTGGCTGCTGTCATATGCATTGCTTCCCCAAAGTTGTTATAATGCCAGCAAATAGTTTATTCTTTACCCTTTATTCCAGGTTCTTTTGAGGATTCGATGGCAAAAGTTATGGTCGCCATGAGTGGCGGCGTAGATAGCTCACTGACCGCCGCGCTGCTCCAGGAGCAGGGCCACGATGTCACCGGCGTGACGATGCACCTTTGGGAGGGCGACGACGAGCGTCTTAAGGAAAGCCTGTGCTGCTCGCAGGACATGACCGAAAACGCCCGCCGCGTGTGCGCGCAGCTCGACATTCCCTATTATGTGTTCAATTATCAGCGCGAGTTCCGGCGCTTTGTGATTGAATATTTTCTGAACGACTACGCGCAGGGCTTCACGCCCAATCCATGCCTGGCATGCAACCGCGACGTGAAGTTTCGCGCGCTGCTGTTGCGGGCCGAGGCGCTTGGTTTTGATTATGTAGCGACCGGGCATTACGCACAAGTACGCCAGTCGCCAGTCGGCAGCCAGCAGGTGGAGAGTGAACAGCCGTTTACGCAAAACTCAGAACTCAAGACTCACACCTTCGCATTGTGGCGCGCGGTTGACAACGACAAAGATCAGTCTTACATGCTGCACATGCTTCAGCAAAAGGATTTGGCGCGGCTGCTGTTCCCAATCGGCGCGTATTCCAAGGCGCAGGTGCGCGCCATGGCGGCCGAGCGCAAGCTGGCCACTGCCGACCGGCCAGAGAGCCAGGATATCTGCTTCGTGCCGGGCGGCGACTACCGCAACATGCTGCGCGAGGAACGGCCAGAAAGCATTTTCGCCGGACCGATTCTTGACATGGAAGGCCATGAGTTAGGCCAACATAATGGCTTGCCGCTCTACACTATTGGCCAGCGCAAAGGTCTCGGCATCGCCGTCGGGCAGCCGCTGTACGTCACCGCGCTCGACACGGCGCGCAACGCCGTGATCGTCGGCCCCGAGGAGGCACTGGCGTCCCGCGAACTCATGGCGGGCAGCGTCACCTTTGTTGACGAGCAATGGCCCACCGCTCCATTCCAGTGCATGGCGCAGACGCGCTCGCACTTCGAGGCGCACCCTGCGGTCGTGACGCCGCTCCATGATCAGCGCGTCCGGGTTGTGTTCGAGCAGCCCGAGCGGGCGATTACGCCCGGGCAGGCGGTTGTGTTCTATGACGGCGACCGTGTGCTGGGCGGCGGGCGCATTGTACCAAGTTCTGAGTTGTGAGTCTTGAGTTTTGAATAAAGGAATTTTCTCAAACTCATAACTCAACATTACTATGTCACCAGTTTTACTCCTGCTACTTTTAATTGCAACTGCCAGCGCTGCGCTCGCGCACCTGCTGTGGGGCCAGCGCTGGACGCAGTTGCCGGTGTTTTTGCTGGCCGCGCTCGCCGGTTGCATCATTGTCTACGCGCTCCCGCTTCGCCTGCCGCTCTCCATGCCGCGCCCGGCAGGTGTGCCGGTGCTCGAAGTTGTGCTCGGAGCATGGCTGCTGCTGATTGTTGCCTCACGTTTGCGCATATGATATAATCCTGTGCATCATTCTGGTGCGGAATTTCGGATTATTCGCCTCTTCGGTGCGCCACGTCGCGCCGCCAGCAGCAGAGGAGCCATGCTTTGATTAAGTGGATAGGAATTGGCCTGGGTGCCATCGGCATTATCACGATTGCGTTTATTGTTGCTGGGTATATCTTTGACACGTTTCGCACGGAAACGCGCGATATTGCTATCGTCCTGGTTGGCGTGTTTCTGCTTATCAACGCTATCCTCATTGCTGCCCTGCTGCTTGCGCTGTTGTACCTCGTCTTCTTTATTCGCCGCACAGTCAATAACACGGTGATTCCACAAATCGAGTCGCTCAAAGGCAAACTCGATCAGGTCATCGATACGACCGGAACTATCACCAACAACGTGCGCGAGACCACCGCAACGGTCAGCAATACAACCACGTATGTTGCTGAAAAAGCGGTCGCGCCCGTTATCCGCGTGAGTGGTTTGCTGGCGGGTGTGCGGGCCGGCGCGGGCTATCTCGCGCGGCGCGGCAGCCCACCCGATCTTGACAATGCGTAGTACTTGCACGTGGTGTGGTCCTCTCGTGAGCAGTACTCAATCACTATTGTCGTGGCATAACGGGCATGGTATGATACTTCCTACGACGGAGGTACGTTCACTGCCTGCACGACTATGTGTAGCAACGGTGGAACCGAAAGCATGGATGTAAAGCGTTTCCCTTATGGTGGTCAGGCAGTTCTTGAAGGCGTGATGATGCGCGGCCTGCGGCAGGCAACTATTGCAGTGCGCAGCCCAGAAGGCGAAATCATCCTCAAGCACGAACAGCTAAACGTCACTCGTCGTCATGTCTGGGAACGTATGCCGTTCCTGCGCGGCATGCTGGCATTGTGGGATGCGCTGAACCTTGGCATTCGAGCATTGACATTCTCATCGAATGTGGCGCTTGGCGAGGATACGCAGCCATCGAATGGTATGATGGCGGGCACGGTAGTGGTGTCGCTCGGTTTCTCGATTGGTCTCTTTTTCGTCGTGCCGCTGCTCTTGTCAAATCTGCTCACCGGCTTTGGCGCGACGCTGCTGCTGCGCGATGCTGCCGATGGCGCGCTGCGACTGTTAATTTTCGTCGGCTATCTGCTGTTGATCGGTCGCATGCCAGACATTCAGCGGGTGTTCGCGTATCACGGCGCGGAACACAAGACGATCAATGCGTACGAGGCTGGCGCGCCGCTGACGGTTGAATCGACGCGGCGATTCACGCTGATCCATCCGCGTTGCGGAACAAGCTTTTTATTAGTAGTTGTGCTGTTGAGCATCCCGATTTTCGCGTTGTTTGGTGGCATGCCGTTCATTGTGCGTCTTTTGTCGCGTATCGTCTTAGTGCCAGCAATTGCAGCAATCGCGTATGAACTGTTGCGGCTGTCTGCGGCACATTACTATCGAAGTTGGGTACGGACGCTGGTTGCGCCATCGCTGGCATTGCAGCGGCTCACCACCCGCGAACCGGACGACACTATGTTGGAAGTAGCGATTGCTGCACTGGTGCCAGTGCTCGCCGCTGACGGCGTCGCTGTGCAGGCAGGTGAAACAGCATTCACGCCTGGCGTTTCAGTTGCATCCGTCTAGATCCAGGGATACTCCACGCCGTTGGCCGGAGGAACGAACAGATGGCGCTGGTTGGAAACATTCGTGATTTCGGTCTTTCCGATTTTTTGTACTTGGTGGACCGAGGCTACAAAACAGGGTGCTTGCACCTCAATCATGGCGATGAAATTGCATCGCTGTATTTCGATAAGGGTAAGCTTGTCACCGCTTCGAATGGCAATGGCCTCGGACATGTAGCCGATCTGCTGATTCGGAAGGACAAGCTAACTGCCGACCAGGCGAACGAAGCCCGGCAGGCACAGCAGCGCAACACCGATGTGCCGCTGTCACACATCATCGTTGACATGGGCTTTGTTGCGCGCGAAGATATGCAGCGGCTGTTGCAGCAGTATATCGAAGAGTCGGTGTATGGCCTGTTTGGTTGGAAAGAAGGCGAGTTTCGCTTCGAGCAGAACCAGCGGCCTGAAGCATATGCGCCGATCATGCCGGTTCCCATTTCGGTGGAAAATCTGATCATGGAAGGCGTGCGGCGGATCGATGAGTGGGGCCGCATCAAAGATCGGATTCCAAGCACAGATCTGGTCGTTCGCTTCATCGAACAGCCGCTTGATCGCGTGAAGAGCGTGCAGCTTTCGGCTGAAGAGTGGAAAGTATTTGCGCGGATCAACGGCAAGCAGACATTGGCTGAGTTGGCGCAAAAAACCAACATGAGCGATTTCGATGTGTGTCGTGTGGTGTACGGCTTTTTAACAACGGGGTTGGTGGAGGTGGTGCGGCAGCCAAGGCCTGGCTCGGCCAATGGCAGCCGTGGGGCTCAGGACGCGCCCAAGCTTAAGAAGAGCCTGGTGACACGTATTATCAACCGTATTCGTGGTATGTAGGTTGTGATGGGCGACGCTGGGTTCGTCCTGAAATGGATACAGGCTGGCACAACCATTTCGTTGCTCTACTAAGAGCAGAATCACAGCACCGCAGCGGAGGGCCGGTGTGCAGACTGTAAAAATGGTTATCAGCGGCGCGGTGAACGCAGGCAAAACTGAGTTCATCAAGACGATCAGCGAAATTGAAGTCGTTTCAACAGAGCGCCGCGCAACAGATGACACAAAGTTAATCAAAAAAGAGACCACGGTGGCGATGGACTTTGGTCGCATTGCTATCGGTGATGATCTGGTGCTGCACCTGTTTGGGACACCAGGTCAGAAGCGTTTCGATTTCATGTGGGAAATCTTGTCGGAAGGCATGCTCGGGTTGGTCATTCTTGTCGATAGCACTCGGCCCGAAACGTTCCGCGAGACAAACCGCATTATCGATTTCTTCGTTTCGTATCGCGATACGCCCTATGTCATCGCGGCGAACAAGCAGGACAAGCCTAACGCGTGGTCTCCAGAAGAACTGCGCCTTGCGTTGCGGCTGCCGCCTCACGTCAAAGTTTTGCCATGTACGGCGAGCGATCGTGAGAGTGTAAAGACGATCTTGCTTGAGTTGCTGGAAATTATTCTGCAACAAAGCGAAGAATAGCGTTCACGCGCAGAGCAATTTTGTTACAATATAACGTAGGGACACACCTTGTGCCTTTACGTTATATTGTTTTACGGGATTGCTCATGTCAGGTTCTCTTGATCGTCGTTCGTTCTTTCGCGGTAGCGCTGCGCTGATGTTCGCGGCCTGCGCCACTGCGTGCCGCGCGCCGTCTGCGGCAAATGTTGCCGCGCCCACCCGGCCACCTGCCACCGATCGTGCATTGCTACCGCTGATTCAGTCTGGTACTGCGGCAGCGATTGCAACAGCGGCACCTGTACCTGCGGCATCACTCACTCCTTCCACAGAAATTGAACCTACAACGATACCAATATCTGTACAGTTCGATGGGCAGCGCGCCATGCAGCATGCGGCGGCGCAGATGCAGTGGGTGCCGCGCGACACCGGATCGCCTGGCTGGCAGCAGTGTGGCGATTATATTGTTGCGCAGTTGAAGGAGCAAGATTGGCAGGTTGAGGAACAAGGCTTCGACTATAAAGGCGTGCGCTGTCGTAATATGATCGGCAAGCGCGGTAGCGGGCCGCGCATCATCATCGGCGCGCACTACGACGCGCGGCGGCGCGCCGACCAGGATACTGATCCTGCAAAGCGTAATCAGCCGGTGCCCGCCGCGAATGACGGCGCAAGCGGCGTGGCGGTGCTGCTGGAGCTGGCGCGCGTGCTTCAGCCTGAGCAACTTGGACATGAAATCTGGCTGGCGGCCTTCGATGCCGAGGACAACGGCGATCTGGATGGCTGGGAGTGGACAGTCGGCTCGACTTACATGGCGAACAGCCTTACCGAGGCACCGGCGGCAGTCATTGTCGTCGACATGATTGGCGATGCTGATCAACAAATTTACTACGAGCAGAACTCCGATGTGCCTATTCGCGCGGCGATCTGGAGCGTCGCGCGCGATCTCGGCCATTCATCGTTTGTGCCGCAGCCGCGCTTTGCCATGATCGATGACCATACGCCGTTTTTGCAGCGCGGCTTTCGGGCCGTCGACCTCATTGATTTTGATTATCCCTCTTGGCACACAACATCCGACACGCTCGACAAAATCAGTGCTGCCAGCCTTGCCGCAGTCGGCGAAACCCTGGAACTATGGCTGAAACGCGGCGCTCCTGGAACATCATTAGCTGATACACGGACGCCTTCCAATTGACGGCAGCGCATTCCAATCGTATAATTGGGCAGGATTGACCTCATTTGGAGGCCCTATATGAAACTACTTCTTTTCGTAACCGAGTCGTCTGTTGCCGATACAACCGTTGATGCGCTGGTGGAGCATGGCTTCCGTGTGACGCGGCTGGCATCGACTGGCGGTTTTCTGCGTAAAGGCAACACCACCATGTTTGTCGGTGTGGAAGACTTTGCGGTTGATCGCGCCATTCAGGTGGTGCAGCAAACTGCGCCCGGCGCGCTGGCCGTAACTCTCGATCTTGATCGCTACGAGCGGTTGTGAAGATTCTCTACGTTGCGAGTGGCATTCCTGTTCCTGGTACCCTTGGCGGTTCAACACATACATTAGAAGTAGCGCGTGGCCTGGCGGCGCGTGGCCATGCCGTGCATGTCGTCGCCAGCACGCGTGCTGGCTGGGACGGCCTTCACACCCTGGCGCGACCTGTATCCTCTCGCTACACGGGTGTCTTCCTTCACCATGTCGATGTTCCCAAATCGCTTGCGCTGCTCAGCGCGCCGCTGATTCGTCGGCTAGCGCGCGCCATTCGCCCCGATCTGATCATGGAGCGCTACTACAATTTTGCGGGCGGCGGGATTCTTGCCGCGCGGCGGCTCGGCCTTCCCTCGATTTTAGAGGTGAACGCGCTGATGGTGGACCCGCCGGCTGTGTTCAAGCGCCGCCTCGATGACGTGCTGGGCGGGCCGATGCGGCGCTGGGCCGTGCAGCAGTGCCGTTGGGCCGACCGCATTGTGACGCCCTTGCATACCACCGTGCCGCCGGAGATCCCACGCGAGAAAATCGTGGAGTTACCATGGGGCGCGGCGGTCGAGCACTTTGTGCCGCAAAGCAAGGAGACAAGGAGACAAAGAGACAAGGAGATAGGACAAGCATCAAGTTCTATTTCTCATCTTCTTCCCCTTTCCCGGTCTCCGGTTGTGGTATTTCTCGGTTCCTTCCGCGCGTGGCATGGCGTGCTCGATTTTATGCGCGCCGCGGCACTGCTGCTGGAAGAAGGTCGTGATTGCCACTTTCTGCTGATTGGCGACGGGCCGGAGCGCGCGGCGGCGGCGGCGCTTGCAGCAGCATGGCCGGGCCGTTTTACTTTCACAGGCGCAGTCGACTACGATGCGGTTCCTGCGCTGCTTGCATCAGCGACAATTGGCGTGGCACCATTCAATACCGCGCCGCATCCAGCCCTGCGCGCCGCCGGGTTCTTCTGGTCGCCGCTCAAAGTGTACGAATACATGGCCGCCGGTTTGCCGGTCGTCACGGCTGATATTGCGCCGCTCAACGAGATTATTCGTGAAGGGCAGGAGGGCAAGCTGTTCCGTGAGGGTGATGTGCGGAGTCTCGCGGCGGCGATTGCGCGGCTGCTCGACTGTCCGGCGGATGCGCGAGCGATGGGTCAGTGTGCGCGTGAACGGGTGGTGGCGAACTATTCATGGGCGCGGCACTGCGAGGAGCTTGAGCAGATCGCGCTGGAATTGACAACCAGGCGCCAGGAACCACGAACCAGGAACCAATCAACGTAGAATGCTCATCTTTCGTCATTCGTCATGAATATTCTCCTTCCAACCGATGTCTTCCCTCCGCGCTGTGGTGGCGCAGGCTGGAGCGCCCACGCGCTCGCCAGTGCGCTCATGGAACACGGGCATCGCGTGACGGCGCTTGTACCGCAGCCGGGCGCGCGCGGTGTGGCGCGCGAAGATGTACTTGGCGTTCCGACGGTGCGCTACGGCTACCGCGTGCCGCCAATGCCATTTGTGAAGAACTACGCCCGGCACGAGCAGATGTGGCCGCGCCTGGCGCAGGCGCTCGTCGATATGGCCGGATTCAATCGCCATGAACCGCTTGTTATTCATGCGCAGCACGTTCAGACCACTCCACCAGCCGTGCTGGCCGGGCAGCGACTTGGCGTGCCGGTGGTTGTGACGGTGCGCGATCACTGGCCGTGGGATTATTTTGCGACTGGGTTGCATGGCGACCGCGTGCCATACCCACGGCAAAGCGCCGTCTCGCTTGTGACCGACTTCGTGGCGCGGCTTGGGCCGGTGCGCGGCCTCGCGGCGCTGCCTGCCATTCCGTATGTGCTGGCGCATGTGCGGCGGCGGCAGCATTTTCTGCGGCAGGCTGATGCGGTGATCGCGGTGAGTCGCTACATTGCTGAGAAGCTACGAACGATTGTGCCGTCGGAGCGCGTCCATGTCATCCCGAACATGGTCGATGTGGAGGCAATTGCATATACCGTCGCGGAGCCGCCGCATGGCATTGCTGTGGATGCGCCGTTTCTGTTGTTCGTCGGCAAGCTGGAGCGTAACAAGGGCGCGCACTTGCTGGTCGATGTGTTTCGAGCGCTGAAGGACGACGGACAGAGCACAGAACACAGAGCGCAGAGCGTAGAATATAAGCATATCACCTCGTCATGTCAGCTTGTCGTCTGTGGCACCGGCCCATTGCGCCCGTTTCTTGAGCAGGAATTAACCGCGCTTGGCGTTCAGGCGCGTTTTCTTGATTGGACCGCCCATGACGACGTGCTGCGGCTGATGGCGCGCTGCGAATTGCTGCTGTTCCCATCGGCGTGGGGCGAGCCGCTGAGTCGCGTGCCACTTGAAGCTTCGGCATGTGGCGCGCCGATTCTCGCCATGCCGACCGGCGGCACGGCTGACATCATCATTGACGGCCTGAATGGCGCGCTGGAGCCGACACCAGAGGGCTTTGCGCGGCGATTGGCGGCTTTGCTGGCTGCCCCGGAGCAGCGGCAATCGCTCGGCATGGCAGCGCGCCAGGCAGCGTTCGAGCGCTTCGGTGCCGAACGAGTGGTGCCGCAGGTGGAAGCATTATATCAGGACGTTATCCAATCAGTTCGACATTGAAATGATGTGCCTCCTGGTGCTCATCGAGCGCAGGAGGCACATGCGTAGCGTTTGTTACCGATCGGTCGGCAGGCGTCAGCTGCGGCGGCGCGCTCGTTTTGCAAGGAAGCCGCTGCCAATCAAAAGGGCTGCCAGGCTCGCTAATGGCGTGAGTGGCAGTTCATCTCCGCCAGTGTTTGGCAGCGTGGACGGCGCGGCTTTCGCCGGTGCGCTTTGGCCGCCTGTCAACGAAATCTGCTTCATGACCACCATGCCATCAGCGCCCTTTGCCGGAAGATCCGGGCCGGGGAATTCATACGTGCCGCTGGTGCCAGCGTCAATATGCAGCATCGGCCAGACCTTCGTGCCGGCGGAAACCGGCTGGTCGAGCGTGACCTTGACGTCGGTGCTTTCGCCCTTCTTCACCGCGGTGTGGCCGATCACCTTACCGGGCGCGTTGTTCTCGTCCAGGTGAATGACCATCCAGCCATCCTGCGCAGAGTACACCTCTTTGACATTGACACTATTGTTCGTAAGCGCCTGATCGTCGGCTTCGAGCGAGTTCTGCTCGGTTGCCTGATCCGCCGCGGCTGCCGCTGTCGGCTGCGCGGCAGCAGTTGGCTGGGCGGCGCCCGCCTCCTGCACAATCACAGTAGCGGCCATGCCGGTGCCATCCGCTTTGCCGTGATATTTACAGTAGTAAGCGAATGTCCCGGCCTTGTCAAAGGTGTGCGAGAAGGTCGCGCCAGATGCCAGATTGCCGGAGTCGAAACTGTTGTCGGAAGCTGTCACGGTGTGCGGCATCTTGCCCTGGTTCGTCCATGTGATCGTGTCGCCAACAGTGATCGTGATGGTTTTCGGATCGAACTCGAAGTCTTTCGCTGCGACGTTCATGGTCGCGGCATGCGGCGCGGCGTGGGCGGATGCCAGCAGCGTAACGATTGCGAATAGCACGGACAGACTTGCGATTGCGAACGTTCTCATGAGTCTCAACATGGTCGTTTCCTCCTTGCGTATTGGTGCTGTTGATTAAGCATACGCAGGAAACGCGCGGATTGAATCACATTGGTCAAAGAAGGTGCTTGCATTAAAAAGACGGTGCCAGCGCACCGTCTTGCAGCGAAGAGATATGGCTCCTGTTACGTTGGGGAAAGATTGCCGAACAGCACGCGCGGGCCGGTGGGCGCGGAGCTGCCGCCGGAAGGCTCAATCGTGACGCCAACGGTTTGATAGGGGATGTCGTTTTTGGTCAATGGAATAATCTCCCACGCGCTGCCGTTGCGCACAGTAAGCGTTCCAGCGCTCTCGCGCTTGTTGTCATGCCCCAGCCAGATCTGGTAGGTCTGCCCGGCGGCGAGCGGCGGCAGGTTTTCGACAACCAGGCAGCCAGCCTGCTGCTGCTCGGAAATCCAGAAATGCCCGCTGGCTTGATCTCCATTGAGCGCGTACCATTTCACGTTGGGATCATTGAGCAGCGCGGTCATGGTGCGCCAGCTTGCGCGACTACCGTCGATCTGTGCTGATTGGGCTACGTTCTGCTGTTGCAGCGAGACGTTCCAGAAGAGCATGGCGACAAGCGCGACGAGCGCAAAGCCAAGCGCTGGCAGCGACCAATTCCAGCGCCGCCGCGCCGGCCCCATGCGCTGCTCTGGCATGGTGGCCCGCTCCACCGTGGCAATGATGCGCTCGCGCAGCGCGGGCGGCGGCTCATGCGGTTCTGCCTCGTAAGGCAGCACGCGCGCGAGTTGCGCGTACGATACCATGTCGCGCTGGCAGCGCGAGCAGCTTTGCAGGTGCGCGAGCATCTCGGCGTCGTCGATCGGCTCGCCCAGCGCGTACGCGGCAATCAGCGGCTGGAGCATGTCGCAGCGGCGTTCCGATTGCTCGGCTGCATCGCCCTGGTGTTCTGGATTGTGTTGCGAAAAAGTCATCGTCCAAACCTACCATTGATGACGAATATCTGTATCTTATCGCTACGTATCATTCGCGCCAAACAGGCTTCCTAACGTTGCACGCAATTTGTCCATGCCCAGCCGCAAGCGCGTATGCACCGTGCCCAGCGGAATGTCCAATCGTTCGGCGGCCTCGCGCCGCGTGAAACCGCCCCAAAAGATCAGTTCAATGATTTCACGTTGCGCAGACGGCAGTTCGCCCAACGCGGCCTGCACTTCGCCGCGCACCAGCGCATCCTCGATCAGCGGATCGTAACTTGCCATAAGCTCCAGCCGCTCATCCGACACCGTGTTGCGCGACTCTTTTCCATGGCGGCTGCGGAGCACGTCGATGGCGCGGTGGTGCGCAATTGTCAGCAGCCATGACGCGAGGCTGCCGCGCTCGGCGTTGTAGCTCGCAATGCTGCGCCAGCAACGCATAAACACATCCTGCGTGATCTCCTCGGCCGTGCCGTGATCACGAACGATGCGCAGCGCGACGCTGTAGACCACGCGCCCGTAGCGGTCGTACAATTGAGCTATACCTTCAGCAGGTCGTTCGCGCAGCAACATTACCAGACGCGTGTCGTCCGGCACCGCCTGAGGCGCAGCAGTGCGCTCGTTCGCTGCTTCTGTTGGGAAGCGATCGTTCATCCAAATATGCCGGCTGTCACTATACAATGTCATTGTACCATCTCGGCGCGCTGTTCGTGCTACAATGCACGGGCTTGTGCGAACGATACTACCTGTCTCAGGAATATATACGTAATGATCTATTGATATGAATCTCGATCAACAGCAACCAATTCGCGTGGCTATGCTTGCGCGCGTCGTGTTCCCGCTCCATGGTTTTGGCGGCATCGAGCGCCACGTCTTTCATCTTGTCACGCATCTCGCGCGGCTCGGCGTGGATGTGACGTTGTATGTGCAGCCACCGACAGACAAGGAGACAAGGAGACAAGGAGACAAGGAGATACAATACAATCAGGCCTCCTCTTCTCCTCTTCTCCCGGTCTCCTTGTCTCATCTTTCCTCCATCGTCTATACGCACTACGATTACACCTCGCCCTACCTGCGCCCGAACTCCATTCCTGGGCGGCAGATCAACTATCCGTGGTATTCATGGCAGCTTGGCATCACGGCGGCGCGGGCTGCGCGGCGCGGCATGTACGATGTCGTGCATTCGCAGGGGCTGTGCGCGCTTGGCTACGGCTGGATCCGCCAGCGCGATCCGCTGCTGCGGCGTGTGCCATTCATCGCTAACCCGCATGGGCTGGAGGAGTACCGCACGCAGGACTGGCGCAAGTGGCTGGCCTACGCGCCGTTCCGGGCCATGTATTCCTACGCGCACCGCTGCGCCGACCGGGTGATCGCCACCGACGCATGCACGCAGGATGATCTTCCGCGCTATCTGCATATCGATCCGCGCCGCATGGTCGTTATCCCGAGCGCGATTGATGTTGAGGAATGCCTGAGCTATCTTGATGACGGATTGCGCCATGATCTGCGCGCGCGGCTGCGGCTTGGCGAGTGCGATTGCACGCTGTTGAGCGTTGGGCGGCTGGAGCGCAACAAAGGCTTCCATGTGATGCTTGAGGCGCTTGGCACGCTGCGCGAACGATTACCGGCGCGCTGGCGCTGGCTGCTGGTCGGCCAGGGCACCGAGCGGGAGCGGCTTGAAGCGCAGGCGCGCGAGCTTGGCCTGCTCGATCATGTCATGTTCGTCGGGCGGCTCGACGACGCCGAATTGCACAATTTGTACGAGGAAGTCGATCTCGTCGTTCACCCAACATTGTACGAAGGAAGCAGCCTGGTCACGCTGGAAGGCATGATCCACCGCAAGCCGGTGGTCGCCTCGGCGGCGGGCGGCATCCCCGACAAGGTATTCGACGGACGCAACGGCTACCTCGTGCAGCCGGACGACGCCGACGATCTGGCGGCCAGGATCGCGCTGGCGCTCGATCAGCGGGCGCGCTGGCCGGAGTGGGGCGAAGAAAGCGTGCGAATCGTTCGCAGCACGTTCGATTGGCCGGTGGTCGCCCGCAAGACGAAAGAAACATACCAGGAGATGCTTGCGGCGCGCCAGTTAGTATAACTGCTCGCGGAAGTGCTGTGGCGAACAGCCGACCTGCTTGCGAAACACGCGGCTGAAGTAGGCTGGATCCTCGAAGCCGACCTGCGCGGCCACGGCAGTGATGTTCTCGTTCGTGTTCCGCAGCAGGCTCTTCGCGCGCTTGATCCGGTAGCGACACACGTATTCCCACAGCGAAATGCCCATTTCGCGCTGAAAGATGTCACTCAAATAATTCTGGCTGATGCCGACCGAGCGCGCAATATCCTGACGCGACAGGCTGCGCGCGTGGTGCTGCTGAATGTAGGCCACCGCATGCTTCACCAGCGTGCTGGTTTGCTGCGGAATAGCCTCCTCATGGAGCGCCCGCTGCACCGACGATACTATTTCGCCGCTGGATAGCATGTCTTTGCTGTGCCATGTGACGTGCGCATGGTCGAGCCGCTCCACATCCTTTGCGGAAAGCATTTGCCCGCTCAGCACCAGCACGGGAACATGGTGCGTGTGCGGGGACGTGCGCAGGTGTTCCAGCACGGCAAAGCCATCCACATCCGGCATGAGCAAATCCAGAATAACCAGGCTGGGCGTCTCATGCAGCAGGCTTGCCAGCGCGGCGACACCGCCGTTCGCGATGCGTACCGAATGCTCAGGCAACGCCTCCGCAATAATCCGCTGGTACACATCACACGCCTGCGGATCGTCGTCGATGATCAGGATCGACCCTTCCGCGTCGCGCGGTTGCAGCGCGCTGACCGCCTCCTGCAATGCCGTGCTGCTCAACGGTTTGATGAGCATGCTGGTGACGCCGCTGGATACGTGCGCGTCATCCTCGTGGCTGAACAGCATGAGCGGAATATGCCGCCATTGCGGGTGGCTCTGAATCCGCTGCACGGTTGCCCAATCTTCCTCACTGGCATGCGTCGTGTCCCACGCCAGCGCCGCTGGTCGCATGCGTTCGAGCGTCGCAGCGATGTCATCATTCGGAGTAAGCCGATGGATGGTGAGTCCCTGGCGCTGGCTCAACTCGGCAATGGCGGGCGTTGGCTGCTCGTGAGAGGAAACCAGGAGCAGTATTGATTCGGCGGCTGCGGGTGCCGTGGCAGGGGCATTAGCTCCGGGCAGCGGCAGGTACATATGAAACGTGCTCCCCTGCCCATGCTGGCTTTCCAGCGTCATGGAGCCGCCATGCAGCATCACGAGATGATGCGCGATGCTCAGCCCAAGCCCGACGCCGCCGCGCTGGCCGGTGACGAATGGCTCGAAAATCTGTTCCTGAAGGTCGGCAGGCACGCCGCTGCCCGTGTCCTGAACCCAAAGGTGCAGGTACGGCAGCATGACCGCCGCGCCCAGCGTAATATGCCCGCTTGCTGTGAATTTTTGCGCGTTGCTGAGCAGATTCAGCAGCACCTGCCGCAATCTCACAAGATCAATGGCAAGCATGGGCAGGCGCAGGGGCAGATCGAGCCGCCATTCTACGTCGCTGTCGAGCAGGCTGCGGTCGGCCATGGTGTGGAAGACTTCCTCCAGCAGCGCGCGCGGCGACGTCATCTCAGGACACAGATCGAGCGCGCCAATCTCCGCACGCGAGAAGTCGAGCAGATCGTTGATCAAGCGGATGAGATGCACGCTGTTGTGCCGCACATGCTGAAGATCGTGAGTAAGCTGTGTCAGGTGCGCGCCGTTGTACGGCTGCGCCGTGGCGAGCGCGGCCTCGCTGTAGCCTAAAATGATATTGAGCGGCGTCCGTAGTTCGTGGCTGACCGTGGCGAGCAGGCGGCTTTTGAGTTGGTTGGCTTTCTCCGCTGCGGCACGCGCGGCGAGCGCTTCGCCGTACAATTCGGCGTTGCGCATGGCGACGCCAAGCTGGTCGGCAAGCGATTGCAGCCCAACCAATTCTTGTCGCGTTCGCTGGGCAATGGCATGGCTGTGAAGATCGAGCAACCCCAGCACACGCTCGCCCAGACGGATCGGCAGGACAACCCGTGAATGCGTGTTGGGCCAGGCCGGGTCGGGCGGAAAGCGGTGGCTGCGGTACGTATCGGGCACAAAGATAGGCGCGTTGCGCGCCAGCGCTTCGGCCAGCAGGTCCGCCTCGGCCAGCGGAATCACAGCGCGCGTGCAATCGCGGCACGGCGTAGCAAGCTTTAACACCTGCTCCTGCTCATTCCAGTGAAAGAGTTGCACATGGTCGTAGCCATAGCTGGCGCGAATCACGTCGGCTACTTCGCGGGCAAGCTGCTGATGATCGAGAATCGAGCCGACACGGCGGCTGATCTCCAGGCTGGCGCGGAGTTGCACAAGTTGCTGCTGATCGTGCTGATGATTCACGCCCACCAGCCGGTTCGGCAAACTGGCGATAGCCACCAGCTTTTCGGTCGCCACCTCGCCCACGTTCCGGGGAGTGACCAGCCGGGGCTTGTAGCCAAAGTGCGTTGGCAGCGGCGCGCCCTGAGCCGCCTGGCAGGCCAATGTCACGGCCTGGCAGCCAAAATCCGCCGCCGACGTTTCAATTGTGGCGCTCATGCTGCCTTCGGAAATAGCGGCCAGCGCAGCCGGGTCGCCGTTGATCCCGACGATGATCGTGCGTTCATGCAGCAGCCCCAATTGCTGCGCTGCATCGCGGCCAGCCAGCGCCAGCGAGTCCGACAGGCCAAAAATGGCATCAACCGGCGCGCTGAGCTGCTGCATGCCGTCGTAGATTTGTTCATACGCCCGCTCGTAGCGCCATGCGCTCGGCACATGCGCGATCGCCATGTGCGGGTAGGGCGCGAGCGTCGCGCGTATGCCAGCCAGCCGGCTGCGGCCATCTTCCCCGTGCTCGGCCAGCAGCCCGCCGATGACCAGTACGCGCCCGTGTTCATGGAGTTGCTCGACAAGATACTGGCCGACCGACTGAGCAATGTCGTAAAAGCCGCTCGGCGAAGTGAACAACGGGTGGCGCACATCGGACTCGGTGATCTGCACGACCGGCAGGCCCGACGAAAGCACCTGATAGGTCAATTCGTCGGGCAGGTACGTCGTAACCAGTGCGTCCAGATCCTGGGCAATCAGTTCTTCCAGCAGCGCCGGGTATTCATCCTGCGCGAGCTTTGAAGATTGACCAATATCGATAGGCACCAACTGCACGCCAAGCTGTTGTGCCGTTTGAATAACTGACTCGCGCACCTGCACCCAGAATGGATCGTTGGAGCCGATACGCGCGCCAATACGAAGCGATTGCGCCATGGTGACCTCCAGGCCCACCTTGTTGAGGAAGCTGGACAGGGGAATACATCAGAAAGTACCAGTTACCATGGTACACATGGTTCACTTTCCCGTCAAAAAGCGCACATCCGTTCTTGACGTAGAACATGCGTGCTGCTATAATGAACGCAGCATCAAGCAGATTGAACAGCATAGGGAAGAGTGCTATGACGCATGGAGTTGGTGTTTTTGCACCTCGTCGGAACGAGGGCTTGTTTGATCATCTCTTGACACTGCTCGACACATTTCGGCAGCGCGCCGAGCCGATCGAGCTTGTTGAACAGCAGTTTAATTATCTTCCGCGAACATTTCGCTGGCATGGCCGGCTGTGGCGCGTGCAGCAGATTCTTAACATCCATGAGCAACGCGTGAACGAACGCGAGGGGCGGCGCTATTTCCAGGTACTCTGCCAGGATTATCGCAGTTATCTCCTGTATCAGGATTTACATATTGGCACGTGGCATGTGAGCATGTAGGAGGAAAAGATGTATCTCGGTTGGTTTGATGACAACCCCAAAAAAGACGCTACGCTCAAGATCGAAGAAGCCGTTGATGCATACATCAGTCGATTCAAGAGCAAGCCGAACGTCGTGCTGGTGAACGAGGCCGACAGCGCCGATGTGAAGGGCGTGCGCGTGCGCCCGGAGGCCTTCATTCGCCGGTATAACTTCTGGGTTGGTTGGGAAGACGCCGCGAAAGCGTAGTTCAAGGGATGTGGCAGCAAAGTGGGCTGAACGATACATCATGTATCGTCCAGCCCGCTTCGTTTTACGCTGGAAAGGCTGTGGTTAGCTTTGTAATGCGCTCGGCGGACGCCACCATGGGCATTTGTTTTGAGATGCCTGCGCCATGGTGCTGGTTAGCCCCTGCACCTCTTTGCAGCGCGTGATGTAGCGGTACGCACAATTATTGCAGCAATGGACCGGCGCATGGCATTGCCAGCAGAACTGCGCTACGCTGTAAAGCGTAGCGCCACACTGCCAGCACGCCAGTTCAAGCGCGTCGTTCGGATCGAGTGGCGGCGGCGGTGACCATGCAGCATCGTCATGGGGCAGCGTTTGTGGCGGCGGTTCGGCGATGGCCGTCGCATGCGCCAATGTGTTTGTCCGCTGCCGGAGGAGATCTAATCCAGAGCGTGCAGCTTCGTTATCAGGATTAATAGCCAGCACATTTTCAAGCGCAATCTGCTGATCTGCTGGATCGTCCACCGCGCCGCTGAGCCACAACCAGCCCTGCTCGTTCCCCTCGTCAAGCTCGACGACGCGCATGAGCAGCCGCTGTGCCTCGGTCTTGCGGCCCTCGGTTACTGCCACCGCGCCTTCGTACAGCAGGCGCGCGATATCTTCGCTCATTGGATTCTCCTCTAGCTTCGCACAACAAAGAACAGAAAACGCTCCTGCAAGTGGTTCTTTGTTTCCTCACCTTATCGCGCCGTTACGGCCTGCACCGCCCGCGCCAGTGCAGCATCCTGCTCCTCCAGCACCGTGCGCATGTCGAGCAGCAGCAGCCCGTCGCTGATGCGGCCTACCACAGGTGGCGCTCCTTGTCTCAGCGCGCGGGCCAGCCCGTCAGGCTGCGCGCTGCGAAGGGCGACCGCGAAACTGGGCAGCGTTTCGCCGGGCAGCGAGCCGCCGCCAACTGCGCTGGTGCATGGCACGACGTCGGCATGCGCATGCCCAATCTGCTCTGCCAGGCGCTCGGCGCGGGCGCGCAGATCGTCCAGTGCCGCGCCGATCATGCGCCACACCGGAATGTCGCTGGTGGCGCGTCCATGGACATACGCCAGCAGCGTGGCTTCAAGCCCGGCCAATGTTGTTTTGTCCACCCGCAGCGCGCGCGCCAGCGGATGCCTGCGCAACTGCCCGATCAACTCGGCCCGCCCGACGATCAAACCAGCCTGCGGCCCGCCGAGCAGCTTGTCGCCGCTGAACGTAACGAGATCAGCGCCCGCCGCAACACATTCTTGCACCGTGGGTTCTGGCGCAAGACCGTATGGCGCGGTAGAAAGGAGCGTGCCGCTGCCCAGATCATCGACCAGCATGACGCCGCGTTCGCGGGCCAGCGCCGCCAATTCAGCAAGTGGCGCTTCATGGACAAAGCCAACGAGTTTGAAATTGCTGGTGTGAATGCGCATGATCAGCGCGGTACGCTCGGTGATTGCGTCGGCGTAGTCGCGCGTGTAGGTGCGGTTAGTCGTGCCGACCTCGACCAGCGCCGCGCCGCTCTGCCGCAGCACATCCGGGATGCGAAAACCGCCGCCGATCTCGACCGACTGGCCGCGCGAGATGATGACCTCGCGACCCTGCGCCAGCGCGCTCAGCACCAGGTAGATTGCCGCCGCGTTGTTGTTGACCGTCAAGGCTGCCTCTGCGCCGGTCAGGCGGCACAGCAGCGCGCCGACATGCGTGTAGCGCGAGCCGCGCGCGCCCGCTTCAAGGTCGTACTCAAGGTTCGAGTAGCCCGCGCCAACGTCCTGCATGGCTTGCAAGGCCGCATGGCTGAGCGGCGCGCGCCCAAGATTGGTCTGAATGATAACGCCAGTCGCGTTGATCAGCGGGCGCAGCGAGGGCCGCAGCGCCGCGCGGGCATGGGCAAGCGTGGCGTCCTGCAAGGCGTTGGGTGCCGGTGCAGCATCGCCAGCGGCGATAGCATGACGTGCCATGTCGAGCACGCTGCGCGCGGCTTCGACGAGCACATCACGCGGCAACGTGTCGCCGTTGCGGCGCTGCTCGATCGCTTGCACTAACGTTTCGACGGCAGGCAGATGGCGGTATGCTGAAGTCAACCAAAGCTCCTGTCCATGCAGCATTGCTGGAATTTATTGTAGCACATCGCCAGCATATACCGATCTTCATACGAGCATGGGCAAAACAGAACAGGCGAGCACTGGATGAGAACACCCAATGCTCGCCTGTTCTGATGCGTGGACGTTTGTGGTTTAGCGGCTCGGCTTGACTGCCCGCACGAATAATCGATTGGCGTAAAAACTGCGCGGGCCGTTCGCCGTCAGCTTCGCGCAGAGCGGCACGGCAGCCGGAGCTAGCTTGTGCAGCGTGCGCATG
Organism: Roseiflexaceae bacterium; assembly: GCA_035765855.1. GTDB lineage: Bacteria > Chloroflexota > Chloroflexia > Chloroflexales > Roseiflexaceae > DASTWM01. The sequence continues at coordinate 28,079 of DASTWM010000244.1, forward strand.
CCAACGGGCAAGCCGCCATGGAGCGTGATATTTTCAATGCCATCGAACACTTCCTGGATGTGGCCTGGCCGCAGGAAGTGCCGCGAGCGCTTGCCATAGACGAGCTTGCGGTAATAAATCCGCGCCTGGGTCATGATGCCACCAGCCAGCGCGCTGTCAAATTGCACCAGCAGCACGCCGCCGGGCTTCAGCACGCGCCACATCTCCAGAATGAACGGCCGGTAGATTTCAACCGGAATAATGTGGAAGAAGCGGTTCGATATCAGTCCATCGAACTGGTTATCGGCAAATGGCAGCACGCGCGCGTTTGCTTCGATAAAATTGATAGCAAGATTCGCCGACTCGCTGCGCCGCCGGGCCTGAAGCATCATGTTGCGGGTCAGGTCCAATCCGGTGACGTTGAGACCCTGCTGCGCTAAATACGCGCCGATCCGCCCGGTGCCGACCGGCGCATCGAGAACGGATTGGCCAGGTTTCAAATTCAGCAGCTTGAAGATCTGTTGCTGTTCAAACGCATTGAAATACCTGCCCCACGAATCCGTAAAGCGGCGACTGTCGTAGAGCGAGGCTTCGTCGGTGTACGCGCGATGATGGTAATGATCCTGCCCAACCGCACGCTCGATTTGCGCAGGATTGGTAAGCTCCATGTCAGGCAAGGTGTACGTGACCGGCTGCTCAGTTGGGCGGAATGTCTGACCGTTGCTGGAACCAAAAGGACCGTTGGGATAAACGGCTGGCTCGGTGAGGCGGGAAGGGTTCACTGCCATGGAATACGCTCCTTCATCTTCCTTCTTAATGATGTTTGAAGCATAGCAGCCAAACATGAAGAAATAATTAAGGCTTATAGTAGATGATAAGCCATGGCGCACGGGGCCAGTGGTGAGAAGGCGCTGCGCAGTTTACACGCCCGTGGAGCTTTGTTCAGGGCAGGAAGAAGGCCCCTTTTGTGGCAATTGGACGCGAAAGGTTGTGCCTTTACCGAGTTCGCTCTGCACCACAATGCTCCCGCCATGGGCCTCCACCAGCGTGTGGACGATGGCGAGCCCCAGCCCTTCGCCGCCGCGTACGCGCTGCCGCGATTCATCGACGCGATAAAAGCGGTCGAAGATGTGCGGCAGCGCGTGCGGAGGAATGCCGGGACCAGTATCGCTGACCGTCAGCAGGGCATTGGCCGCTTCCTCGCTGCATGCCAGCGTCACGCACCCGCCCGGCGGTGTGTACTTCAGCGCATTTTCGACCAGATTAAAGAACACCTGGAGCAACCGATCTTCGTCGGCAACAATCGGCACCGCGGCGGGCGCGCACACTTCAAAATGTAATCCGTTCGCTTCGGCCATGGGTTGGAGTTGCTCGCCGACATCGCGCGTGAGTTGCGCGAGATCGAGCGCTTCGCAATGCAGTTGCAGGCCCGCGTCGGCGCGCGCCAGCATGAGCAAATCGCTGACGAGGCGGCTCATGCGCGCATTTTGCGTTTGCACCGTTTCCAGCACCGCGCGATATTCTTCGGCTGAACGCTCTTCGCTCAGCGCGACTTCGATCTGGCCCCGGATGGCGGTGAGCGGCGTGCGCAGTTCGTGCGAGGCGTCGGCGGTGAACTGCCGCTGACGACGCCATGCCTGCTCCAACCGCTCGATCATGGTATCGAATGTGGCGGCCAGGCGGCCAAGCTCATCGTTGCGTGGCGGCAGCCCAATCCGCTGGCTCAGATCGAGCGTGCTGATCTGCTGGGCGGTGCGGGTAAGCTGGTCAATCGGTTTGAGCGCCCGCCCTGACAAAAAGGTTCCACCCCAGCTTGCCAGCGCCAGCGTTGCCGGAATAATCGTGAGGAGAATCAGCAGCAGCCGCCGTAACGTCAACACCGCTTCGTCGAGTTCCTCGGCGACCTGGAGCACGCCAACCACTTGATTATTGCGTTGGATGGGCATGGACAGCACCCGAAAATGCTGGTCGTCTATATCAATCGTATCAAAATGGCTTTTCCCTTCGTTCGCATAACCGACGCCGCTGGAAACCGGCACATGATTGCCAACCACCGCGCTGTTATCGAATACCCGAAGGCCCGTCAGTGTGTATACGCGCACGAACCGATCATGGCCTTTGGTGGTATCGGCGCTGTCTTTGAACTGCAACTTGCCGTGCGACATGCTGATGTTGGGGTCGAGCAATTGGGCGAGATTTTGCAGCGCGTCGTCTTCGGCATCGAGCAATTGCTTGCTCAGCGCGATGTACACGCCAGCGCTAAACAAAATGAGCACGCCCGTCAGCAGGCCCACATACCAGAGCGTCAAGCGCCAGCGCAGCGACAGATCGGTCAGTTTCACGCCGCGCTTCCTAAACGATAGCCGGAGCCGCGCACCGTGTGAATGAGCTTCTGCTCGAACGGCTCATCAATTTTGCGGCGCAGCGCGCGAATATGAACGTCGATCACATTCGTGATATTATCGAAGGAATAATCCCAGACATGCTCGGCGATCATCTCGCGGGTCAGCACGCGGTTGGCATGGCGGGCCATATATTCGAGCAGGCTGTACTCTTTTGAGGTGAGCGTAATCGGGGTGCTGCCGCGTTGTACGGTCTGCGTCGCCGTATCAATAGCAAGATCGCCAACCTGCAAGATCGGCGCATGCGTAAGCGGCTCACGGCGCAGCAGCGCCCGCAGGCGGGCCAGCACCTCGGCAAATGCAAACGGCTTCACCAGGTAATCGTCCGCGCCAGCGTCCAGCCCGGCAACGCGATCGTCCACGGTGTCGCGGGCGGTCAGCATCAGGATCGGCATGCGCAGCCCGCGCCCGCGAATCTCGCGGCAGACACTCAGGCCGTCGCGGCGCGGCAGCATGCGGTCGAGCACGATTACATCATACGGCGCAGCCGTTACCCATGCCAGCGCTTCGTCGCCATCCTCGGCGACATCCACCGCATAGCCGGACTCAGTCAGGCCGCGCCGCAGAAAATCAGCAATGCTGGCTTCATCTTCGACAATTAACACGCGCATAGATACCTCATTGCACCGTCACATCCATTTGTGCAGTGTGGCATGAGTATAGCAGAATGAGATGAACGCATGATGAACACGTTTGCAGCCGAAGGCGACCGTAGACCGTGCGCATATGCAATGTTCTCGCAAGACAGTGGGCTACGCAACAGGTGGTATACTGGCTTGCGTCCTTCCATACAGAAGAAAGGGTTCCCCATGGACCGGCACGATATGCGCAAGCGGCAACTGGTGTTGATGAGCCGTACAATTGATGTCCTTGGCAATATCCTGCAGGGCGTGACGCAAGAAGAAGCGACGACGCTGCGCGATGGACCAGATGGTTGGACTATTCTGGAAGCGCTCGGCCACCTTCAGGAGTTCGACGGGTATTTCCAGGCGCGGGCGATCATGATCCGCGACCAGGAAAATCCACAGTTGCCGGGCTATGACGAGGCGCGGCTGGCTCAGGAGCATGCGTACAACGCGCGCGATCTGCGCCAGACGTTTGAGGAGTTGCGCCAGTCACGGCAGGAATTCATCCGCTTTTTCGAAAGCCTGTCTGACGAGCAGTGGGAGCGCGCAGGCGTGCATCCCGAGAACGGCTACTGGAGCATGGAACACGCGCTGATGCAGCCTGCCGCGCATGATCTGACGCATATGGCGCAGATCACGCGCATTCTGGCGACCAGGCGGTAAGCGGGCCGCGTTATGCGATGACCATGGGCGGCAGCACGTCCATGCATGCTGAGATGTGTGCTTTTTTCCAAGTATGCCGAACAAAAGTCCAAGACAAACCCACAATTGTCAGATATCATATTTTATAAGAATCACAACGATCTTTTAATATTTGCCACCAAGCGCGCGTGGCGATGTGTTTCACAGCGAACGAGATGTAGCGACAAGCACCGGCGTGCGTCTGCGAAGCGTACTTGTTGCTCCATGGCTCGTGCTTGTGCAGGATGACGAGGACGACGAGGTCATGACAACTACTCCCCCTGCTCCAAACGGTGATGCTGTTCTCGAGGTAAAGGATCTTAAAACCTACTTCATGACCGACAGCGGCACAGTGAAAGCTGTTAATGGCGTCAGTTTTAAGCTTGGCCGCAAGAGCACGCTCGGCATTGTGGGCGAGAGCGGCTGTGGGAAAAGTATCACCGCCATGTCGATCATGCGGCTGATCAAATCGCCGCCTGGCAAAATTGTGGAGGGCGAAATTCTGCTCCACCAGCGCAATCGTAGCTCGGACGGCGTGACGGATCTGACGAAGCTCAACCCGCAGGGCTCGAAGATGCGCAGCATTCGTGGCGGTGACATCGCCATGATCTTCCAGGAGCCGATGACATCGCTGAATCCCCTGTATACCATTGGAACCCAGATCGCGGAAAGCGTGCGTTTGCACCAGAACGCGAGCAAAAAAGAGGCGCTGGATCGCGCGCTGGAGATGCTGCGGCGCGTGCAGATCAGCGATGCAGCCCGCCGCCTGCACGAATACCCGCACCAGCTTTCGGGCGGCATGCGCCAGCGTGTCATGATCGCGCTGGCGCTTTCGTGTAATCCTGAAGTGCTGCTTGCTGATGAGCCGACGACTGCGCTCGATGTCACCGTGCAGGCGCAGATTCTTGACTTGATGCGCAATTTGCAGGAAGATTTTGGCTCGTCGATTGTCATGATCACGCATAACCTTGGCGTGGTTTCTCAAATGGCTGATTACGTGGCCGTGATGTATCTCGGCAGAGTTGTCGAGTATACTGACGTGCGCGAACTGTTTCACCATCCATTGCATCCGTACACCGTTGGCCTGCTCAATTCTGTGCCGGTGCTGGGCAGAAAGGGTGACAAGAAGCTGGTGCCGATTCGCGGCATGGTGCCAAGTCCCACGGAAGAGATCATTGGCTGCCCCTTTGCCGACCGCTGCCCGCATGTGATGAAGCGCTGCATTGAGGAGCGCCCGCCATTGACCGAGGTGCGGGATGGTCATCAGGTTGCCTGCTGGCTGCATATCTGAATATTCAGGAGCACCCCTCGCGAAAGGAGGCTGAATCGTACGCATGACAATGAATCAGTGGTGATATGGATTTCGTTTGGTAGAGTGTCATAGCTATACAGATGCCCAAGGAGGGTCTACGTCTATGGAAGACCAGAACCGAATCAGTCGTCGCAAGTTTATCAAATTGCTCAGTCTTGGCGCAGGCACAGGTGTGCTGGCTGCATGTTCAGCAGCCGCGCCAAGCGCACCCGCTGATACAAACACCGCAGGGAGCAGCAACGCCAGCGGCGGCGCTGCAACGGCTGCTCCCGCCGCAGGCGCTGCCACTGCTCCGGCGGAGGGTGGAGCCGCAACGGCTGCTCCGGCTGCTGGTGGCCCAACTGCTGCCAGTGGAACTGCGAGCGGCTTGCAAGGCCCGATCGACTACCCCGAAGGCCAGGTGATGGCGGGAAGTACCCAGCCCAAGACCTTCAGCATTGACCAGATGGAAGTGTACAAGAAGCTCGACAAATACAGCGAGCCGGAGTATGTGACCAAGCTGGTTCAGCAAGGCCAACTGCCGCCGATCGAGCAGCGCCTGCCTGAGACACCACAAGTCATTCCAAACGCTTTCTTTTCCGATGGCCCCGGCGAGTACGGCGGCGTGCTGCGCGATATCTGGGCCTCGCCGACAGAAGGTTGGAATTGGGGCGCGGGTGTCAGCCAGGGCTACTTCGGCATCAACGCCATTGTGATCGAGGAGTTGGTGAAGACTGGCCCGATGTGGCTGCGCGGCGACAAACTGGAGCCGGTGCCGAATCTGGCGACCAGTTGGGAATGGTCGAGCGACGGCAAAGAGCTCACCATGCATCTCATCAAAGGGCTGAAGTGGTCCGATGGCGAGCCGTTCACTGCCGACGATGTTATGTTCACATGGAACGATCTTATTCTCGACCCCGGCGTCGTCCGAGCAGCGAGCAAGCGCAGCACATGGCAGATCGATGGCAAGGACATCAACCTCGATAAGGTTGATGATAATACGATCAAGTGGACCTTCCCGGTCGCGAACCCGAATTACATTCTGTTCCAGATGAACGAGAACTACTTCCAGATCTCGCCGGCGCACGTTCACAAGCCGAACCATCCGAAGTACAACCCGCAATCCAACTACCAGAAATTCCAGGATGACCTGCCGCCGAACGCGCTGCCAGTCGTAACGCTTGGTCCATGGGTGCCGATCGAGTACAAGACTGATGAGATCATGATCTTCCGCCGCAATCCCTATTACTGGAAGGTGGACGAGAGCGGCAAGCAGTTGCCGTACATCGAAGAGGTCATCTTCGAAAAGGCCAATACCGGTGTCATCCGCACTGCCAAGGTCATCGCTGGCGCAGCCGACCACACTAATGTCGAGAATCCTTCGACCTTCCTTGAGGTGGCGACGCGCGTACAGGATCCGAATGCTGTGTTCAAGCTTGAGTGGGGGCCGGAGACACTGGGCTTTTCACTGCTGATCAACCAATCGCTGAACTTTGGCACCACCGACGATCGCACCAAGGAGCTGCGCAAGCTGTTCCGCGAGCAGAAGTTCCGCCGCGCGCTTTCCCAGGCGATCGATCGCGATGGTCTCGCCAGATCAATCGCCGATGGGCCGTTCTTCCGCGCATGGCCGGGCGGCCTGTATCCGGGGTCGCAGTTCTTCGACCGCGCATCGACCGTGTACTATCCATTCTCGCTCGATACATCCAAGGCATTGCTTGCCGAGCTGGGCTTCAAAGATACGGACAGCAGCGGCATTCTGCTCTGGCCGGACGGCCCGCTGAAGGGCCAGCAACTGGTTATCGGTTTGCACGCTGTTCAGGATGTGGAGGGCGCGCCGACCATGGCCGAGGCGCTGGTAACGCTCTTCAAGCAAATCGGTATTCAGGTCAATTATCGCGTGCTCCAGGGCAATGCGGCAACGGAACTCAACACCAACGGCCAGTGGGACATGCAGGTCAGCCGTATGGGTCAGGAGTGGGGCGTGCCGAATGTGCGCTACCGCGATATTGCGCCGCTCACGCTTCAATCGCCGGTCTTCAGCCGCGCGGCTGAGGGTATGGATCGTCCGCTTCAGGACTTCGAGACGCAGATGGTCGAGCTGGTACAGCAATTCGTCAAGGAGTCGGACAGCGCGAAGCAGAAGGAACTCATGGCACAATACCAGAAGCTGCACACTGAGAATGTGTACACGCTGGGGCTGGTGATCGGGCGGTACGCGCTCGGCATGTCCAAGCGGATCCAGAATGTGCCAGTTGGCTGCCCGGCCTTCTTCTACCAGTGGGACTACGACAACTTCATCCCGGAGCAGTTCTGGACCAAGGATACAGCCGTCAAAGAGACGCGTCCAGAAACGTTGCCAGTTTTCAAGAAGTCGTAACGCGCTCGGCGCATGGCGGAGTGTTGCTCCGCCATGCGCTCCATCCATCAGGTAATTCCGGAGATAGCTATGCTCAGATATATCGCAGGTCGTATTCTTTTTGCTATTCCTGTGCTGATCGGGATTAGTCTTGTTTCATTTGCCATTATTCAACTTCCGCCCGGCGATTTTGCCAGCGCGCTTAAAGGGAATCTGCTGAACAATGGCGTCTCCGAGCAAGAGGCCGATCGGCAGGCCCAGGCGGTTCGTGAGCAATACGGTCTCGATCAGCCCTTTCTTATTCAATATGGGCGCTGGGTCGGCGGGATTATTACCAAAGGATCGTTTGGCTATTCGTTTGCCTATAAGCGTGATGTCGGCGAGTTGATCGCCGAGCGGCTGCCGCGCACGCTCGTGCTGGCGCTTGCCGCCCATATTATCTCGACTCTGTTTGGCATTGTCATTGGTATTTATTCTGCCACGCACCAGTATAAAATTGGCGATATAGCAGCGACAGTACTGGCTTTCCTTGGCACATCCATACCACGGTTCTTTGTCGCTTTGCTGATATTATATTTTCTGGCTTTTACCGTCGGCGCGCAACACTTCACGAACTTCAATTCGCCCCAGTACGCCTTTGCACCCTGGTCATGGGGTAAATTCGTGGATACCTTGAGCCACGTGTGGCCGGTGATCGTGGTGGCTGGTTTCGGCGGCATCGCGCAAAACATGCGCGTCATGCGCGGCAATCTGCTGGATGTGCTGAACATGCAGTATGTCACGACCGCCCGCTCGAAGGGTCTGCCGGAGCGCAGCGTGATCTACAAGCACGCCGCGCCAAACGCGCTGCACCCAATCATCATGTATCAGGGCACCGTGCTGCCGTACATGCTGGCCGGTGAACTCGAAGCGGCAATTGTGCTTGGCCTGCCTACCCTGGCACCCATGTTCTATGGCTCGCTGCTGAACCAGGATATCTATGTTTCCGGCAGCTTCCTGCTGATCTATGGCGTGTTGCTCGTCGCAGGAAATCTCATCGCGGATATTCTCTTAACCATCGTTGATCCGCGCATTCGGTATAGCTAACAGGGGGAAGAGATATGGCACAAGCGCTTGATCGCCCCATTCCAACAGTTCAAGCTCTTGCTGAAGAGCGGGGCGAAAATTACCTCACTCTGGTCTGGCGTAAGTTCCGCAAAAGCCAGATCGCCATTGTGGGTGGCGTCATTACGATTCTGCTGATTTTCATGGCGATCTTTGCCGATTTTCTTTCGCCGAGCGATCCCGTAATCCCTAACATGCAGTACGCATACACCAGCCCGCAGCACATTTACTTTATTTCGTCGGATGGGCAGTTGCATCTGCGACCATTTACATTCATGCAGAAACAGGTGCTTGATCCGAAGACGTTCCTGCCAAGCTGGCAGCCCGATTATACAAATCCGCACCCCATTCAATTTTTTGTGAAGGGGTATGAATACAAGATTCTTGGTTTATTTCCCAGCGACAGGCACCTGTACGGCGTTGAAAATGGCACGGTCTTTTTGCTCGGCACCGACCGCTTTGGCCGCGACCTGTGGGGCCGTATTTGCATCGGCGGGCGCATTTCACTTTCGCTGGCGCTGTTTGCAACCTTCATTATCATTGTGGTTGGCTCGACCGTCGGCATCGTTTCAGGCTACTACGGGGGCTGGACAGATAATATCATCCAGCGGTTTATTGAATTTTTGCAAAGTTTCCCTGCGCTGCCGCTCTGGATGGCGCTGGCCGCTATCATTCCAATTACATGGGATCAGACGCTGATCTTTGTCACCATGTCGTCGATCTTTGCGCTGCTTGGCTGGACGCTGCTGGCCCGCGAAATCCGCGGCAAAGTGTTGTCGCTCCGGGAAAGTGATTTCGTTCTCGCGGCGCGCGAAATGGGCGCATCCGACACGCGCATCATTTTCCGGCATCTGCTGCCAAACTGTCTCAGCCACATCATCGTGATCCTGACGCTGACGATCCCGCAAATCATTCTCTCCGAGAGCTTTTTGAGTTTCCTGGGCATTGGCATTCAGGAGCCGCTGGTGAGTTGGGGTACGCTGATGCGTGAAGCGCAAAGCCTGCAAACATTGGGCAGCAATCCATGGCTGATGTGGCCGACGTTGTTTATCGTCCTGGCGGTGCTGGGCTTCAACTTCCTGGGCGACGGATTGCGCGATGCTGTGGATCCGTATTCTCTCTAATGGCAGTTCGCCACGATGCAGCCATGCGTCATGAGCAATAGGTTTACGCATGAACACAACCGACAACACGATTCTTGAAGTCAAACATCTGAAGCAATATTTTCCTATTCAGAGCGGCTTTTTGCGCCGCACTGTCGGCCATGTCAAGGCGGTCGATGACGTGAGCTTTAAGCTGCGCGAGCGGGAAGTGCTTGGCCTGGTGGGCGAAAGCGGCTGCGGCAAAACCACCACTGGCCGCACGATCCTGCGCCTGTACGATCCGACTGATGGCGAAATCTGGTTTCGCACCGAGGATGGCGAGCGCATTGAGATATCGAAGATCAGCCGCAGTGAGATGAAGCCGCTGCGGCGCGAAATGCGCATGATCTTTCAGGATCCGTTTTCGTCGCTCAACCCGCGCATGAGCGTGCGCGATCTGATCGGCGAGCCGCTGCTGATTCATCATGTCGCACGCGGGCGCGAAATCGACGACCGGGTGGCCGAGTTGATGCGCGCCGTCGGTTTGAATCCGGCTTACATGCGCCGCTACCCGCACGAGTTTTCCGGCGGCCAGCGCCAGCGTATCGGTCTGGCGCGCACGCTGTCGCTCAACCCGCGCCTGATCGTGGCCGACGAGCCGGTCTCGGCGCTTGACGTGTCGGTGCAGGCGCAGGTGCTCAATCTGTTGCAAGAATTGAAAGAACGGCTCGGCCTGACGATCATTTTCGTGGCGCACGATCTTTCGGTTGTGGAGCACATGTGCGATCGCATTGCGGTGATGTACGTCGGAAAGATTGTCGAACTGGCGAATGAGCAGGATCTGTTGCAGCACCCGCTGCACCCGTACACGGAAGCGCTGCTCTCAGCTATTCCGCCCGCCGATCCCGATATTCGCACACGCCGTATCATGCTTTCTGGCGAGGTGCCAAGCCCCGCGAATCCTCCATCGGGCTGTGTGTTTCACACCCGCTGCCGCTATGCCCAGGATATCTGCAAGGCTGAGGTGCCGCCCCTGATCGAGGTGGAGCCAGAGCACTTTGCCAGTTGCCACTTCGCCAGAGAGTTGCACTTGCAAGGGATCGAGGTGGAGGCGTGACCCAATCAAGTCGTTTCATGGCCTTTATTGCCTACCTGCTGAGCTTGCCCGGCGCGATCATCGTGCTGCTGACTCAGCGTAATGATCCGTTTGCCACGCATCATGCCCGGCAGTCGCTGGCGATCGTGGTGGGCACGATTGGTGTGCCGTTGGCCTGGGCGGTTATTGCATGGCTCCTGGCGTGGATTCCCGTTATTGGGGCCGCGTTGGGAGTGGCACTCTTCGCGCTGGTGCTTGCGGCCTACACTGTTTTTTTCGTGAGCTGGCTCATCGGCATGGTGTGCGCCTTGCAGGGCGTGACATGGACGATGCCCTTGCTGGGACGCTGGATTGCACCGCGCCGCCCGAGCGTGGTTGTTCGCAGACCACCACCGGAACTGGCTGAACAACCACCAGCCATCGATCTATAAAAGCACCAAAAGGCCGCAATACGTCTGAGATGACGAAAGGAGATCATCGTCGATGCCGAAGATAACATTTATCGGTGCTGGCAGCGTGGTATTCACGCGCAATTTGTGCAGTGATATTCTCCTCACACCAGCGCTGCAAAACGCAACTATTACGCTGATGGATATAGACGCCGAGCGGCTTCAGCAGGCGCGTGACCTCGTTCAGGCGTTGATCGACCAGCGTAAACTCGGCGCTACGCTGGAAGCGACGACTGACCGGCGCGAGGCCGTGCGCGGCGCGGATTATGTGGTCACGACGTTCCAGCAGGGTGGCCTCCAGGCCTACCAGCAGGACATTGATATTCCGCAGCGCTACGGCGTGGAGCAGTGCGTCGGCGATACATTGGGGCCGGGCGGCGTGTTTCGGGCCTTGCGCACCATTCCGGTGCTGCTCGATTTGTGCCATGACATGGATGATGTCGCGCCTGACGCGCTGCTGCTGAATTATGTGAATCCCATGGCGGCGAACTGCTGGGCGGTGGACCGCGCGACCGGACGTCCGCATGTGGGGCTGTGCCACAGCGTGCAGGGCACCAGCGAAATGCTGGCGAGTTGGATCGATGTGCCGTACGAAGAGGTCGTGTATCGCTGCGCAGGCATCAATCATCAGGCGTTTTTCCTGGAGTTCCGGCGCGGCGACGAAGATTTGTACCCGCGCATCTGGAACGCGATTCAAAACGATGAGATTTACGGGCAGGAGCCGGTCCGCATTGACCTGATGAAAGCCTTTGGCTATTTCGTCACCGAATCGAGCGGCCATGCCAGCGAGTACGTGCCGTACTTCCGCAAGTCGGCGGCCATGGTGAACGACGAACTCAGCCCGCGCTTCAAAAACAGGCACGACGCATGGTTCGACTTCGGGCGAACGGGCGGCTACCTGCGCCACTGCATCAGCCGCTTGCACACCGCGCAGCAGGATTTTCATGATCTGGCTGCTGGCGACAAGGCGCTGCCGACCGAGCGCACGCATGAGTACGGCTCGTACATCATCGAGGCAATCGAGACCAACCAGCCGATTCGTATCAACGGCAACGTGCCAAACCGCAACCTGCTGACGAATTTGCCGGAGGGCTGCTGCGTCGAGGTGCCATGCCTGGTTGACGGCAACGGGATTCAGCCGACCGTGGTGGAGCAGTATCCCGCGCAATTGGCGGCGCTCAACCGCACCAATATCAATGTGCAGGAACTGATTGTTGAGGCGGCGCTCACCGGCAGCACCGAGGCGGTACACCATGCCGTCATGCTCGACCCGCTGACCGCCGCAGTTTGCACGCTGCCGCAAATCCGATCGATGGTCGACGAAATGCTGCAAGCACAGCAGCGCTGGCTGCCGCAATTCAAAACACAGGCATGAAAACATTTCAGGGCGCATTTCTCGGCGCGGAGCAGCAGCGGCTGATGTACATCGGCATGGTGCCGGATGACGCGCCAAAAGGGCTGGTGGCGCTGTTTCATGGCTACGGCGAGCACATGGGGCGCTACAAGCACGTCATGAGCGAACTGGTGCAGCACGGCTATATTGTCTATGGCCTCGACCATCGCGGGCATGGCCGCAGTGGCGGCATCAGGGCCAGCATCGAGCACTTCGACTACTTTGTGGATGACGCGCACATGCTGGTACAGCTTGCTCGGAAGCGCCACCCCAACCTGGCGCGCTTTGTGCTCGGGCATTCGATGGGCGGCCTGATTGCGACGCATTACGCGCTGCGCCACCAGGCCGCGCTTGATGGTCTTGTGTTGAGCGGGCCAGCGCTGGTCATTGGCGATGATGTGTCGCCCATGATGAAGCGCATGAGCGGGCTGCTCGCGCGCGTGACGCCGCATCTGCCGGTGGTGCCGCTGAGCACCAGCGCTGAAAGCGTGCTCAGCCGTGATCCGGCGGTGCAGGAGGCGTTCGATAGCGATCCGCTGACCTACAAAGGCCAGATGCGGGCGCGGCTCGGCTACGAAATGATGCAGGCGGCGGCGGCAGCGCGGGCGCGTTTTGCTGAACTCACGCTGCCGCTGCTGGTGATGTATGGCGAGGCCGACCAGCTTGTCAATCCGTCCGGTGCCAGGCAGATTCATGCCGAGGCGCGCAGCCGCGATAAGACGCTGAAGGGTTGGCCCGGCGCGCGCCACGAGATCTACAATGAGATTGAACGAAACGACGTTATTGTGTATACGATCAGCTGGCTCGATCAGCATGTTCCCCAAGGAGCGTAGAAGGAATCATTATGGCTAAAATTACGTTTATCGGTGCTGGAAGCACGGTGTTCGCCCGCAACCTGCTGAACGACATTTTCACGTTTCCTGAGTTGCAGGACTCGACCATTTCGCTGTTCGACATCGACAAAGAGCGGTTGCGCACATCGGAAATTGTAGCGAACAACATTGTCAAGGGTGCCAATGCGCCCGCCAGAATTGAAGCGACCACCGACCGGCGCAAGGCGCTCGACGGCGCGGATTACGCGATTTGCATGATTCAGGTCGGCGGCTACAAGCCGAGCACCGTGATTGACTTCGAGATTCCGAAGAAGTACGGTTTGCGCCAGACCATCGCCGACACGCTGGGCATCGGCGGGATCATGCGCGGGTTGCGCACCATTCCGGTGCTGCTGGACATGTGTCGCGACATGGAAGATGTTTGCCCGGATGTGACGTTTTTGCAGTACGTCAACCCCATGGCGATGAACTGCTGGGCGATCAATCGCGCGTCGAGCATCAAGACGGTTGGCCTGTGCCACAGCGTGTTCGGCACCGCCAGCGAGCTTGCCCATGATATTGGCGTGCCAGTGGAGGAAATCAATTATCTCTGCGCGGGCATCAATCACATGGCGTTTTATCTTCAGTTCGAGCGCGATGGCGAGGATCTGTACCCGCGTATTCGGCAGGTGCTGGAAGAGGATCGCGTGCCAGATTACAACCGCGTGCGCTACGAAATGTTCAAGCGCCTCGGCTACTTCGTGACTGAGTCGAGCGAGCACTTCTCGGAGTACACGCCATGGTTCATCAAGCGCGACCGGCCTGACCTGATCGAAAAGTTCAACGTGCCGCTGGACGAATATATCACCCGCTGTGAGGTGCAGATTGCGGATTGGGAAGGCATGCGCGCCGCGCTGGAAGATTCTGATTCATCGGCTGTGAAGCGCTACGAGCAGGAGCGCCGCGAGGAACGGCTCGCGCGCGTTGCCAGGAAAGACCCGCAGCGCGCAGAAGAATTGCGCCAGGCGTGGGAGAAAGAAGATCAAGGTGAAGGCAAGCGGCACTCCGGCGAATATGGCACAACGATCATTCATGCCATGGAAACCGGCCAGCCGCAGGTGGTCTATGGCAACGTGGCAAACTTCGGCTTGATCGACAACCTGCCGCAAGGCTGCTGCGTCGAGGTGCCGGTATTGGTGGACAAAAATGGCCTGCAACCGACGCGCGTCGGAACGCTGCCGCCGCACCTGGCCGCGCTGATGCAGACCAACATCAACGTTCAGTCGCTGGTTGTGGAGGCGGCGCTCACCGGCAAGCGCGAACACATCTACCATGCGGCTATGCTCGATCCGCACACGGCTGCGGAGCTGAGTCTGGATCAAATCTGGTCGTTGGTCGACGATCTGATCGAAGCGCATGGCGATATGCTGCCAGCATTTCACTAGACCGTAGTTTCATTCGCAGAGGCATAGCGCATGCGGAGAGGGTTCTTGGCCTTGCTTCGTGTACGCTGTGCCTCTTTTCATACAACAGTGGCAACACGCATCGCTATCGTGATTGTTCTGCTCATCCTCGCTCTGGCGGGCGTTGGTGTCTGGGCGTCCGCGCGCGCGCTCACAGCGCCCTTTGTCGCTCAGGGCGCGGCGGAGGTCCAGACCCAAAACAATGGCTTTGGGGAGCGGGTGATAACGTACCGCATGCCCAACCCGGACGACGGCTGGCAGACGTATGTGGCGCGCGGCCTGGCATCGAACGGATGGCGGCTCACGCGTGACGGTATGCAATGGGGCGGCACGGAAACGATCAGATCGCTCGGTACCTACACCAGGACAACGCAGTTGTGGTTTGTCACCATTCGTGAACGCGCTGAATTGCAGGGCGACCGCAGCACAGCACGCATCACTGTGTATTATGTCATCGCGCTGCATGAGGATGAATAAATGAACATCGCTATGTGAACGGATTGTTAAGGACAGCAGTATCATAAAGGTCGCGGATCACGTTTCATACATAGAAGCATTTATTCTATATGAGAGACGTGACATGACCCTTAGTCGGTTTGCATGGTTAATAGCGAGCACGCTTAGTATTCTGCTCCTTGCGCTGCATTCGGGCGCGTTCGCCGCCGAATCAAACGTTGCGGCGCAGGTAAGCACCACGCCGGTATCAGTGATGCCGCGCGCCGAGACAGATCCCGTGCGTGGATCGCCGGACTCGGCCGATGATATCGCGATCTGGGTGCATCCCTCTAATCCATCGCTGAGCACCGTGATTGGTACTGACAAAGGCAACGGTCTCTTTGTCTATGACCTGAGCGGCCACCAGTTACAGTATTTAGCAGTCGGCGCGACCAACAATGTCGATGTGCGCTATAACTTTCAGCTTGCGGGCAAGCAAGTAGACCTTGTGGGCGCAAGCAACACGAAAACAAACGCCCTCGCATTTTACCGAGTCGATCCGCAGACGCGGCAATTACAGGATGTTACGGCGCGCATGATCGTTCCCAGCATTAGCGTGTATGGGTTTTGCATGTATCACAGCCTCAAGACCGGTACCTATTATGCGTTTGTCACCAAGCATTATGCCGCCGCCCCGACTACGCGCGGTGAGGTCCAGCAGTGGGAGCTTACTGCCACATCATCAGGGAAAGTCGACGCGAAACTGGTGCGGACGCTGATCAACGTTGGTGACTCGGCGGAAGGCTGCGTGGCCGACGACGAGCAAGGCAACCTGTATGTGTTGGATGGAAAAGGGCTGTGGCAATTTGGGGCCGAGCCGAGCGCCGGGTCGACAACCACGCACGTCGTCAATGTTGGCGGAAATGTCAGCAATGCGTTGGAGGGTGTGAGTTTGTACTACACGAGTCAGGGCACCGGGTACATCATGATGTCGGATCAGGGGAAAAGTGTTTATCACCTGTACCAGCGCGAGGGCGCGCATGCGTACGTTGGGTCATTTCGTATTGTCGCAAATAACACGATCGATGGTGTTTCCGACACGGACGGCATCGACGTGACAGGCGTCAACCTCGGCCCGTCATTCCCGGCCGGCATGTTCGTAGCGCAGGATAACCCCAACACGGTGGGGACGGGCAACACAACTGATCGCACCAATTTTAAGCTGGTTGGATGGGATGCTATTGCGCAGAGCTTTAGCCCATCGCTGACGACTGACACAACATGGAACCCGCGTTCGTCATCTGTGTCCGTATCAACTTCGACGGCGACCAGCACTGCCACGGCAACCGCCACGGCGACCAGCACCGCCACGGCGACTAACACCGCAACGGCGACGGCCACAGCGACTAACACCGCCACGGCGACCAGCACCGCCACGGCGACCAGCACCGCCACAGCGACAGCCACGGTCATGGAAACCGCTACGGCCACAGCGCTGCCAACCGCAACTATAGACGAACTTACGAGCACGCCAGTCGTTATGCCAGACGTTTCCACCACACCGACCACAGCGCCCGAAAACACTGATACAACCCTATGGTTGCCACTCATCCAATAAGATTGCTTTGTTGTCCGCGCTATGAATAGAGCGTACTGTCGGACGGAGATGAACGAATGAACATCACTATATGAACGGATTGTTAAGGACAACAGTATCATAAAGACACCGGATCACGTTTCATGCATAGGAGCACTTATTCTATGTGAGAGACGTAAAAATGAATCTTAACCGTTTTGCATGGTTGGTAGTCGCCACTCTTGGTGTTCTGGGGCTTGCGCTGCATTCGGGCGCTTCCGCTGCAGAACCAGGCCCTTCGGCACAAGCGAGTTTCACGACAGTCCATGTTGCGCCGAAGGTAGAAACTGACCCCATGCCCCACAGCGGCGACGCGTCTGATGATCCGGCCATTTGGATTAACCCAACTGACCCGTCGAAGAGCACCATTATTGGCACTGATAAAACGCCCGGTGCTGAAGGGACCGGAGGTGGATTAGGGGTGTATGATATCTCCGGTCACCAAATCCAGTATGTATCAGACGGCGGCATTAACAATGTTGACATTCGCTACAACTTCCCGCTCGCCGGCCAGCCAACCGACCTCGTTGTTGGAAGTAATAAACGGTACAGTAGCCTTACTGCGTATCGGGTGAATCCACGCACGCGGCTGCTGGAGAGCGTGACTGCTCATGACCCAAATGGCATTTATACCGGCTTGTCTGCCTATGGTATCTGTATGTATCACAGCCCTTTCACCGGTAAATACTACGTTTTCGAGACCCAGAGCCCGCATGTTGGCGACGATACCGGCGAGGTCCAGCAGTGGGAGTTGTTCGATAACGGCAGCGGCAAAGTGGATGGCAAAAAAGTGCGCACCTTCTATGTCGGCTCCGATGCTGAAGGCTGTGTCGCTGACGATGTGACTGGCGCGCTGTATCTCGTCCCGACGCGGCAGGGCGTCTATCAATATGGAGCCGAACCTGACGCGGGAGACGCGCGCACGCAGGTCGCCTCCTTCTCCACCGGCGAGTTAAAGCACGGTCTGGAAGGAGTGAGCCTGTATTACACAAGCAAGAATACCGGCTACCTGATCGTCTCGAATCAGGGCGTCAATACGTTTGTGGTCTACCGGCGTGAAACAAACGCGCAAGGCCAGCACGAATACGTCACAACCTTCCAGATCGTCGCTGGCAATGGGATCGATGAAGTGCAGGACACAGACGGCATTGATGTCACAAACGTCAATCTTGGATCGCTGTTTCCAGATGGCGTATTCGTTGCGCAGGATGGAGTCAACGACGTGGGCAACATCAACTTCAAACTGGTGCCATGGAAATCGATCGCCGGTACGGCCCTCACTATTGATACAACCTGGAATCCCCGCAGCATAGGCGGCGATTCAGGATCTGTTCCCATGGCTACGCCAACCAACACCGCCACCGCAACCGCCACGGCGACCAGCACGGCCACAACTGCACCAACCGCACCGACAGAATTACCGTCGCCTACAGCGACCAGTACGGAGGAGCCGTCGGTCTCGCCCACGGCAGCAAAAGAAGAATCGGCCAGCAACACCGTGATGTGGCTGCCCATGCTCATGCGCTAGCACAGCCATAGCACCGTCAGTACGTTGCGCCAAAAGGATGTGCTGACGGTTCAGCCAAGGCGCGTTTCCTGCTACACTATCAGCTGAACATGGCCGAAGAGGTGAGCATCAGCAAGATCCATGGCTGTACCAAACCCATTTACTGAGCGCGGGCGCATCACCGATCCTGGACGTTTTGCCGGACGCTGGAGCGAATTATCGTTGATTTTTGATTGGCTGGAGGCGGGGCGACCGGTGCTTGTCGCGGGTGCGCCCGGCGTCGGTAAATCGTCGCTGCTGACGCACATCACGCAGGCGGCGGCGATTAACCTCGATCTGCCTGACATTTTCGGATTTTATCTTGACTTGCGGGAAGCCGAGGATAGCGCGGAGGTCTTCAAAGCGGTCGTTGAGGCGCTGGAAAGCCGCGGCAACACGCTGGCCGCGTTGGAGGTCGCGCTCGTGGCTGTCGAGAATCCGGTGCTGCTATGTCTGGATAATGCTCATGTTGCCATTGCCGCAGGCTGGGGCGAGCAGTTGCTCGATACACTGGGGCGGCTGGCGCGCAGCCGCCGCCTCATGTTCGTCGCCGCCGTGCAGGGCGCGCCACCACAACTCAGCGAGCGATTTTCGACGCTGACGTTAGGCGCGTTTGCCGCGCCGGAAATCCGGCTGCTGGCCGAAGCATATCTCGATCCGACCGACATTGTGTTTACACCTGCCGATCTGCGCGAGCTTGCCCGGGTCAGCGCAGCGCACCCGGCATACCTTCAGCGCGCGGCCTACCACCTGTTTCAAAGCAAGCTTTTTCCTGATCTCAACTGGCGCGCGGCCTATTTCGCCGAGGCGCGCGAGCATCCGATTCCTGGCGCGCCGCTGCCTCCAGCGGTCTTTCAGGGTGATCAGGGCGAGCGCGTGGCTGAGTCGATCTACGGCGAAGAAACCGATGCCGCCCGGCGTGCCGCCGGACCGCCGCCCATGCCTGAATTAGAGTTGGACACCGCGCTGTTTGCGTTGCTGCCGTTTGTTGGCGGCGGGCTCCTGTACCTGGTGAGCGGCTCGCTGGTCGGGGCTGTGCTGGTGGTCGTTATTGGCCTGTTTCTGGTTGTCGCATGGAGCCGCCGCGCCAGACGGCTTGCCAATCAGAAGCATGAACATAAACAGTAAGCCTGTTCATGCTAGCTTATGCTCAACACGACAATGCTCAGCACAATAATAAAGATTGCCAGCACCGCAAAGCCATATTGCCGAGTCCATTGGTGATGTGTCGGCGGCCCGGCGGCGGGGCGTCCAACCAGTTCATGAAGGTTCAGCCCTAGGTAATTGCTGTAGGCGTGCAGCGCCATGTGGAGCTGTTTGCGCGGCACATAGCTAAAATTCTCCTGCTCGATCGCCTGCAGGAATTCCCAGTGAATATGGCACTCGCTGCCAATCTGATGGAGCGACAGCCCCTTCGCGAGCCGCGTTTGACGCAGCAGCGGCCCGAGCCGTGTGCGGCTGGCCTGCGCCTCAATCGGGGCGGCCCGCACGCGCGGCACAGATGCGTCAGACTCATGCTGAGTCATGGCGGCGGTGGTTGCCTCAACGACATGCGGGGCTGGCTCGGCGTGCGCGGCATGTTCGGCAGGTTCGCCCGCGCTGCGGCTGGCTGTGCGCCGCGCTCGTTGTGATCGTCGCAGCACGGCCTCAATCCGGGCGTGCAGTTGCGTCATGCTAAAAGGTTTGCCGATGTAATCATCCGCGCCGGCCGTCAATCCCGTTACCACGTCGGCATCAGCATTTTTTGCCGTCAGCATGATAATGGGAACCGATGAGTGCGTGCGCATCTGGCGGCACACATCCCACCCGCTGATGCGCGGCATCATCACATCGAGCAGAACAAGATCGGGCGGTTGTCGCTCGAATTGTTGCAGCGCCAGCAAGCCATCCTGCATGTACATGGCGCTGTAGCCAAGGGTTTGAAGTTGATACATCAGCAACTTGCCAATCGCTGGTTCATCGTCAATAATCATGATGTGAGTTGCCATAGTTGCCTCTAGATCGCGCGTGATGCGATGGTTGTGAGCGCTTGCACGGCTGCCCGGCGAAGCGCGGGTGACTGCGCGTCATGTTCCACGAATTGGGAGAGTGCCACGCCTGCCTCGGCGTTTCCGATCATGCCGAGCGCCTCGATGCAGCGCAGCCGCACGGCTGGTATTTCGTTTGGATCAATCGCTAACCGCGCCAGTGTATTAACCGCTGTTGTGTGCTCGGTTTGACCAAGCAATGTCGCGACACGGCAGCGAATTTGCACCTGATCACGCTGATTTTCAACAATGCCGATCAGCACCGGATACGACGCTGACGTGAAAGTGCAGCATTCGAGCAGGCGCAGGCGCAGTGGCAGCGGCCAATCGACGCTCGCCAGCATGCCCGCCAGTTCGGAAGATGGCGGGTCAGCTCCGAGCAGGTGTTCTAATGCTTGCAGGCGCAACGGCAACGGTCCCTGCTCCAGCGCCGAGCGGAGCAGCGGGCGGTAGCTGTCGCCGCCGACGCGCAACAGTGCTCCAAGCGCCTCTAACCGCGTGGCTGCGTCAGCATGCAAATCCTGCGAAATCTGCACCAGCACAGGGACCACGCTGCTGTCGGCCATGTCCTTCAGCGCAGCAAGCGCCGCCTGCGCCACAACGGGCTGGCCGTCCTGACAGTACCGCAGCAGCAGTGGCATGGCTTCGCGGTTGCGCGCCCGCCCAAGCGCATGAATCGCACCGGCTGCCAGGGCTTCCGGTGGTCGCTCGCGCCGCAGCAGATCGCGCAGGAAGTGCTGGCTGTCAGCACTGAGGTTTGACGGCAGGTGTTGTGCCGCAAGCCCGCGCAGGGCATCGTCTTCGGTCGTGCTGCGGATAATCTGGATCAATGTCCCTTCCGCCGCCGGGTCGTCGAGCTTGCCCAGCGCGATAATCGCCTGTGAGCGCACATGGGCATCGCCATAGGTGTCGATAGCAAGCTGCCGCAGCAGTGGCAACGCTGCCGTCGCGCCGGCCTGCCCAAGCGCTTCGGCGAGCGCGCCGCGCGTGAACGGATCAAGATCTTCTTGCGCCAGCAGGTGGCGCATCGCTTCAACGGAATTTGGCTGCTCTTGCAAGCATTGCACTGCCAGCCAGCGCGTCATGACATCTATGTCTGAACTGGCGATCACGTTGCTCAGGATTGCGGCGTTGCCGGATGGATCGAGGCGGGCCAGCGCGCGCAGCACGTCGCCGGTTGTGTTGCCGGTAGCGCCTTCGGCCAGCGCCTTCTGTAATGCCGCGCGGGCGTTTTCTCCGCCGATGCGCGCCAACGCCGCTGCCGCAGCGCTGCGGATGTGGTCGGCTTCATGGGCCATGAATTCGGCAAGCGTGGTCGGCTGATCGGCATGCGTGGGTACGCTGCTCAACGCGCTGGCAAGCTGCACCGCCATGCGCGCTGGAAGTGCGCCAGCGTCGAGCAGCGTGGTGCTGTGCTGCCGTGGATCGATTGTACGCACGCTACCTTGCAGTCGTTCCCACGCGCCAGTACCAGGCAACGCAGCGAGCAGCGGCACGGCTTGCGGCGCGCCGATTGCGCCGAGCGCGTCAATTGCGGCCACCGTCAGGATGGGATCGGCTGCGGTGCGCGCTAAAAGTTCCAGTAGCGATGTCGCTGCCACTGCATCGCCGATTTCTCCAAGCGCGGCGCATATGCTTTCGAGCAACTCTGGCGGGCTGTTCGGATCGCCCGCCAGCGCGCACATGATCGGTAACGCTGTGGTGTCGCGCTGGCTGCCGAGCGCCCGTGCCGCAGCCGCTCGCACAAAAGCATCCATCTGATCATCGCGGAGCAATGCCTGTAATTGTTGGTTGCTTTCCGCATGTCTGGCGAGCGCCGCAACGCTGAGCAGTCGTTTGTACAGCGGCAGCGATGTGTCACGCGCGCTGTTTTCGAGCATTTGCAGCGTATCTGTAGCGTCATGAGTAATTATCTCGACCTGCGCTTCCGGTACCGCCGTCATGTGCAGCGATGCGCCGGAAGGTTCACCAGATTCGCGTTCGCCTGCTGCTGCGGATTGCTCCTGTTGCGGCGCTTCAGCATGCTCGCCCCTTAATGCGGCAGCAACTCGGCTGACCCGCGCTTCGCCAGCACCGGCATGGCGGAGCACGTCGAGCAGTTCGTCCACTGCGCCGACGAGCCGGGCGCGACTTTCCGGGCTGTCGAGTGCCAGCACGTAAGCCCAGCGCGCAAACGCATGCTGGTCGGTGGGCGGCGCGGGCAGCGTTTCAGGTGAGGTGATGATCTCTGCCAGTTGATCTGCCAGCACCCATGCCAACCCAGTGGGCGTATCGGCATTCAGGATCAGCCATGTTGCGCAGGCAACCGCGACATCAACCGGTAGCCGCGTGAACAGCCGCTCGATAGCCCGCTGCGCCTGCTCGCCTGAGCGGGCCACGGCGCTCAAGGCGCGGTTCAGTTGCGGTACCAATATATTGAGCTGTGTTGCCGCAGCATGTTGCTGTGCCGGGCTTCCCTGACGTGCCAGCAGCGCCAGCGCGCTCGCAATGCGTAGCGTCCAGATTGGCTGGGCCGGTGGCCGTTCTCGCAGGCACTGGCCGAGTGTGAGCACATCATCGGCGGACGGCTGCTTGCTCCACAGCGCGGCATAGATTGGCGTGGGATCGTCGGCGAGCGCAACCGCAAAACGTACGATCTCGTTGCGCGCGTCCTGGTTTGGAATAGCCAGAAGTTCGTAGCGGCCTTCAGTCACAAGCTGGTGTGCCGCGAGGTACAGGCGCGCAAGCTGATGGTTGAACACCGCGTCGCCTGCCAGATTACGCGCCAACAGGCCGGGCAAAACCGCGGGCGGCTGCTCGTCGTAAGCAGCAAGGCGCTGGAGTTCTTCCATGCTTACACCTGCATCGGGAAACATGCGCAACAAGGCGACCGCTGCCTGGGCATATAGATCGGCGCGGCTGCGCGGCACCTCTGTTCGCCTGGTCATCCATGCCAGCAGCGCAACCTCGACCAGCCGTTCGCCGACGATTTCGAGCGGGCCGCCGGGTCGCAGCGCGTCGTAGAGCGCGTGCCACTGCGATGAATCGGCCAGGCGTTTGACCCACTCCTGAATCATGTCCGGGGTTGGCCTGGCAACATGCAAAGCCGTGAAACCGGGCCACTCCTGTTCGGATGTCGCAACGGCCACAGTTACGTATGTGCTGGGCGCTGTAGACAGCACGCGCTGAAGCGCCGCGCGCCATGCCGCCTGGCGGGAAGGTTGTAATTCATCAAGCCCTTCCACAAGCAAGCCCCAACGCCCACGTCCTTTCGTCGCGCCAGCATCAGTCGTGCCGAACAACTTTGGCATGGTTGCCAGAATGGATGGGTGCAGCCGAGCGATCTCGCGTTCGATCAGCGCTTCGGGCGCGGTGTGCTCGTCATCGATTCGTGGAAGCACGAGTGGCACCGGCAATGGTGCGCCGGTCGTCGCGGACCACATAAGCGCGACTTGCCGCAGCACCAATCGGCGTCCGCTGCCGGGTACGCCTGCCAGGGTGGTCGCAGGCAGCCTGCTCATGCGCGGCGTGAGCGGCTGCGCAATACCGTCGCGGCCATAACCGTACACGTCAACTTCTTTCAAGCTGGGCAGCAGCCGAAACACAAAGCTCTGCGCCAGTGCGTTGAAAAGTTGACGACGGTATGCGCGCACGTCGTGTTGGTGACGAAATCGTTGTACGGCATTCAGCGCCATCCGAGCCTCCGCAGCGGTAAACAACTCTCCTCATGATCGTACTGCGTGGCCTCCTGCGCAGCAAGAAGGGCAAATTACAGCCCCATTACAGCAGCTCTGCGCTACGTGCTACAATAATCTGCGGGTTCTCCGAGCCGGGATTGGGCAAGCGATGCGGATTTTATTCCTCGATCCATTTCATGGCGGCTCGCATGCTGCCGTTGCAGAAGGCTATGCGGCGCACAGCCGCCACGAAGTCACACTGCTGACATTGTCGCAGACCGGTGGCTGGCGCTGGCGCATGCGCGGCGCGGCGGTGACTCTGGCACGCCAGACACGGGAACTTATGAGAACTGAAGGCACTTCAGGAATAGCGAGTTCCTCTGGTCCCCGCAGTTCCTTTGATCTTATTGTAGCCACTGACATGCTCGATCTCGCAACATTTCTTGGCCTGACGCGCGACATAACAGCACGCATTCCGGTAGCGCTCTACTTCCATGAAAATCAGCTGACGTATCCCCTGCCCGCTGGCCGCAAGCTCGATCTATCGTTTCCATGGATCAACTACACCAGCGCGCTCGCCGCCGACATGCTGTGCTTCAACTCCGACTTTCACCGCCGCGCCTTTTTGGAGGCGCTGCCGGGGCTGGTCGGGCGCTTCCATGATCATCAGGAGCTTGACCTGCTGCCAATGTTGGAGGCGAAGGCGCATGTGCTGCCGCCGGGGATTGATCTGAAGCGACTTGATACTCTGCAAGGAGACCAGGAGACCAGGAGACCAGGAGACCAGGAGACCAGCCCCAATACACTCCCCATCTCCCCATCTCCCTGTCTCCCTGTCTCTTCTGATTCTCCGGTCATTCTCTGGAACAGCCGTTGGGAGTACGACAAACAGCCTGCCACCTTTTTCGAGGCGCTGGCTGAGCTAGAGGCGCGTGGGGTTGATTTTCGCGTGATTGTGATCGGCGAACATATTGATCCGCAAGCGCCCGATTTTGTGGACGCGCATGAGAAGTTCGGGTCACGCGCGCTGGCATGGGGCTACGCGGCTGATCTTGAGACCTACCGACGACGGCTGTGGCAGGCCGACATTGTGGTGAGCACCGCCATTCAGGAGTTCTTCGGCATCTCGGTGATTGAGGCGATGTACTGCGGCTGCGTGCCGATCTTACCGCAGCGTCTCAGTTACCCGGAGTTGTTGCCGCAGGAGTTCCATTCCACCTGCCTGTACAATACCTTTGAGGAGCTCGTTGACAAGCTTCAGGCAGCGATTGAGCACCTGCCCGCGCTACGCCAACGATGGTTCGGTGCTGTCGCTGCCCACTTCGACTGGTCGCAGATGGCATCGCATTACGATGATCTTTTCGAGCGAGCGGCGCAAGCAGCGCGCTAAAGACACGCAGCAGTGTGGCTAGAATGGAACGTCTTCATCCCATTCCTGCACGCGCGTTGCCGCCCGGTGTGGCGCGCTGTGGCCGTTCTGCTCGACGGCATGCGCTGGCGAGGCCGAAGCGATCAGGCGATCGTCAAGTTCGTCCTCGTCCTCCTGCACGCTTTGCCGTTCATTCCGATCCGACTTGCGCGAAAGAATGATCAGTTCGCTCGCCACAACCTCGGTGGTATAGCGGTCGTTGCCTTCTTTGTCCTGCCACTTACGGGTTTGCAGGCGGCCCTCGACATATACCTTTGTGCCTTTTGAGAGCAGATCGTTGCACATCGCGCCAAGTTTGTCCCATGCCGTCACGCGGAACCACTCGGTGCTATCGTGCGACGCGCCATCGGATGACTTCCATGTGCGATTCGACGCTACAACAAAATTTGTTACGATGCTGCCCTGTGGCGTATAGCGCATCTCTGGATCTGCGCCAAGCCGCCCGGTAAGCATTACTTTGTTCAAATCCTTCGCCATGGCTGCTCCCCTGATAAAGAAACAGGGAGTGGCTGTGCAAGCCAACTCCCCTTATATATTGCTGCGTCGAACTGCAACTGGCACGTTACCATGCCACGAGTCACCACATTCGATTAGAACGGGAGATCTTCTTCGGTGTCGAACGGCTGTGGCTGGTTGCGGCCACTCGGGCGGGCAGCCGGTGCTGGCCGACTTGGCGCACGGCTTGACCCATTA
>DASTWM010000245.1:0-11000 GCA_035765855.1 Roseiflexaceae bacterium
GCGCAATTCGCCGAGTGGGTGACGGGCGGGCAGGCGCAGTTCGCTCAGTGGCAGCGGGCGCGGGTACACCAGCAGGCGGGTGTGCATGTCGATTTCTTGGGTGGACTGGTAAAAGCCGAACGGATCGCCAGCGGTGAGCTGGGCCGGGCCGAAGCGGTACGCGCCGCGCTTCAAACAGCGCACGGTATAGCGCCACGCCACGCCCTCGTACCAGCGCATGCTGGTGGAACGCTGAATCATGTGCCGCCCGTCACGGTCGCCGTACACGTCCGGCCCGATGATCTCGATGCCCGCCGGAATGCTGTCGCGCACGTCGAGCCGCGCTAATGGCAGCAGCTTGCGATTTTCCATGCGGATGTGCAACTCAAGCTCATCGCCGGGAAAGGCGCGATCATGGCTAATCTCGCGCTCGTAGCTGACGCGAACCAGCGCCCAGCGGTTCCACAGCGCGGCCAGACCGGCGGTGAACAGCATCAGCGCGCAGACCAGCGCCAGCAACTCCTGGCGGGCGGCCAGGGCCAGCAGCAGCAGCACAGCCAGGCTTTGAAGTGTCGTGCGACGAAACATATGTATTGCAGATTGCAGATTGTAGATTGTAGATTGGAATACGTAATTTGCAATTTACAATCTGCAATCTGCAATTATTCTACCGGAACTGCCACCCTGTTTACAAGCCCCTGCACCACGCCCGCCGCCGTCTGGCCGCGCAGCCGCGTCTCAGAGTGCAGAATCAGGCGATGGGCCAGCACCGGCACAACCAGCGCTTTGACATCGTCAGGCGTGACAAAGTCGCGCCCGCGCATGGCCGCCAGCGCCTGCGCGCCACGCTGCAACGCCAACGCGGCGCGCGGTGATGCGCCAAGCTCAATCTCCTCATGCGCGCGGGTGCCGCGCACCAGCTCCACAATGTAGCGCCGCATTGGTTCGGAAACATGGACCGAGCGCACAGCATGTTGCAATGCCATAACATCTTCGCCACTCATCACCGGGCGCACGCTATCTAATGGATCAGCCTGCTCAAAGCGGTCGAGAATAGCGACTTCTTCGTCAAGTTCTGGATAACCCACTTCCAGCCGCAGCATGAAGCGGTCGAGCTGCGCCTCCGGCAGCGGAAACGTGCCTTCAAGCTCCACCGGATTCTGGGTCGCCAGCACGATGAACGGGCGCGGCAGCGGGCGCGTTTGCCCGTCGATCGTGACGGTGCGCTCCTGCATGGCTTCCAGCAAGGCGCTCTGCGTGCGCGGCGTGGCGCGGTTGATCTCGTCGGCCAGCACCAGGCTGCCAAAGATCGGGCCGGGCCGAAACTGGAACGCGCTGGTTTGCTGATTAAAGAACGACAAGCCGGTAACATCGGTCGGCAATAAATCAGGCGTGAACTGAATACGCTGGAATGAGCAGTCGAGCGCGCGGGCCAGCGTCCGCGCCAATGTCGTCTTGCCCGTACCCGGCACATCCTCCAGCAGCACATGGCCTTCGCAGAGCAGCGCCACCAGCAGTAGCTCGACCACCGCTTTCTTCCCAATAATAACGTCTTCCACAGCGCTGCCGACCCGCGCGGCCATGTGTTCCACAGCGCTGACACTTGTTGCTGTCAACAGAGGCTCCTTTGAACACAGATCCTGAAGCGCTATCTTACCACGTTTCGCATTGGCATGCGGTGCAGCAGTTGGTAATACCCTCGTTACTGCCGCCCGATATACTCCATCATGTTCGTGCCACGGCGAAAGCAGCACGAACCACGAACAGCGACTGCACGTGCAAACCCATCGTCAAGGCCACGACCGCCGCGACTCTGATGTGGGCGACCATGGATGTCGTTCACATGGAGATGCCCATGCGCAGCCAACCGCCCGCCGCATGGGCATCTGTATACAAAGAATTTGACGTTTACCAGCCGCCTGCCATGGCAAGCCTGGTGCACGTCCTGGAACATTTTAAAACTATATGGTATCGTATCATATCATTATCGCCGACGACACCGATAGCGTTCGGGGGCTTGTGGCCCGCGTTGTTGCCCGCACCTACCCCGCCGTCCGCATTTCAGCAGTTACCGATGGACAGGATGCTTTTGATATTTTTCAAAGCGAAGGCGCGCACCTTCTGATTACAAACAATGACATGCCACGCCTCGACGGCATTGCGCTGGTGCAACATGTGCGGGCAATCAACGCCACGCTGCCGATCATTATGATTTCAGGCAATGCCGCGATGTTCTCCGCGGCCATGGCCGCCGGGGTCACGAGTTTTGTGGGAAAGCCGTTCACGGTCGGGCAGCTAACGCAGGAGCTTACAAAATTATTGCCAATCTAAAGCACACCTGCTATCAAAAAACATAAACAGCGTGGCGGGTTGTACCGGGGGCGTTTTTCATGCGAACGCGCT
This sequence comes from Roseiflexaceae bacterium, assembly GCA_035765855.1. Classification (GTDB taxonomy): domain Bacteria; phylum Chloroflexota; class Chloroflexia; order Chloroflexales; family Roseiflexaceae; genus DASTWM01. The sequence continues at coordinate 2,383 of DASTWM010000245.1, forward strand.
CGCTTCATTATTCAACCGGGTAATTTGCTCGCTCAACCAGCCTAAATGCTCATGATGAATGGTGTAGGTGGTCATGCTGCCGTCAAAATCGGCCACTACCAGTTCGGCCTCGCGCAGGATTTTGAGGTGTTGCGACAGCGTCGATTGCGCACGCGTGCAATCATCGGGGAGTTGCAGAAGGATTTCGTTACAAATGCAGTGAGGGTGTTCGCGCACGAAGCGCACAATTTCCAGGCGCACCGGATGCCCCAGGGCCTTGAGCATGTGCCACAAACGATCGTTGTTGGACTCACATTCAGCCGTCGCCATCGCCGGCCTCCTTGTGTTGCGCTACCTATCGCCCGTGACCAGCACAGGCACCGCAGCTAGCTCAACACATGTGTGCTTCGCCACGCAGTCATGATTGTAAGCTGCAATCTGCGCGCCTGCAAAGCTTGGTATAGCGGCGAATCTACACGGGAACGAGATGTTTGTCAAGAACCGCTCAAAATAATTTCGCGGCGCGCGAAGGCATACACAGCGAGCGCCAGCAGCCCGAGCGTTAACAAAAGCTGCGTCAGCGGAATGATGCTGTTGACGCCGCTGTAATCCCGCGTTACCGAGAGTGAGTAGCCGGTAAATGCCGGAAGCAGCGGCGTGCTGAAGATCGTGCGAAGTACACTGAGCGCGGTTATGACCGGATCCCACAAGGTCTCAAGCGTCGGGCCGTTGATCAGGCTACCGGAAAATGCAATGGCTACCAGCGCCAGCACAAACAGCCGCCAGCCGCCGGTCAGCACAATCGGCGCGAGCAGCGTGAGCAGCGCGCTCAGCAGCGCCACATTGAGCAGCAGCGGCACCGTGCCGAGCAGCCAGCCGAGCATGCTGAGATCTGCAATGCGATTCAGCAGCGCCACACCCAGGCTCAGCAGGCCGAACATGGCGAACTCGACGACCAGCGCCGCAAAGTACAGGCCGAGCAGGTAGCCGCTGCGTCCGAGCCGCGTCACCAGCACAAGGTAGCCTTCCGGGCGGTCGCCTAAACCCAGGATCGCCGACGTGGTATAAAACGACAGCGCCAGCGTGAATAAACCGCTCGTTGAGAAGAAATAATCTGCGGTAATCGGCGAGCGCCACATGAACAGGTAGAACACTGCGATTGTGACGATGATCTCAACCAGAATGCGATTCGAGCGCATGTATTCGATCAATGTGAAGCCGGAAAAGCGCAGCGCGCGCCCAATGGTGCTCATCTACGCCTCGTCATGCTTTTCATGCTGTAATAACGCTTGCAGCAGATCGTCGTTCGCCGGCGCGGCAGCTTGCTGCTGGTGTGCGGTGGCATCAGGGTGGCCGGGCGGCGCAAACATGCCGTTTGATACGCCGGTCGCCTGCGGAAGTTCGGGCGGCGCGGGTAGTTCGACTGTTTCACCGCTGATCACGCGCATGAAAATGTCTTCGAGCGGGCGGCGGAGCGGGAACAGCGAAATAATTGGCACGTTTGCATCGAGCAGGAAGCGCAGCACGCGCGTTTGGAGCGTCAGGCTGTTCGGCTCAATCGTTATTTCGCGCCCGACATAGCGCACCGCAGGTGAAATCTGCCGCAGTCGCGCCACGAATGCGTCAGGCAAGGGTGGCACATTGATAGCAATGTTCTGGCCAAGCTGCTGCAAGGCGGCAACGTTGGTTTCAAACGCAATGACGCCGCCAGAAAGAATACCGACGACGTCACACGCGTGCTCAATTTCATGCAACATGTGGGTCGTCAGCAGAATGGTGTGTCCGCGCTGCCGCACGCCAGCCAGTAAATCGAGCATTTCGCGCTGGCCGGATGGGTCCAGCCCCGACGTCGGCTCGTCGATTAACACCAATTCTGGATCGGCGAGCATGGCCTGCGCGATGCCGAGCCGCTGCAACATACCCTTGGAATAGGTATCGAGCCGCCGATCGGCTGCGCTCGTTAAGTCAAAGAAGCGCAACTCATCGTTGATCCGCGCGCTGAGTTGCGGCTCGCGCATGCCGTTGAACTGGCCCAGGTAGCGCAGATATTCGCGCCCCGTGTAGCGCAGATGGTAGCGCAGCCGCTCCGGCAAGTACCCGACGCGCCCAAGTATACGCTGAGGATCACTCGACCCGAGCACGCGCACCACGCCCTGGTCTGGCCGCAAAAAGCCGAGCAGCAGGCGCATCAGCGTCGACTTTCCAACGCCATTCGAGCCGATCAGGCCGTAGCTTGTGCCAGCAGGCACGCGCAGATTCACGCCGCGTAATACTTCAAGGCCCTCAAACGATTTATAAACGTGATGTGTTTCGATTGCGTTCATCGCATGCCAACAACACTGAGGTACACCAAAGCAACCACCGCCAGCGGCAGCGCCCGCCACCAGCACCAGCGCAGCGCGCCCGGCAGTGTCAGCCGTGGGAGCGCCAAGGTTTGCCGCAGCAGGAGCAGCACAACCACAAACAGCGCCAGCATGATCAACAGTGCAAACAACGGCTGCGTCGGCACGGTGTGGAGCGAGGCCACAATCAACGCGGCCAGCAACCCAGCCGCCCGTGTCGTGCGCGCAAAGCGGAGCAGCCGCGCCGTAGCATCGTCAAGTCCCTGTTCCGTGCCAGTCATATTCAGGCTCCGCTCAGCGCCGAATGGCCCGACGCCAGCGGCGGCCGGCAGCGCCAGCAATCCGGCCAGCAGCAGCCCGGCGCGGCCCGGCAGGTTCATCAGCGCCCATGCGCCGCCCTGCGCCAGCGCCAGCCCAATAGCCAGCCAGACCACCACCCGGCCCGCCACGCCAAGCTGCACCTCGCGGCTGGCAGCGCGCACCACAAGCGGTGCCGCCGAGCGCAAGCCTGGCAGCAATGGCAGCAGAAACGCACCTTCGATCACAACCCACAACAGCGCCAGCCGCCCGACCCATGGCCAATTCGGCGCTGGATGCAACGGCCATGGCAACAGCGCCAGCCCAAATGCCATCAGCGCGATGCTGGCGACGCCGAGCAGCAGCGCGCCACTGAAGGCAAACCGTGATGCGCCGCGCTGCTTCACATGCGGCTCAGCAACCATGCGAAAAAGCGCCGCGAGGACCAGCGCCAGCAGCAAACCAGGGTACAGAAACAGTGCGAAAAGAATGTTCATGTTATTTTTTAGTGCCTGGCTGCACGCTGCGGATGGCTTTGACGATTTCATCCGGGTCGGGCGGGCAGCCATCGAGTTTCAGCGCCGGTTGCACTTCTGGCATCTCGGCCACGCCGCCGCGCCCGAACGGATGCCCGTCAATCGCGCAGCGCCCGATCACAAGCAGCGGAATCGTGCCTTTGATTTCGCGCCATAATGCCGTCCATGCCGGGCGGCTGCCGCTGGTAATCGGGCCGGTCAGAATACACACGTCGGCCTCAAACGGATCGGCAACCCACACAAGATCATCGCTTGTGGCGACCGCCGCCTCGATTTCGGCATCACAGCCGCCACAAGAACCTGTATTCACACGAAATAATTTCATTATACAATCCATGTCGGTGCAAACTGAGTCGTTTGCACATGCTGATGTGCTTGCTAGAACGACCGCACAAATGTCAGCCCGCGAATCACCTCGTTGATTGTCGCGAGCAGCGGTTGCGGATACAGGCCGATGCCGAGGCAGAGCGCCAGCAACACGCTAACCATGATCGCCATGCCGCGCGGCTCAGGCTCCAGCCGCCGCTCAGCCGGGCGGTCGAGATCGGTTGCGCCGACGAGCAGCGGCGTCTCAGCAATCGGCTGGTCATCCGACGGGCCAAGCAGCCGGTCGCGCGCGACGCGCATGAGCGCCAAAAGTGCCAGCCCGGTTGAAAGCAGCAGCAGCGCTAATGACACGCTGCCCTGCTGTGCAGCCGCCTCGTACAGCAGCAGCTTGCTCGCGAAGCCGTTGAACGGCGGCAGGCCAAGCAACGCCAGCCCACCGGCGAGCAGTCCGGTTCCGGCCACCGGCCAGCGCCGCAGCAAATCACGCCGCTGCACATTCGAAGGGCGACCGTCGGGCCGCTCCAGCAAGCCAACGCACAAGAACAAAAGCATGACGACAATGATCTGGTTGAAGGCCTGGAACAGCGCGCCGGCTAATCCCATGGGCGAAAGCGAAGCGATGCCAAACAGCATCATGCCGGCATCGTACACAATCAGGTAGCCAAGCACGCGCCGCATGTTGGTCTGCGACAGCGCCAATATTGCGCCGAGCAGCGCCGTTGCGATGCCGAAGCCGCGCAGGATCGCAAAGCCGCGCGCGTTTTCAAACACCAACTCTGGATGGAACTGAAGCGTGTTGGTCAAAAAGAGCAAACTCGTCACATTCAGAACGGTGACAACGATCACCGAAACCATGGGCGCGGCGTCTTCCGCGAGGTCAGGCAGCCATGAATGAAACGGCACCGTCGCCAGGCGCAGCCCAAAGCCCACCGCCACAAGCCCCAATGTCAGGTGCGCGGGCGACACGCGGTCGAGCGTCTGGCCGGGCTGTGCCACATCCAGCAGCACAAAGGCCAGATACATCATCACGCCCGCGATGACCATAAGCACCATGTATTTGAGCGCCGTCGCAATCGTCGCGCGCCCGACCAGCAGCGGGCTGCCCGTCGGCAGATCCACAATCGCAAGTACCGCCAGCAGACCAGCGCTAATCAGCAGCAGCGCCACCATGAACGGCTCCTGCAAGAGCAGCAGCGTGGTGCCGGTGAAACTCAGAATGAGCATGGTGACCGGCACAAAATTTTCGCCGTGCGGCAAGCGCCATGAGGCAATAAACGACAGCGCCGCCACGCTCAAAAATGCCAGCAGAAACAAGCGGCTCAGCGGGTCGAGCGAAAGCGTCAGCCCGAGCATGCGCGCCGGTTCGCCAGTGGGCAGCGGAATGAGCAGGCCGATCTGCACCAACATGGTGAGCACAGCGGCGATAATAACGAGCCGCGTCTGCTTGCGCAATATGAAACAGCTTGCGCCCATAACAGCCGGAAATAACATGAGCAGAATGTATGACATGATGGTATCGTAATGCTTTGTATTAGCGACCTTGATAGAGTTCGCCGAGATCGAGTGTCTTGAGCCGCCCGTACAACAGGCCGCTCAGGTAGGCCACCACCAGCGCCAGCACAATTGTCACCAGGCTGAGCAGCGCCACCGGGAACAATTGCACGCGGCTTGCAAGGGCAGTGTACAACAGATCAATGCTGCTGGCGCACAACAGCAGCCCCAGGCCAATCTTCAACAGGTCGCTGGCGGTGATCAGCGTGAACAGGCCCGTCAGGCCCAGCCAGTACCACGCGAAATCGACGGTGTAGCTGCGCCCGATCGGGTACAAGCGCGGCAGCACCAGGCTCGCCAGCGCCGCCAGCACCAGCACCCAGAACGGCACCACATAATCGCCCAGATTCAGCAGATCGCCGGCCCGCTGGCGTTGCGCGCGGCGCGCGGCACGGCGCAGTTCGCTGAGCGAAAATTCATCCAGATCTTCAAGATTGTACTCGCGCGAGAACGTCAGCGCGGTGATCGCCAGAATAGCGGTGGCGGCAATGCCTGTGATGAGCTTGACGAGCACGGTCATGCTGATCGGCAGACCGAGCAGCGTCACATCTGGTTGAATGAACTGCTGCTGCGTCAGGAAAAAGACGATGAAAATATAGTTGAGAAATAATGCTGAAACCGTCAGCCGCCAATCGCGGAGCAGCAGGATTGCGCCCGCAGAGAGCGCGATGCCAATTGTCGGCCAGCTTATTGCGCCAAAACTCATGAAAACACCAGGTTTTTATGTACCACAAAGGCACCAAGAACACCAGAGAACTGAATTATGTATCTTCTTTGTCTCTTTGTGATGCTATTTCACAGTAACAGCAAAATAATCACGACCAGCCCGATCATGACGCCCGCGAGATAATAGCGCTGCTCGAACAGCGCCAGCCCGCGCCGCAGCCATTGGCCGCCTTGCAGCAGCCCGCTCCATATCCCACGGAATGCCGCATCCGGCGCGGCCAGCCATGCGAAAAGCTGCAAACTCCCGGCAAGTGCCACTGGCGCAGGAACCGTGCTCCGTTCCTCCCGGTCGAGCCGCAGGCGCTCGGCCCGCCGCGAAACGAACGGCAATGCAACCAGCGCCAGCGCGCCGCCGCCACATGCTACTTGCAGCCCCAAGGCAATTGATGATGTATCGAGTATGCCGCCTGTGATCTGCGGCACAATGCCCCATACCAATAATGGTAATGCGACAAGCACCGGCATCACTACTTCCACGACCAGCCCCAACGTTTGGGATGGCACGTCGTCAGTGCCAACTCGCCAGAATGCCGCGACCGGGCTAAGGTAGGCCGCCGCCAGAAAGGTGCTGCCAGCCAGCACAACTGGCGCAGCCCATGGCGTGACGTTCGCTGAATCGAGAAGTCCGAACCGCAGCCAGAAGCCCAACGTTCCTGGCACGCCCACCGCCGAGGCAGCGGCGATCAGGAAGGCCATGCCCGGCAAGAGTAGTGATTGATTGGCGACAAACTCATCGAGATTATCCGTGCCAGTCTGCCGCTCGATCACGCCGACCGCCAGATGACTGGCGAGCGTGGTCAGCACCGCATTGACCAGCAGCGGCGTCGCTATTGTGGATGCCTGACCGAGCGCAAGGAGAACCAGACCAATCTGCGCGCTCCACTGCCAGCCAACCAACTGGCTCAATCGCCGCTCGCCGAGCGCACCCACCGCGCACGCAATCAGCGTCAACGCGCCGAGCGCGCTGAACACCGTGTGCCAGGCCGGCGTCAACGACGCAGAGCCGACCATGCGCAGCAGTGCCACGCCGCCCAGCAGCGGCAACCCCAGCGCGATCAGCGGCCCGGCGATGCCCGACGGCGCGGCGGCGGTTTCATCGACAGCGGTGTGGAACGGCGGCGCGCCCGTCACCGCAAGCACGGCCAGCAGCAACCCGGCCAACGCCACCCCAGTCGGCGCAGCACCCGGTTCGACTGGCAACGTGAGCGCCGCGCCCAGCAGCACCAGGCCACTCACCAGACCGGCCAGCAGACCGACCGGCATGCTAATCACGGTATACGCGCCGCTCGCGCGCAGGGCGCTGAAGCTTAGAATTGCCACCAGCACCCACACAAACGGGAGCAGCCTGAAATCCTGCACTGCCAACCCAAGCAGTGAAGCTGAAAGCGTCAGCAGCAGCGCGGCGAACAAGCCGCCAAATCCGCGCAGCGCGACGGGCAGCGCCAAAGCAAGGCTCAGCAACGCCGCCGCGCCACCGCCAACAACCAGCAGCGCAAACAACCAGTTGGATGGATTAAAGCTCAACTCCAGCCAGATCGTCTGGTCGGCCAGCACAACCCATGGCTGGCGTGGCAGTGCAAGCGCGTGCCAATCCGGCGTGCCAAGCAGCACGCCAACCGAGCCCAGGCACGCCAGCGCGCCGAGCATGCCGAGCCAGCGCGTCGGCACCCGCTGATTCAGCGCGAGGCACAGCAATGCGGCAACAAGAAGCGGGGCAAAGATGAAAAGAATCACGGTTTACTTCTCAGCGCAGGCCGTGCAAACATCGCACGACACCACAATGGGGACAATATTATCGACAAGCGCGCCCGACAGAAACGTTCGCGCCAGCAGCCGGTCGATCTGCCGTGGCGTATCGATCCGCGCCTGCGTGAGCTTCCGCCCATCGCTCTCAAGCGTGTAGCGCAGCAGCCCGCGCGGCCCTTCGACCACGCCGCTGCCTTGCCCGACCCGCAACTCATCGGGAAATGCGCCCTGCCATGCGCCATCCGGCAGTTCCTGCAGCGCCTGCTCAGCCAGCCTGATCGATTCCAGCGACTCCAGCAGCAGCAGCATGAGACGCGCGTACACGTCGCCGCCTTCCTGCGTTGTGATCTGCACATCCAGGCAGTCGTACGCGGCATAGGGATGATCGATCCGCGCATCGCGCGCGACGCCGGATGCCCGCCCAAGCGTGCCACGCACGCCGAATTGCTCCGCCGCGGCGCGCGGGAGTGTGCCCACGCCAACCGTGCGGCTCAGCAGCGCGCGGTGTTCCACAAGCTCGTCAGTCACCTGATACAGCATGCGATTGAGCTTGAGCAGCACAACCAGCAGTTCCTCGACATGTTGTGGCGTCACATCGCGCTTCATGCCGCCTGGCAGGCACATGTCAGGAATGACGCGCCCGCCGCTGAACAGCTTCTGCGCATGCAGCGCCACTTCGCGAATCTGGTTCAACATCGTTGCGCGCTGCTCCATGCCAAGCGATGTAAGAGTCAACGCCGCCGTCTGAAGATGCGACACAACTCGCTCCAACTCCGCCGTTACCACGCGAAGATAGGCGGCGCGCTGCGGCACATGCATGTCGCACAACTGCTCCAGAGCCTGGCAAAACGCCAGCGAATGCGCGAAGGAGCAGACACCGCAGATGCGCGTGACAAGATGAAGCGCTTGAGGAAGATCAAGACGGGTCAGGCGTTCCGCGCAGCCGCGCTCATTATACCCGTCAGTATATTGCACATCGGTGACATGTTCACCGTCAACATGTAGCACGAAGCGCTGTGGCCCACGCCAGAAAGGATGGAACGGGCCCAGCACGAGTGAATAGCTCACACGCCCCCCAGTCCGTTGCGTTCGTTCAAATGGCGATTATACCACA
>DASTWM010000246.1:0-8636 GCA_035765855.1 Roseiflexaceae bacterium
AACCTGCGCGCCGGGTTGAATGGCGCTACGTGGTGGAACGGCCATAACTACCTCTCCTGAAAACAAAAACGCCGAACCTCGGCGCGAGGTTCGGCGTTGTGATGTGGTGGAGCAACGGGGATTCGAACCCCGGACCTTCTGCGTGCAAAGCAGACGCTCTCCCAACTGAGCTATTGCCCCATGTTTAGTTGCAGTAAACAGTAGGCAGTAAGCAGAGGCAACTATTCTGGCTGCCGCCTGCCTACTGCCTACTGAAGTTGGTGGGCGTAGGTGGACTCGAACCACCGACCTCAATCTTATCAGGATTGCGCTCTAACCAACTGAGCTATACGCCCATGTGCTTACGCCTGCGGATTATAGCATGCTGAATCGCGGCTGTCAAACTCTTTAAGCAGCTTTTTCGCAATCGTACCAGGCGGACGTAAAAAGCTTGAAAACTCAGCTTCACAATCGTCGTTTTCGGGAGCACAACCGCAATATTCACGCTTGTTTCATACGAACGTTCGTGCTATAATACACAAGTTACTATCCGTATGCTGCTGCGTTGACAGCCATCGCACAGTGGAGTACATTTAAGGAGCAAACACGAGTGAGTACCAATAATGGAGGAGCACAGGCAATGGCCATTTCTCCGGAGAAAGAAAAAGCTCTCGCAGCAGCCATGGGCCAGATCGACCGCAAGTATGGCAAAGGCTCGATCATGAAGATGGGCGAGGCCGGGTCGCGGATGGCAATCGAGGTTATCCCAACGGGCGCTATCGGCCTCGACATTGCGCTTGGTGTCGGCGGCATCCCGCGCGGGCGCGTGATCGAAATCTTCGGCCCAGAGTCAAGCGGCAAGACAACGCTTGCACAGCATATCATTGCTCAGGCGCAGAAGATAGGCGGCGTGGCAGCCTTTATCGACGCAGAGCATGCATTCGATCCGCTGTACGCGCAACGCTGCGGCGTGGATACCGAAAATCTGCTGGTGTCGCAGCCGGATTTCGGTGAGCAGGCACTTGAAATTTGTGAGATGCTGGTGCGTTCCAACGCCGTTGATCTCATCGTCATCGACTCTGTAGCCGCCCTGGTGCCGCGCGCAGAAATTGAAGGCGACATGGGCGACTCGCTCCCTGGCCTTCAGGCGCGCCTGATGAGCCAGGCACTGCGCAAGTTGTCCGGTGCAATCAGCAAATCCCGCGCAACAGTTGTTTTCCTCAACCAGTTGCGCATGAAGATTGGCGTCATGTTCGGCTCGCCGGAAACCACCACCGGCGGTCAGGCGTTGAAGTTCTATGCCTCGGTACGCATGGACATCCGCCGGATCGAGACGATCAAGTCCGGCCAGGAGGCGATCGGTTCGCGTTCGCGCGTGAAGGTCATCAAAAATAAAGTCGCGCCGCCGTTCCGCCAGGCCGAGTTCGACATCATGGCGAATGAAGGTATCTCACGCGTAGGTAATATTCTTGACGTTGCCGTCGACATGAATATCATTCGCAAGAGCGGCGCGTGGTTCTACCTTGGCGACGATCGGCTGGGCCAGGGACGTGAGAACGTCAAGGGATTCTTGCAGGAGAATCCGGCGCTTGCCGACGAGATCGAGCGCCTCATCCGCGAACAAACCATGAGCACGCCGGTTCCAGTCGTCGTTCCAGAAGAGAGCGATGTGGACGGCGAAGGCTTGTTTGAAGAGGAAGAATAAGAGTGTATCAGGCTGTTCATTATGTACGCATGAGCGTAGATAATGAACGCCTTGAAACCATGCCAGCAGGAACTATTACCGCACTGCGGGCGCAAGCGAATGACTCTCAACGAGTAAATATCTTCATTGATGGCGCGTTTGCGCTTGGCGTTAGCCTCACGACGCTGAGCAAGGCGCGCCTCTATGTTGGTAAGGCGCTCACGGACGAGGAATTTGCGCAGCTTGAGCATGCGGAACAGGGCAGCAAAGCCTACCAGGCCGCGTTGCGATTGCTCGAAGCGCGGCCACGCTCGACCTCAGAAATACGCGATCGATTACGACGCAAGGAGTTCGCGCCGGAAGCCATCGACCATGCGGTTGAACGCCTGGGTGAGCTTGGGCTTCTGGACGACCGAGCGTTCGCCAAACTGTGGGTCGAAAACCGGCAAACCTACCGGCCACGCGGTCCGGCGGCGCTGCGCAATGAATTGCGGCGCAAAGGCGTGGATCGCGCCCTGGTCGATCAGGTGCTTAGTAATGAAGCGCTAACTGGCGATCCGGCAGCCCATGCCGCTGAGCTTGCGCGCAGTGTTGTGCATAAATACGCGCATGCTGATAGCCGCGCTACGTTTACCCGCAAGCTCGGCGGCTTCCTGCAGCGCCGTGGCTTCGATTTTGAAACGATCCGCCCTATTATCGACCAGCTTTGGAGTGAGCTAGAACAAAGAGCAGAGGACGACGAGCAGAGCGAGTATGATGAAATCTGAACTTGTTTTCTGTTCTTGATCGTTTGTTGGAGACATTATGCCTGATATTCAATATCTTGGTCATTCGTGCTTTCGCCTGCGCGGACGCGATGGAATTGTTCTCACCGATCCATATGATAGTTCAGTGGGCTTTGAGATTGGTAAACCGACTGCGCATATCGTGACCGTTAGCCATTCGCATGGCGACCATGCCAATGTTGTGGCGGTTCGCCCGATGCGCGACAATGTGTTAACGATAGAGGGGCCGGGCGAGTACGAAGTCAGCGGTGTTCTCATCACTGGCGTGCGCACATGGCATGACAAGAAGAAGGGCGCAGAGCGCGGGCGCAACACCGTCTATGTCATTCATCTGGACGATCTGGTGTTCTGCCATCTTGGGGATCTGGGCCACGAATTGACAAGCCAGCAGATCGATGACATTGGCGAGGTAGATGTGCTGTTCGTGCCAGTTGGCGGTGGCGAAACGATCACTGCGTCCGAGGCGACGAATGTCATTGGCCAAATCGAGCCGCGCATGGTCATTCCGATGCATTACGCGATGGAAGGGCAGCAAAGCTTTGAAATGGAGCTTGCGCCACTTGACAAGTTCTTGCAGGAAACAGGGCTGAAAGAGGTTCAGCCCGAGGAGAAGCTGACTGTTACCAAGGCGTCGCTGCCTGCCGAGGGCGAAGAAACCCGCGTGGTCGTGATGAAGCGCACCGAGTAACGTTTGGCAGTATTATATCTTCGATAAGCAAACGGGTGGGTCATGGTTGGTGGACATGGCTCACCCGTTTGTGCTTTTCTTATTTAGAGTAGAGCTCATAATGAATGAGCCTAAACGGTATGCATTTGATAGCCACAGTGCTCGAAAAAGCTGCAGGCATCGGCAGCCGAAATAGTTGGGAGTGAGGCCGCAATCGCATCATAGAGGGCTTCGAGTGTGCGCGCATTGGCCTTTCGCCAGTGCTGCTTCAGTTTCGCAAACGCGTTCTCGATCGGAGAGAAGTCGGGCGAGTAGCTCGGCAAAAACCATAATCGACAGCCTCGCTCCTCAATCATCTGTGCGATGCGTACGCCGTGATGCACACGCAGATTGTCGAGCACAATCACCTGTCCGGGTCGAAGGGTTGGAGCGAGGACGTGCTCAATGTAGCTCTCAAACGCTAGCCGGTCGGTTGCTCCCGGCAGCACCAGCGATGGACCGATACCCTCAAGCGAGAGTGATGCAATCAGGGTCGTATTTGGAGGCGTATTGCGCGGCACGTAGCCAATCGCTTCCTGGCCGCGTGGCGAGCGTGCGTAGCGAGGTGCCAGGTTGAGGTTCGAGCCACATTCGTCCAGCACAATAATGTCATTCGGATCGATCAATGGCTGCTGATCGCGAAATGCTTGACGCGCTAGCGGGTCTTGTTCGCTGGCGAAGAGGGTCTTTTTTTGCGCGTCCAATCCAGTTTGGTGATCGCACGATCGATTGTAGAGCGCGAAACGGTGCGCTCGGGATGCAACTCGTTCCACCAGGCCAGATGCTGCTCGAGTGTGGCATCTGGAGTGGCTATCAGGCGGTCGCGCAGAGCTTGTAAATCGTCGTCGTTGAGGGACAATGGACGACCGCTCGATTGGCCTGGTTCGAGCGTGTGGTGATCGCGTTTGAGTGCCAGCCAACGCTTGAGCGTTGCCAGAGAGATCGCGAACGTGGCGACGACCTCGCTGCGAGGCATTCCTCGCTCGACAGCCGCCACCACGCGTTCTCGTAAATCGACTGAATATGCTCCCATTCTTGAAGCATATCATAGCTCACTCTTTTTGGAAAGCACTCTAGAGCGTGATCAAGCCCTGGCGCGCGCCGCGACTCACCGCGTCGGTGCGGCTCGAAGCGTTGAGCTTGGTAAAGAGCGACGAGACGTGGAACTTCACGGTATGCTCGCTGATGTTCAGCGCGCGAGCGATCAGCTTGTTGGAAAGACCCTGGCTTAATAATTGGAGCACCTCGCGCTCGCGGCTGGTGAGCGGCTCTGTAAGTGGCTCGGCGAGCGAGGCTGCCGCGCGCTGCGTGAGCAGTTCCCCGGCTAACGACGAAGGCAGCACGGCAAAGCCTTGTGCCACAGCCTGCACCGCCGCGCGGAGTTCAGCGCGCGACGCTTCGGGCGACACAACGCCCCAGCCATTCAAAGGCAGTCGCCGCAACATGCTCATGGCTTGATCATCTTCGGCCAGCACGAGTATCGAGAGGCGGCCTTCATCTGCCGTAACACGCGCGGCATCCACCAGCAGCGTTTCATCGGCCACCACGATAACGTCAATGTCGTCGCGCGCGGCGGCATCGGCCAGCACCATACCTTGCGCAACAATGTCGATCGGCTCGCTTGCAAGCAGCGCGCGCAAACCAGCGCGGAGCATCGGCGTTGACGCAGCGATGAATACACGAATTGGCGATTGCTCTTGCATGCTCACTCCACAACCCTCCAGCACACCACACGTCAGGATTGTACATCGATGGTTTGAATACCGCCACCCCGCAACACCTGAAGCCGCAACGGCGGAGCCGCATGCTGCATCAGCACGTCGCGCAGATCTTCCGGGCGCTCAATCGCCGTGTCGTTGACTTCGAGCAGCGCGTCGCCGACGAACACACCGGCACGCTCGGCCAGGCTGTCGCGCTCCACGCCGACCACGAGCAGCGCCGCCGCTCGCTGCGCCCGGCCATTCTGCTGCGCGAACGATGGCAGCGGGACGAGTTGCACCTGCACGCCAAGCGTGACGCCACGGCTCGGCAGCCCGACGGCCCAGCTCGCCGCGACATGGGCGGGAATAGCGACGCCGAGATCGCCGCCAAAGACCATGGCATTGATGCCAATCACTTCGCCGCGCGCGTTGAGCAGCGGGCCGCCCGAATTGCCCGGTGCGAGCCGCACATCGGAGCGGATGTACTGCGCCTTGCGATTCGTCCCCACCATTTCAATCTCGCCCAGACCGCTGACGATGCCCGCCGTCACAAGGTCGCGCTGGCCCCACGGATGCCCAATCGCGAACACAAGCTCACCGACGCGCAATCCCGACGAGTCGCCCACCAGCGCGGCAGGCAGATCATCTGTATCGACCTGCAACAGCGCGAGGTCGAGCGCGGCGTTGCGCGCGGCGACTGTGGCCGCGAACGTCCGCCCATCGCGCAGCGCCACCTCGATCTGTGTGGAGCGGCCAATCACATGATCGTTGGTGACAACCGCGCCGTTGGTGCGCCAGACCACGCCCGCGCCGCCACCGCGCCCGGCGCTCCGCACCTGCACCACGCTCGGCAGAACCCGTTCGACCATCTGGCTGGCAAGCGCTGCGAACGCATCTGGCTGAATGAAAGTGTTAATGCTGGTTTTACGTTCTACTATTGTCATGGTTCTTTCCGTATGACGAAGGGCGGTGGACGATGGACGAAGGTTGCTCATTGACCCGCCGTCCATCGTCGTTCGTCCTTCGTCCTTCGTTTTTTCTAGCTCCGCCGCCCAATTTGCACCTGCAACGTTTGAAGGTTGCCACCACGCAGCACCTCGACCGGCACCGTCGTGTCGACCCGCTCGCCGGCCAGCAGCGCCTGGAGATCGTCGGTGTCAGTCACCGTCTGCCCGTCGAGCGCCACCAGAATGTCGCCGAGCAACAGACCGCCCTGCTGCGCCGGGCTATTATCCTCGACGCGCACGATCAGCAGGCCATGATCCTGCTCGCGCCCGGCCCGCTGCGCTTCGGGAATCTGCACCGGCTGGCTGCTGATGCCAAGATAGCCGCGCTTGATGTAGCCCTGGTTCGCTATCGTTTCGCCAATCCGCCATGCAATCACTGATGGAATGGCTAGCGTCACGCCGCCAATCAAGCCAGTGGTCGTCAGGCCAAGCACCGCGCCGTTGGAACCGATCAGCGGGCCGCCGGAAAAGCCGGGGTACGGCGTGGCATCGGTCTGAATGAAGCGCTCCAGCATGCCGCCACGCCGGGTACGGAGCGGCCCGCCCACGCCACTGACGATGCCCAGGCTGGCCATGACGCCGTTCGATGAGGGGCGTCCAACCGCCAGCACAAGCTGCCCGACGCGCGCTTCCGCGCTGGCAGGTGCGGCGGGATCGATGCCGACGCCATCCACGCGCAGCACCGCCAGATCCGAAGATGAATCGCGCCCGGCAAACTGGGCCGCAAGCGTGCGATTATCTTCGGTCAGGATCGTCAGGTTGTCTTCGCGCTCAAGCACATGGTCGGCGGTCAGCACGAGGTTCTGGCCGAACACCACGCCACTGGCGGGCTGGCGCTGGCGGCCATTCACCAGCACCAGCGCCTTGCCCGCCTGCTCGACTGCGTCGGCCATGTCATTCGAGAGCGCGCTTAAAACATTGCTTTGATCTGTCATGAGAATTGCCTTTCTTCACTGCTGTGATAGCTGCGTCGCGTCGCTACAGTTTTTCATGCCAGGAGGAAGCACAAGCAGCAGAGCGACCCAACGAAATGTGATGCGTACACTATACCGAGCAGCGCGCACCCGTGCATCAGCCGCTTGCGCAGCCAGCCGCCTAGACCTTCGGCTAGGTGCGGGCAGGAAGAAGCGGCAGTTACCGAGCCGTTCCGCATGAGCGGCGTAAATTCAGTCGATCATCAGGTCTATTATGGTCTCGATATGCTATAATAAGACCATAATTAAAGAACATTTTGTTGGTGAACATGGCACGGCTACCAAGCGAACGCAACCGAGTTGCGCAATGTATGTGCGAGGCTGCACAAGCGCCGCAAGGCTCCAAAAAAAGATTTCTCAACGGGGAAGGTGTCTCACCTTCCCCTTTCTACTGCCCTTTGTAGCGGGTTTGTTTTGGAATAAACAAGTTCTTACTGGCAATGGGGTTGTATTTCGTATGATGACAACAGCTAGCATGCTGTGTATGACATGATCTGGGTGTTTCGTTTTTACAACGTACACGTACGCACATCTCCCAAACACGCGGTGGACGCGGGTCGCTTCGACCGATTGGTTGAACGACCCGCATTTGTTTGCGACAACGCTTAGTACACAGGCGTATAAATATAGTAGCTCGCACAAAAGGAGCAGCGAAAAATGACGAAGTACATTTTTGTGACCGGTGGGGTTGCTTCATCTGTTGGAAAAGGTATCACTGTTGCGGCAATTGGTCGTTTATTAAAGAGCCGTGGGCTGCGCGTGTCGGTGCAAAAGCTCGATCCCTATATTAATGTCGATCCCGGCACCATGTCACCTTATCAGCATGGCGAGGTGTTCGTCACCGACGACGGCGCGGAAACCGACCTTGATCTCGGCCATTACGAGCGCTTCATTGACGAAAATCTGGCGCGCCTGAGCAATGTGACGACCGGGCAGATTTATTCCGCTGTGATTCAGAAGGAGCGGCGCGGCGATTACCTGGGCGGCACAATCCAGGTCATTCCACATATTACGAACGAGATCAAGGCGCGCATCGCAACGGTGGCCCAGCAGACCAACGCCGATGTGCTGATTGTGGAAATCGGCGGCACGGTCGGCGACATCGAGGGCTTGCCGTTTCTTGAAGCGATTCGGCAGATGCGCAAAGATGTCGGGCGCGACAATGTGCTGTACATCCATGTGACGCTGCTGCCGCATATCGGCGCGACCGGCGAGGTCAAGACCAAGCCGACGCAGCATTCGGTCATGGAGTTGCGGCGCGTCGGCATTACGGCGGATGTGATCGTCTGCCGGGCCGATCATGCGATCACCGACGAAGTGCGCGAAAAGGTAGCACTGTTCGCCGACGTGGACACCGAGGCGGTGATTCCCATGGAAACGGTTGAAACGATTTACGAAGTGCCGCTGGTGCTTGAAGAAGCGGGCCTTGGCACATACCTGGTCGAGCGGCTGCATTTGCCGACGCACGCGCCCGATCTTGAAGAATGGCGCGAACTGGTCGCGCAGATCAAGTCGCCCAAGCGGCTGCTGCCGATTGCGCTGGTTGGTAAATATGTCGAGTTGCGTGATGCCTACCTGAGCGTGGCCGAGGCGCTGCGGCATGCGGGCATTCACCTCGACGTGGACGTGGATATTCGCTGGATTTCGTCGGAGCAGATCGAGCAGGACGGCGCGGAACACTGGCTGCGCGACGTGCATGGCGTGGTGGTGCCTGGCGGCTTTGGCGACCGCGGCATCGAGGGCAAAATCATGGTTGCCGATTACGCGCGCGCAACCGGCATTCCGTATTTTGGCCTGTGTC
>DASTWM010000247.1:0-7639 GCA_035765855.1 Roseiflexaceae bacterium
CATGAGGCCAATTTCGTCAATATGGCCGGACAGCAGCACGCGCGGCGCGCCACCACGCAACACCGCCAGCGTGCTGCCGCGCACGTCAGTGGTGGCCTGGTCGGCAAATGTAGCGGCCTCCGCGCGCCACACGCGCGCGGCTGATGCTTCGTCACCCGACGGGCTGGCGGTAGCCATGAGCCGCTTGAGGAAGGATAATGATTGTTCGTTCATGGGATTTACGTTTCTTTCTTTTTACACTTCCGCAGAGATAGTAACAAACATCTGCCACAGGGATCACAGAGGCCACAGAGTATATGTTCATGAACAATCATTTTCTCAGTATACTCTGTGATCTCAGTGGCATATTCATGCTTTTTTCAAGATAGCAGGAATCCGTTACCGCACCGTAGCGGCAGCGTGGCGTTGGGGATCGTTGGCTTGCTGCTGGTAGTGCTGAAAAATGGCTTTGGCGCGCTCAAGCTCCTCGCCCGCGTCGAGCAGGCGCACGGTGGCGCGGTTGGCAAACTGTAAGCCGTAGCTGCCGTAAAACTCCAGCATGTCATCCATGGCTGATTGTTCCTGCTTCAGCCCGGCCAGATAATGCGTGTGCGCCTGCTCCAGCATGGGCGGCGCGTCGACATCCGACAAAGCGTTGTAGGTGTTCTCGATCTGGTCGCGCAACGTCCGCGTCGCCTCTACATGGGTGACGAGTGCGCCGCCCGGCTTGCTGGTTGCCTCGCGGTAAGTCTGCACTGCCGCGCGTAATTGTTCACGCGGCGGAGCAACTTTGCTGAGGTAGGCGAGCACGGCGGCATCCTGCGTGACATCGAGGTTCGACTCGAACACGGGATCCGGCACCGCCGTGGGCGCGTTCGCCTGGCTGGCAGCCTCGGCAGCCGCCGCCTGCACCGTGGCGCGGTGTTCGTCGATGGTTTGCTGAAGCGTGTAATTCAGCCCCAACAGCAGCAGCCAGACGACGATCAGCGTGCTCCACACCAGCACCCATGCCCGGCTCATCTCGCGGCGCGACCGACGCCAGCCGACCCACCATGGCGCTTGCTCACGCGTTTCATGTTGCGGCGCGCGGCGGGCGCGGCGCATCCGGCGCAGTTGGCGCAGGCGGCTCCAGCGCCCGTCCGACTCCGGCTCCAGCGCTTCACTTGCGGCTGACTGCATGACGGCAGGCAGCGTTGGCGGCGCGGGCGGCTTCATCCTGCTGCGCTGCTCCAGCCATGCCAGGCCCTGAATGGCGCGCTCATTGTGCGGGTTGATCGAAAGCACCGAGCGTAAGCAGAACGCCACGCGCTCCGGCTCGTCGATCACGCCCGACAGCCACAGCCACGCCTGCTCATGGCGCGGATCCAGTTGCACGGCGCGCGACAGCAGCACCCCGGCCATGCGCTTCTGGCCGCTGCGTGCGGCGGCGACACCACGGGTGAAAAGCTCCTGCGCCTCGCGCTGATTGGATTTGATGGCAGATTCACTCATACAATAACAAAGAACAAGAAACAAAGAACAGAGAACAAAGAATCAAGCATTATCTTGTCATCTTGTCGCCCGCTCACCTCGTCATGGCTCCGGCAGCACGCGATTGATGCTGCGCTGCGACTCGAACGGATCTTGCGCGAGCTTGTTGCGAATCACCGTCCAATTTTGCGGATCTTCGCCGCCCAGCCGCCAGATCGCGATGCCCGCCAGATCGAGCCGTTGCACAAGGCTGATTTTGGCCTCCAGACCGCGGCTGGTCGAGAACCACACCTCGCGCCCGTTGTAGGTAATCCAGTTTTCCTGCACCTCGCGCCCGGCATCGCTTTCCTGCAAATTGACCGTCAGCCCGCGCGAGCGAATGATATCATTAATGATGTTCCATGTCTGGCCGTAGGCTTCGCCGCCGCCGAGCGGCCAGTTGTAGCCATAAAACGGCACGCCGATAATCACCTTCGATGGATCGACAACGCTGCTGGCGTACTCGGCAACTTCGCTGACCCAGTACACCGGCGCGACCGGGCCGGGGCCGCCGCCGCGCCAGTGGTAATCGTAGGTCATGATCCGCAGGCGGTCGACGACCTTGCCGAGCGCGGGCCAGTCCTGAAAGCCGCCCAGGCCGCCGTAGTCAGATGTTTTGGCATGAACGGCAATCGTCAGAATCTTTTCATGCTCGTGGAGCGCCGCCGCAAGATCGGTGACAAACGCGGTGTACTCGGCGCGCAGGCTGGTGTCGAGCGCCTCGAAATCAATATCGAAGCCGTCGTAATTGTACGCTAGCACCTCGTTCACAATGTTGCGGATGTGAAGCTGGCGCGCATCAGGATTGCGCAGCAGCGCAGGCACCGGATCGACGCCGTTCACCACATTGTGGACCGACGGAATCACCAGCACGTTCTTACTGTGCGCCAGTTCCACCAGCGTCATGTCGCGCGCATCCTGCCCGAATTGCAGGCCACCGCCCGCGGTTGGCGTGTACCAAAACGGGCTGACCTCATCAATGATGTCAGCGTTTTCTTCGAAGGATTTACGATTTTCACCAGAAAAGGAATCCGGCAGCCATGCCGCAATGTAGCGGCCGGTTTTCGGATGCACGGCGGGCGTTTGCGCGGCCCCGGCGCTGCTCACGTCTGGAAAAATCGGCGCGGCGCTCGACGTTGGCGAGAATAACGCAACACTGGTCGGCACGACGGACGTTGCGGCAGCGGTCGGCACGGTAGCCGGTGTCAGCACTTGCTGCGCGAGACCAACCGTATTAATCGCCATGAGAACCCAACCAAAGATGGCGGAGAACAGCACCAGACCGATCAAGGTTTTGCGGACTGCGGAGAAGGAGCGACGATTCATAACCTCACGTAGATGCAGTGTTGTGCTACTTCAAGGGTGCAGCACACGGCCTGCGGCACCGTTCAAGATGGTTCGAGGGAAACAGGCAATCAATCGGCATGCAGGCTCAGTATGCATCAAGCTCCCGCAGCCGATCATCGCTGATACCGAAAAAGTGCGCAATCTCGTGCAGCACTGTTCGGCGGACTTGCTGGCGCAGCGCGTCACGTTCATGAAAATCATGCACCAGCGGCTCACGAAAAATCGTAATCACGTCCGGCAGCGGCGGCGCGCCACCAACACGCTCGGTAAGCGGAACCCCCTGATACAAACCGTACAGCGTGTAGCCCGGCCCAAGGCCAACCGCGCGCCGGTGTTCCCATGTCGGCGCTGCTTCGATCAGCACCTCGATGTTCTGCAAGTGCTGCGCGAACTCGGGCGGAAGTGATTCCAGCGCCTCGCGCACGGTTTGTTCAAATGTTCTTTCGTCCATACAGTGTACTGCTCACTTAGGCGCTTATTATATGCGGCGCGGTTGGAATGTGTCAAGGGTTTTGAGTGACAATCGTAGAACGTAAAGCGCAGAGCGTAGAACATATCGCTCGTTCACTCGCGCATCCGCTCTGCGCTCTGCGTTCATTCGCTCACCGGTTGACGCGTGTGATCGCCCGTGCTACGATGTGTCGCAGGTTGTCGTTGCGAGGAGATACTCATGCCCGATTTCCCAACCACAGGCGCGCCGCCATTCATTGATCGCATGCTGTCGGTTGCCGACTGGCTGAATTATGTGGCAAACTATGATTTTGGTCCGGTTGCGCCGACGCGCGTGGTGCTCCACCACACATGGAGCCCGACCGTCGAGCAATGGGCCGGGCTGCGCTCGCTGCAAGGCATTCAGCGGTATTACGCTGGCCTCGGCTGGACGGCTGGGCCGCACCTGTTTGTCGGGCCGGATGGTATCTGGCTTGCCACGCCCATGCGCGACATTGGCATCCATGCGGGCGTCGGCAATTCTGGCACAATCAACGGCAGGCTGTGGTATTCGATCGGGCTTGAGATGGTAGGCGACTACGACCGCGTGCGCCCGAGCGGGCCGGTGTGGGACAATGTGAAGGCGGTGCTGGGCGGCCTTTCGCGGCGGCTGAACATTGCGCCGCGCCAACTCATCTCGTTCCACCGCGATTATACGAATCAAAAAAGCTGCCCCGGCTGGGCCGTCACCAAAGACTGGGTGTTTGGCGAAGTGGACGCATGGTTAGCCAATCAGCAGCCACCGCCCGCGCCGCCGCCCGGCCCAATCGGGCAGCCGCCGCCCGACATCGAGCACCTGGCCGATGTGCTGCTCAACGAAGCCTACAGCCGCCGTGGCGAAGGCTTCAACAGCGACTGGGCGTTTCACCAGTACGCGGTGCAGCAGAATCTCGGCTATCCAATCGGCAAAAGCACGCAGATCGGCGCGGGCGGTAAACAGTATGCGTTTCAGCCGTTTGCGCGCGAAACGCTGTTCAATGAAGTGCCGAACTGGGGCGATGTGCGGCGCATGTCGGAACTGCTGGGCGGCAGCATCCCGCCGGGCGGCCTGGGGCGCGCGCTGCTGGAAGCGACTTACCGCGCGGGCGGCGCGACATTTCACCCCGATTGGGCGTTTCACCAGTACGCGCTGGCGGGCAACCTCGGCCCGCCGATTGGCGAAAGCGCGACGATCACGGTGGATGGCGTGCAGTACGCGTTTCAGGTGTTCGCTACCGAGACCATTTACAATCGCGTGCCGAACTGGAGCGACATTCAACGCCTGAGCGCGCTCGGCAACACCAGTGATCAGGCGCTCATGCACCTGCGTGATACGTTGCTCACGCAGACTTATGCCCGCGCGGGCGTGGTCTACCATCCTGACTGGGCCTTTCACCAGATCGCGCGCGGCCTGAATCTCGGCGCGCCGCTATCCAACTCGTATCGCCTGACGACTGGCCCGGCAGCTTACGCTATTCAGGTGTATGCTACCGACACATTGTATAATGTTATTCCGAATTGGAGCGACGTGCATCGTGCCAGCGAGCTACTCGCGCCTCATGCCGCGACGTTGGGCGTGCGTGAAACCACGCGCCGCCCGTTGACGGCGCTCCTGTCACCGAACGCGCAGCTTGAACCCGCGCCCGCGCCGTTTCACATCCTGCATTATGCTGCCCCACGCGCCGATCTGGCGGCATACAGCGACCGCGCGGGCAAGCCGATTGAATTGATTGTGCTGCACAGCGACGCGCTGCCCGCCGAGCAGGCGCTCGCTAGCATGACGGCGTTCAAGTCCAGAGCCATGGTGCATTACTATCTGCCATTGGACGGCTCGATCTACCAACTGCTTGACGACGAGTATGCCGCATGGCACGCGGGCATGGACGAGTGGAACGGGCAGCGCCAGAACATCAATCTGATCAGCCTGGGCGTGATGCTGCAACGCGGACCTGACGGCTACGCCCAACCACAACTGAACGCGCTGGCATGGCTGCTCAACACGCTGCGGCAGCGCTACGATCTTCCGCCCGAGGCGGTCGTGCGCTGGGGCTCGCTCGACTCGCGCCACGGCAGCGATGCGGCGGATGTGCCGGAGTGATAGGGTGGCGGATGAACGCATAACGTAGAGCGTAAATCATCCGCTCTGCGATTTACGCTCTGCGTTCATCCGTCGTCCTTCATCTTTCTGCTTTTTCATGAAGGAGCATGTATGGCGCTTCCGCTTGATCGGCTCAAAACCAATTTTGTTGTGGCGCAGCCGGGCGCGACCGGCGCGGCGATCGCCGCGCAGTTGCCGCCTGAGGGACAGGCGCGCGACTACACCTACGCGCTGCTGCCTGCCATGCAGGGCGGCTACATCGTGGTGTTCTGGCGGCGGCTGGTGCAACTCGCGCAGCGCGCCGGACAAGACATCGCGTCCGTGGTGCTGGAACAACTGCCCGGCCTGCCGCCCGCCAGCATGGCAGTGGAGCGCGCCGATCTCAGTGAGCAGGACGCGCGCCAACTCCGCCGCAGCCAGCCCAATCGCCGCCTGGTCGTGCTGGAAAATGGCGCGGTTGTGGGGCTGTTCGCCGAAGAACTGCGCGGCGAGGGCGAAGAAACATTCACGCATGCCGAACCACTCCAGGTGCCGCCTGCGTCCGAGCCTGCCGCGCCTCCAACCGAGGATGATCGCGCCATCAACGCATGGCTCGACGGCCAGCCGGAGGACAGGGCGCTTGAGGTCGGCCAGACGTATCAACTGAAGTTCAACGTCGCCAGCCCACGCAAGGGCGGTGTGTCAGCGGGTTTCAACGCGGCGGGTGCATTTGCGGGCTTGCCGCCAGACGTGCAACAGGTCGAGATTACCGTGGCGCTGGAAACCGAGGATTTCGACATCTCCGGCGCGGATCAGCAGATCATGATCGTGCCGCGCACTGGCCCATCCAAGAACGAACCGACATTTGCGATCACGCCCAAGCGCAACGGTCCCGGCACGATTGACGCGCTGTTCTTCGTCAACGGGCATGTATTCCAGCACATGCAGATCGCGCTCCAGGTCGGGCCAGTCATGCAGGTGACCAGCAGCGGCCTCACGCTCGGCAGCGCCGTTCCCGCCACGCGCGCAACGGACAACCAGCGGCAAGAGTTGAATCTGCTGATTATCAAGCGCGACACTGGCTACCAGTTCCGCCTGCAAAACGGCGTCTCGACCCGCGCCATCATCAACCTTGGCGAGGCGGCGATTGCCGACATGGTCGCGCGCGCGCGCAGCACGTTCCGCGAATTGGTGTACCTGCTCCAGGATAACCAGTACGTGTACCAGAACGCCGACACGCGCATCGCGCCAGAAGTGCATGCCGAGTCGCTCAAAAAACTGGCGCGACTGGGCGTGTATTTGTATCAGAAAATCTTCTTTGCGCCCGGCAACGGCGCGGATGCGCGCGCCATGGGCCAATTATTGCGCGACCTTTCGCAACAGCAGCGGCTCAGCATTTCGGTCGTAGCCGAGCATTTCACGTTTCCATGGGCGCTGCTGTACGACCGCCCGTTCGACGAGAACAACGTTGACCCGGAAGGCTTCTGGGGCTTCAAGCACATTGTCGCGTATTTGCCGGAGTTCAGCACGGCCACGCTGATCAACTTCGACCCGCACATTCATGTCGACGGCGCGCTGGCGCTCGGCTTTGTCTGCAACACGACGATTGACGACGACCTGAAGCGCAACGGCTTCGCGCCAGCGGTCGCCCCGCAAGCGAGCTTCCTGCAATCGCTGGCAGGCGTCCATGTCAGCACCTACACGACTATCAGCGAGCTGTACACGCTGCTCAACAATCCTGATCTGGCCGCGCAATTGCTGTATTTTTACTGCCATGCCGAAAGCGTGCTGCCCAGCGAGGCGGGCGGCGTGGATGACTCGCGCGTGATTTTGTCGGACGGCCCGGCCACGCTGGAAGATCTGAATATCTACGCTGGAACTGACGGCGCGCCGCTCAAACACGCGCCGCTGGTGTTCCTGAACGCATGCCAGAGCGCGGAACTCAGCCCGTACCTGTACGATGGCCTCGTGCCGTATATGATCGCCAAGGGCGCGCGCGGCGTGCTCGGCACGGAAGTGGACACGCCCGCGCTGTTCGCCGCCGAGTTCGCGCAGGCGTTCCTTCAACGCTTTGTGGCGGGCAATCAGCCGCTGGGCGAGCTGCTGCTCGATCTGCGGCGCGAATATCTGACCGAGAAGAACAACGTCATGGGTCTGGTGTACGCGCTGTACAGCAGCGGCGATGTGGTGGTGACGCGGGCAGGGTGAGCGGGTGACACGATGACACGATGACACGATGACACGATGACACGATGACAC
>DASTWM010000248.1:0-13921 GCA_035765855.1 Roseiflexaceae bacterium
CCAGGGCATGCCGATCTGGTGGACCAAACGCCGCCGCACCCGCATGGGCTTCATGCGCTCCGTGACCAGCGCCCGGCCCTCGGCTTCGCCGCGCGGCGTGAATACCGTGACCCACTCGCCGTTGTCAATGCCAAGCTCCGCCGCCAGTTCGGTGCTGATCTCGACGAAGCTGGTCGGCTGAAGCTCGGCCAGCCACGGCAGGAAGCGCGTCATGCCGCCGCCGGTGTGATGTTCCACCAGCCGGTAGGTCGTGAGCACGTATGGATACTCCGAATCGCCATGTTTGATAATCCGGTTGTCCTTGCGCTCCCAGATCTTCGCCACCGGGCTGGCGCTCTGCTCGTACAGCAGGTTCTTCACTGGCGACTCGACCGGCTCGTAGTGGGTCGGCAGCGGGCCATCGCGCAGGCCGCTCGGCACGTACAGCCAGCCGCGCCCGTCCGGCATCATGATGAATGGATCGCTACCCGCATGGGCCTCGATGCTGACGCCATCCGGGTCGAGCGGCGTGTCGGGCGCTTTGTTGATTGGGAAGTCAGGCACGTCATAGCCCGTCCACTTGCCCTGCTCGGCGTCCCACCAGACGTACTTCTTGCGCTCCGACCATGGCGAACCGTCCGGCGCGGCGGAGGCGCGGTTGTAGAGCGTGCGCCGGTTGGCGGGCCAGGAGAAGCCCCAGCCCAGGCTGACCCAGTCGTCGCCCTCGCGCGATTTGGTCTTGTTCTGGCCTTCGGCGGGGTACATGCCGCTGTAAATCCAGCAGCCGCATGCCGTCGAGCCGTCGTCTTTCAGCGCCGCGAAGCCCGGCACCAGCTTGCGGTCGGCCACCGTCCAGCCGTTGATCTCTTTGTCAATCTCGTCAATAATCGGCTCGTCGTATGGCCCTTCGGTCGGGTAGTCCCATGTCAGCGCCTGAATGCCGCGATCTCGCTCGGCGGTGCTGTCGGCGTACAGTTCCTTGAGTCGTTTGCCGAGATGGTACATAAACCACGCCTCGGAGCGCGCGTCGTCGGGCGGCTCGATCGCTTTGTCGTGATACTGGATGAGCCGCATGGTGTTGGTAAAGGTGCCGCCCTTTTCGGCGATCATGGCCGCTGGCATGAGGAAAATCTCGGTCTTGATCTGCTTCGGGTCAAGCTCGCCGCGCTTGACCTCCGGCGAGTTCTTCCAGAAGGTGGCCGTCTCGACCTCGAACGCATCGCGCACGACCAGCCATTCGAGTTGCGCCAGTCCCTTGCGAACCATCCCGGCGTCCTGCGTGCCGACCGCCGGATTCTGGCCCATGCAGAACATGCCGATGATCTTGCCGTCGCGCATCTCCTGCATCATGGGCAGCAAGGAGTAGTCTTTATCAATCTTCGGCACATAGTCGTACATGTAATCGTTCTCAGCCGTGGCGGCGTCGCCGTACCACGACTTGAGCAGGCTGATCATATACTTGGGCGTGTTGTGCCACCAGCCAGTGCGCGGCGTCTGAAGGCGCAGGTAATCGCCAAGCGTGTTGTGTCCGGAGATGGTCGAGGGCTGCGGCAGATAGCCGGGCAGCAGGTTGTACAGCGTGGGTACGTCGGTGCTGCCCTGGATCGTCGCATGGCCGCGCAGCGCCAGGATGCCGCCGCCCGGACGGCCCATGTTGCCGAGCAGCAATTGCAGCAGCGCCGCCGTGCCAATCAACTGCACGCCGGTGGTGTGCTGCGTCCAGCCCATCGCGTAGCAGAAGGCCGAGGTGCGCTCCGGGCCGGAGTTCTCCGTCATTGCTTTGGCAACCGTCAGGAAGTCTTCAACTGAGCAGCCGCAGATCTCGCTGACAACTTCGGGCGTATAGCGGCTGAAGTGCCGCCTGGTGATCTGGAAGACACATTTCGGGTCTTGCAGCGTCTCGTCGCGATCTGGCGGCCAGGGCGGCTTGGCGTGGCCTGAGCCGCGCTGCGCCTGCGCAGTGTCAATGCTCTCCTCGGCGTTCTGCTTGTTATCAACTTGATCCTGCATCTGCGCGCCCTCTTCGTGATCGTGCGGGCTCAGCGGGCTGCCACGATAGCTCCAGCTATCAATGTCATACTGGCGCTTTTCAGGATCATAGCCGGAGAACATGCCATCGAGGTCTTCCGTATCCTGGAAGTCTTCGTTGATCAGCGTCGAGGCGTTGGTGTAATGCTGCACGTACTCTTTGAAATAAAGCTCGTTCTGCAGGACATAATTAATCAAGCCGCCCAGGAAGGCGATGTCGCTGCCTGAACGAATACGAACGTGCGTATCGGCCATGGCCGACGTGCGGCTGAAGCGCGGGTCCACGTGAATCAGCCGCGCGCCGCGCTCGCGCGCCTGCATGGCGAAGCGGAAGGCGATCGGGTGATTTTCGGCCATATTGGAGCCCATCACCACAATGCAGTCGCTGTGAACCAGATCTTGCTCAAACATGGTCGCGCCACCGCGACCGAGCCGGGCGCCCAGACCGGGCACCGTCGAGCTGTGTCAAATGCGGGCCTGGTTCTCGACCCAGACCATGCCCAGGCCGGAGAACAGCTTCTTGATCAGGTAGTTTTCTTCATTGTCGAGCGTTGCGCCGCCCAGATGCGCGATGGCAGTGGTGTAGTTCACCGGAACACCGTTCTCGCCCTTCTCGCGGAAGGTGCGCTCGCGGGCTTCCTTAGTCAGTTGCGCGATGCGCTCCATGGCCCAGTCAAGTGGCTTTTCCTCCCACTCGGTCGCGTTGGGCGCGCGATACTTGACCTTCAGCAAGCGCAGCGGATTGACGACAAGCTGATAGGTCGCCGCGCCCTTCGGGCAAAGCGTACCCTCGTTGATCGGGCTGTCGGGGTTGCCCTCGATGCTCAACACCTTGCCGTCACGATGATAGATGATCTGCGAACAGCCGACCGCGCAGTACGGGCAGACGCTAATCGTCTTTTCCGCGCCGTCGATGCGCCCGCGCATTTCTTCGGTTTTGCGGCTGTAGGTTTTGTCGGGCATGATGCCGACATAACGCGCAGCTCGCGCGAGCAGGGGAATGCGTTCGTGTGAAGTCATAGCAACGCCTTTCGAGCTTGCCCTCACCCCCGGCCCCGCTCCCATTGGGAGCGGGGTGGCGCGCCCGCGCCGGGGTGAGGGAGAAGAAAACCGTGTACAAATACGCTTACCGCCGCACTGGCTCAGGTGTCGGAGCGACCGTACTCGCTTCGGCAGGCGGGCGGACGATGAATGGCACAATCGCGCTGACCAGCATGATGCCAGCGATGATGTACAGCGCATTGCTCCATGCGCCGGTACTCTGGCGCAGGAACGCAATCAGCAGCGGACCAACGATGCCCGCCGTACCCCATGCGGTCAGCATCAGGCCGTAAATTGTGCCGACGTTCTTTGGGCCGAAATAATCAGCGGCGAAGGCTGGCATGGTGCCGAAACCGCCGCCGTAGCACAGCGCAATAATGAAGGCCAGAATCGAGAAGATCACGAAGGCGCTGACCAGCGGCATGATGAAGAACAGCGCCGCCTGGAGCAGGAACATAATCAGGAATACCCACTTGCGCCCGATGAAGTCGGAGAACCAGGCCCACAGGAAGCGGCCCGATCCGTTCGCGATCGAGATCAGACCAACCAGCCCGGCGGCCACCGTCGCGTCAACGCCGGTGATCTCCTGCGCCATCGGCGAAGCCTGCGAGATAATCGAGATGCCAGCGGTGACGTTCAGGAACAGCAGCGCCCACAGCGCGTACCATTGCCATGTCCTGAGCGCCTCGCCTAGCGTGGAATCGCGCTTCGCCCGCTGGGCCGCCTGTCCCGCCGAGGGCGTCCACCCCGGCGGAGTGTAGCCTTCGGGCGGGTTGCGCATGAAGAGCGCCGCGCCTGTCACCAGGATCAGGTCGGCGATGCCGAGGATTGCGAATGTCTGAAGTACGCCACTTGACTGAATCAGCCGGGTCGCGATTGGCGCGGTGATCAGCGCGCCCGCGCCGAAGCCGGCCACCGCCACGCCGGTAATAAAGCCGCGCCGGTCGGGGAACCACTTGACCAGCGTCGCCACCGGCACGATGTAGCCGAGGCCAATGCCAAAGCCGCCGATCAGGCCATAGGTCAGGTACAGCACCCACAGGCTATTGGACGAGAAGCTCGCCAGGAACACGCCCAGCCCGTACAGGACGCCCGCCGCAATGCCGACCGTGCGCGGCCCGACGCGGTTCATCCACAGCCCGCCGAAGAATGCCGCGACGCCCAGCGTAAAGATCGTGATGCTGAATGTCGCTGTGACCTGGGGATTGGACCATCCAAACGCAGCAATAAGCGGCTTGGTAAATACGCTCCACGCGTACACCGCGCCCAGAGCAATCTGCATCACCACGCCCGCTGCGGCGATGAGCCAGCGATTGGTAACTCTCTGCTCCATCAACGTTTCCTTTCGCTCGTTCATTGAGCTATTCTGTTCACGTGACGACATGGTCTCAAAAGATGATGCGCGAGAACTGCTGATGTGTGTCTGTGGCTACGTCCTCCTTCTATCCATGAGCATGGCGAGTCCAAAGGCCAGAGGTGTACAAGCGGCAGATGGCATATTGGAGAAACAGCCAGCGCCTTTGCTATTGTGATGTAGCAGATGGTATGCTGCTCATTATAGCATACGAACATGCGCTCAAATATGAGTCCGTGGCGGCGCTGCTGGTTTTCTGCTACACTTAGCCAGAGCGCTATAAACACAGGTAATGCACAGGTGTGATGCAGGCATTAGCAAGGCGTGTACCAGCAACTGTTTGCCACTGGCTGAAAAATACATTTAATGAGAAAATATATCTGATAACCAGGGAGACCGTTCATGACAACACAAGCACATCAGCATACCCAGAATCAAGCAGTGATCGAAGTCAACGAGCAGAACTTCGATCATGAAGTTGTCGCCCGCTCGCGCCAGGTGCCGGTCGTCATCGACTTCTGGGCGCCGTGGTGCGGGCCGTGCCGCACGCTGGGGCCAACGCTGGAGAAGCTGGCGCGCGAGGCAAACGGCGCGTGGGTGCTCGCCAAGGTCAATGTCGATGAAAACCCACGGCTTTCGCAGGCGTTCCGCGTACAGGGCATCCCGGCGGTCAAGGCCGTGCGCGACGGCAAACTGGTCGATGAATTTACCGGCGCGCTGCCGGAAACGCAGGTGCGGGCATGGCTCAAGCGCCTCGCGCCAGACGAGACCGAGCAACTCATTGAAGCTGCGGGCAGCATGGCAGCCAGCGATCCGGAAGGCGCGGCGGCGCGCTACCGGCTGGTGCTCGGCAGCGATCCAACCAATGTCACTGCGCTGTTCGAGCTTGGCCGCCTGCTGCTGTTGCAGGGCGACGCGGAAGGCGCGGCGGTGCTGCGCGAAGTGCCGGAAGGTACGCCGTTCTACCCGCGCACGCAGGCGCTGCTCGGCCTGGCTGCGTTCTTCGCCGAGGCTACCGACGCGGACTCAACCACGTTGAACGAACAGATTCTCGGCCAGCCAGCGGATATGGCGGCGCGCTACCGGCTTGCGGCGCTGGCCGCGCGCCAGGGCCGCTATGCCACCGCCATGGAACAACTGCTGACGATTGTGCAGCGCGACCGATCATTCCATGATGATGGCGCGCGCAAAACGCTGCTGGCGCTGTTCGAGGCGCTTGGCAGCGGGGAGCCGCTGGTCGCTGAATACCGGCGCAAGCTCGCCAGCACGCTGTTTTAACACGTATGATTAGTGCTTCTGCGCTTCTTGCTATCGTCCATCGTCCCGGAGAGGGCTCATGATCGACCGGATTGATCATTTTGTGCTGACGGTGCGCAGCGTTGAGGCAAGTTGCGAGTTTTACTCGCGCGTGCTAGGCATGCAGGTTGTGACGTTCGGGCAGGGGCGCCGCGCAATGCAGTTCGGCATGCACAAAATTAATCTGCACCAGGCCGGGCGTGAGATCGAGCCGAAAGCGCGCCATCCCACGCCTGGCTCAGCCGATTTCTGCCTGATTACCACCCAGCCGCTTGAGCAGGTGATCGCCCATGTGCGCGCATGCGGCGTGGGAATCGAGCAGGGGCCGGTGGAGCGCACTGGCGCGCTGGGCACGATCACATCCATTTACTTCCGTGATCCGGATGGCAACCTCATTGAAGTGGCGCGCTACGGATGATTGCAGATTGCAGATTGCAGATTGCAGATTGTGGGTTGACGGTTCTCCGGTTCTCGATTCTCTGGTTCCCCATCGCGCGGCGCACCTGTTTCTGGCATACGTTTTGCTTGCCATAATAAGCATTTACGATTCCACGAATAGGTGACCCATGAGACGAACACGACGACAGCAACGGCGCGAGCCAAAATTTATAAAAGACCCGGTACAAGCGGCGGAAACGGCCGGGCTCAATTACGTGAACGATGCCGACCCCGGAATCAGGCGCAAGCGCGCAGGCAAGGGCTTCAGCTACATCGGCCCAGATGGCAGGACAATCAAGGATGCCGCGACGCTGGAGCGCATCCGCAAGCTCGCCATTCCGCCCGCCTATACCAGCGTATGGATTTGCCCCGACCCGAACGGCCATATTCAAGCTACCGGGCGCGACGCGAAAGGCCGCAAGCAGTATCGCTACCATCCGCGCTGGCGCGAGGTGCGCGACGAAAACAAGTACGGACGCATGATCGCGTTTGGCAAGGCACTGCCCGGCATCCGCGAGCGGGTGGAGCAAGACCTTGAGCGCAAGGGTATGCCGCGTGAAAAGGTGCTGGCGGCGGTGGTGCGCCTGCTCGAAACAACCATGATTCGGGTTGGCAACGACGAGTACGCGAAATCCAATCACTCATACGGTCTGACGACCATGCACGACAAGCATGTGCAGGTCAAAGGCGCGAAGATTCAGTTCAAGTTTCGCGGCAAGAGCGGCGTGCGCCACACCATCAGCCTGGCCGACAAGCGCCTGGCCAATATTGTGCAACGGTCAAAAGATATTCCCGGCCAGGAACTATTTCAATACATCGACGAGGATGGCAAGCGGCAGGACATAACCTCCGGCGATGTGAACGATTACCTGCGCGAGATCAGCGGGCAGGATTTCACCGCCAAAGATTTTCGCACATGGTCGGGCACGCTGCTGGCCGCCATGGCGCTGCAAGAGTTTGAAGCCTTCGACAAGCAATCGCAGGCCAGGAAAAATGTGGTGCAGGCGATCGAGCGGGTGGCCGAGCGGCTGGGCAACACGCCCTCGGTCTGCCGCAAGTGCTACGTTCACCCGGAAGTGCTCAACTCCTACCTTGACGGCTCGCTGCTGACGTTTTGGAAAGAGCAGGCCGAACAAGAGTTAAAAGAGAATCTCGGCTCGCTGCGGGCTGAGGAAGCGGCTGTGCTGGCGCTGTTGCAGCAACGGCTGGCGCGCGAGGCTGAGGCAGCGTAGCCTGTAACAATCATCATTGCCATGCTATGGGAGGGGCGGGTTTCAGACCTGCCCCTCCGTTTATTCATGAACGTACCATGCGCGGCAAATGGTACAATAGCGCCACAGCAATGTTGCAGGCTTGTTTGTCCCACCACGATAGTGTCGATACGTCGTTGTTTATCCATGCATGAAGCTGTTTGTTCTAACGGAGAAATCCATGCTGTTAGCGGGAGATATTGGCGGAACCAAAACAAACCTCGCGGTGTTTGTGCCGGATGCGCAGTTGCAGGCACCACTTGTGGAAGCTACGTTTCCGAGCGCGCGGTATGAGAGCCTGGAGGAACTCGTCAGCGATTTTCTCAGCCACCATGACATTGCCGTCACGCAGGCAGCCTTTGGCGTTGCTGGCCCGGTGACGGACGGGCGCGCGTCGATCACAAACCTGCCATGGCTCATCGACGCGCGGTCAATGCAGCACGAGTTCGGCTGGTCGGCGGTGCGGCTGATCAACGATCTGGAAGCGATTGCCTACGCCGTGCCGCACCTGCAACCGCAGGATGTGCATACGCTCAACGCTGGCACGCCCGAAGCAGGCGGTACCCTCGCCATTATTGCGCCTGGCACCGGCCTGGGCGAGGCATTTTTGACATGGAACGGCGCGCGCTACGAGCCGCACGCCTCGGAAGGCGGCCATGCCGATTTCGCGCCGAACACCGCAACCGAAGTCGAGTTGCTGCGCTACCTGATGGGCCATTTCCGTCATGTTAGCTACGAGCGGGTCTGCTCTGGCATCGGCATCCCGAATATTTACGATTTCTTCAAAGCCACGCGCCCCGGCGAAGATCCGGACACCTTCGCCGATCAATTGGCCGCCGCGCGAGATCCCACGCCGCTGATCGTCATGGCGGCGCTGGAAGCGAACCCGCCGCCGCTGTGCGCCGCCACGCTGGATACGTTTGTGTCGATTCTCGCCGCGGAGGCGGGCAACCTGGCGCTGACGGTCATGGCGACCGGCGGCGTGTACCTGGGCGGTGGCATTCCGCCGCGCATTCTGCCCGTGCTGTCCGATGCGCGCTTCCGTGACGCATTTCTGCACAAAGGCCGCTTCGCAGAACTCATGGAGCGGCTGCCGGTCCACGTCATCCTGAATCCCAAAGTGGCGCTCCTTGGCGCGGCGTATGCGGGCATGGAGTAACTCACCTTATGCAGACAAGGCGTTGTACGCATACCTCAGAGCGCTTGTGGCGCGGGTTGGCAACCCGCGCTATTGCACAGCATCCTGGGTAGCGCGAAGGAGATGAGCATGGACACCATGACGCCCGATGAAATCCGCAGCTTTTTGCTCGATCACGCGCATACCGGCAAGCTCGCCACCGTGCGCGCCGACGGTCGCCCGCATGTTGTGCCGATCTGGTACGACATGGACGGCGACGATCTGATTTTCACCACCTGGCATGCCTCGGTCAAAGGCAAAAACATTGCCCGCGATGGCCGCGTCGCGATCTGCGTGGACAACGAGCAGCCGCCGTTCGACTATGTGATGATCGAAGGCACGGCCACGCTGCTCGACGACATGGCCGAGCTACGCCGCTGGGCCACGCGCATCGGCGGGCGCTACATGGGCGCGGATCAGGCCGAAGCGTTTGGCGAGCGCAATGGCATAGCGGGCGAGTTGGTGGTGCGCGTCACGCCGACGCACTTCGTCGCCTACAAGAACGTGGCAGAGTGAGCCTTGTTACCTCCACTCTTTGTCAGGAGCAGTATCATCCTGCCACGAAGGACGGACGCGATCTCAAGCAGTTCTTCTTTTTGTGATACATTCTGCGCGGTAATGCTTTTCCGAAGCATTTGTGAAGCTGTTCAAGGAGCATCATGTCGATGAACGATCCATTAAGTGCGCCATTGTACGTTTCTGCACAGCCTGCGGATCGCGGCATTGTTCGCTATCCCGACCCGGCGATCGAGACGCTCGATCCGCGTTTCGCCCGCTATCGAATCGGCAGCGCGGCGGTGGAGCGGCTGTGGACTGGCTGCCGCTGGGCCGAGGGGCCGGTCTGGTTCGGCGACGGGCGCTTTCTGGTGTGGAGCGACATTCCGAATAATCGCATGCTGCGCTGGGATGAGCAGACCGGCGCGGTGAGCGTGTTCCGGCATCCGTCCAACAATAGCAATGGCAACACCCGCGACCGGCAGGGCCGCCTGATCACCTGCGAACATGGCACGCGCCGCGTCACGCGCACCGAGCACGACGGACGAATCACGGTGCTCATGGACAGTTTCGAGGGCAAGCGCCTGAACGCGCCCAATGACGTGGTGGTGCATTCCGACGGCTCGATCTGGTTCACCGATCCGGGCTACGGCATCATGATGAACTATGAGGGTGACCGGGCGGAGTTCGAGTTGCCACGTCATGTGTACCGGCTTGACCCGGCCACCGGCCACCCGACAATTGTGGCCGACGACTTTGACCGGCCAAACGGCCTGTGTTTCTCGCCGGACGAAAAGCTGCTTTACATTGTGGACACTGGCCTGCCCGGCCATATCCGCGTGTTCGACGTGGAAAACGGGCGCTTGAGCAACGGCCGCGTATTTCTAACCATGAGCCCCGGCGGCTCAGACGGCATTCGCACCGACCAGGACGGCAACCTGTGGTCGGCGGCGGGCTGGGGCGGCGCAGGCTTCGACGGCGTGCACTGCTTCGCGCCCGACGGCACGCTGATCGGCAAGATCCACCTGCCCGAAGCGTGCGCCAACCTGTGCTTTGGCGGCCTGAAGAAAAATCGGCTGTTCATGACCGCCAGCCAATCGCTCTACGCCGTGTATGTCGAGGCGCTCGGCGCGCAGGTGCCGTAGTTTACTTGCGATTCTGGACGTATGATTTACATAACCACGAAGGCGCGAAAGGTGAAACGGCATGTAGAACATCTTCGTGTCTTCGTGCCTTCGTGGTGAACAATTTGGTCAGGAAGCAGGGCGGATTGACAACCCGCGCCACAGAAGAATCGTAAATCCGCTAATAATGCACCCAGACCGGCGTGCCGATCGGTGCCCAGTAATAAAGCTGCGCCGCCACGTCGAGCGGCAGATTGACGCAGCCGTGGCTCAGCCGCGCGCCGGTGCCGAACGCATTGTGCCAGTACGTGCCGTGCAGCGCGTCGCCGTAGTAAAAGTACATCACATGTGGCACGTTCGGCACCACCCACGACTCGCCGCTGGCCGTGCCGGTCATGGTCTGCAGATCGTATTTGGCGTAGATTGCAAAATTGCCGGGCGGCGTGTCCCAGCCGGGCCGCCCGGTCGAAACGCCCGAACTCAGCACCAGCACGCCGTTCTCATAGGCGTACATCATCTGCTGGCTCAGGTTGACCTCGATCCGCTTGTCGCCGCCACTCCCCGCCGGTGACATCGCCACGCCACCAGCACCACCCGCAGGAATAACCAGCCGCTCGCCAACATAGATCGCATTGGGATTGGCAATGCCGTTGGCCTGCGCAATCGCCTCAACCGTCGTGCCGTTCTGCGCCGCAATGCTCGAAAGTGTTTCGCCCGGCGCGACGACATGCACACCTTGTCCGGCGCTCGCCACGGGCGCGGCTGACGGAGCGCCACATCCTGGAATAACCAGCACTTTGCCGGCGTAGATCAGGTTAGGATTCGTAATGCCGTTGGCCTGCGCAAGATCGGCCTCTGAGACGCCGTAGCGCGCGGCGATGCCTGACAGCGCTTCGCCCAGCTGGATGGTGTGCGTGCCAGAAGGGGGACATTGCAGCGCTGCCTGCGCGGTGGGCGTCGCAACGCCGAGCAGCATGGCAGCGGCGGCAAGCACAACGATGAACGGCGACAACCGGTGGAATCGACGAGGCATGGCAGTCATCCCTTCTGCGAGAGCGGCTAGTTCATGAGCTTACTTTATTGTAGCATCTCTGCCAAGAGGTTAGCTGCGGGGATTACGACACACGCACATCGGTCGCTATTTACGCGCGTAGAAATGTATATGAATACTTCTTAGCGTTATCGGGCGCGATCGGTCATGACGACAATCGCCTGCGCGAGGTGCCGCTGAATAGCATCGACCGTTTCCGAAACGGTCAGATTTGAGTTGTCGAGCCAATAGCCGACGCGCGGCGTTTCCGTGCGCAGAATGCGGTCGAACACCTGCACGGCGGCATGATCCTGGTAGCCGGTTTTGGCCCGCGACTCATCGCGCTCCGCCACGACCTCCGCGCGCGGGCACAGCACGATCACCGAAAGCGGATAGCCGCGAAAGGATGCGACCACCTCAGGCAGCGCCGCGCCGATCACAATATCCTGGTACACAACCGTAAAACCCGCCTGAACGTAGCGCTTCGCAGCGTCAGCCGCCAACTGATAGCGCAACAGCAATTGCTGCTGCGCCTCGGTGGACAGTACCGCGCCCATGGTGGCCTGCCCATTGACGATCATCCGTCGAAAGACGTCGCCGCGCAGGTGAACGCTTTTGGGCAGGCGTTCCGCCAGCGCCTGGGCAACCGTCGATTTGCCCGCCGCCATGTTCCCGGTGATCAGGATGATGCGCGGGCTTGATGCGATTGATGAACCTGTTGTCATGCGGGCGATTATAGCAGAGACCCGCAACATTGCGGATGCTACCAGCTATTCGCCTCATGGTCGTATCAGATCGTTGATCTTACCATCGCCATCTGGATCAGCGTCAGGATTAGCGTTAGCATACGCGGCCACAACATCAGGCTGGAATCGATACACGCCGTCGACCATCTGGGCGGGCAGTGTTCCGTTCTTGGCCCGATTGATAACCGTATGTTCTGAGATACTCAGGCGGATGGCGACATCGTACACTGATAGCAAAGGTAGATCGTGCATGTTCGTAATTCTCCTTCTTCATGCATACATGATTGCTCATGTAACCAGCAAAGTGTATGCCCATGCAGATGCATGATACCAGCCCAGGCACCGTGAATTACTTCGCGCTGCCGCTATGGTACACTGTGGCAGTCTGTGTTTCAAGAGCATGCAGAAGCGCCGTGCGAGGCAGCATGGCGCGTGATAAAGGAGAGCGTGCATGTCCGATCAGATCAGCGTGGCCGAATATTGCCAGAATATATTGCCAGCGCAGTTCGCCACCGCCATGGCCGACCTGTCGCCGGAAGCCGCCGCGCAGCCGGAGATTACCTCGACCTACGCGATTAGCGGCGCGGGCGGCGGCACCTACGGCCTGCGCGTCGCAAACGGCCAGCTTGAAGTCGTGCCGGGCGGCATTCCCAACAGCGATCTTTACACGACCACCACGATTGAAAATTGGCTCAGCGGTGTGGTTCATATTGGCGAGCCGCTGATCCGCTTCGTCAAGCAGGGCAAGGTCAATGCGGTCAGGAACCTCAGGGGCGCGCTGCGGCTCGACATTGCCCGCGCCGATGGCTCCAGCATTGAAAGCACGACGGTGTACGGCGGCGCGGCGTCGCCCGACGTGACGATTCGCATGAAGGCTGACGATTACAAGGCGCTGATGAACGGCTCGCTGAATGGGCAATTGGCGTTCATGACCGGCAAACTCAAGTTCGACGGCAGCCTGCCATTTCTCCTGCAACTTGCTGCGGCCAGCTTTTAGTTATTGCCACAGAGAACTCAGAGAACACCGAGGAATAGATTCAAACCGTAGTTATCTTTGTAACCTCTGTGATCTCTGTGGCCCATTTGCTCCTTCTCACGAGCAGAAATGGTACAATAAACATTCATTCCACCAAGCCGCATGCAGCAGTGCAGTGAGATAGATAAAGGAGTCATTGATGACCGACATACAAAAAGTTGCTGTGATTGGCGCAGGCACCATGGGCGGCGGCATCGCGGCGCATTGCGCGAACGCTGGCTGCCAGGTTGCCCTGCTCGACATTATTCCCAACAAACTCACGCCCGAAGAAGAAGCCAAGGGGCTGACGCTGGAGTCGCCCGCCGTGCGCAACCGGATCGTCAGCGCGGGCTTCGAGCGCGTCAAGAAGAGCCGGCCCGCCGCGCTGTTCACGCCCGAGCGGGCCAGCCAGATTACGATCGGCAACATCGAGGACAATCTCGACATGATCAGCGACGCCGATTGGATCGTTGAGGTCGTCGTCGAGCAGCTTGAGCCGAAGCGGGCGCTCATGGAGCGGATCGAGCAGGCGCGCAAGCCGGGCAGCATTGTCTCATCAAACACCAGCGGCATTCCGATTGCGTCGATTGCCGCAGGCCGCTCGGACGAATTCCGGCAGCACTTTCTCGGCACGCACTTCTTCAACCCGCCGCGCTACCTGTACGTGCTGGAAGTGATTCCGACGCCGGACACGCTGCCGGAGGTGGTCGAGACGATCATGCAATTCGCGGACGAACGGCTCGGCAAAGGCGTGGTGATCGCCAAGGATCGCCCAAACTTCATCGGCAACCGGATCGGCACCTACGTCGGGCAGGCGCGGCTGAACTACGCGCTGGAGCATGGCTACACGGTCGAGGAAGTGGATAGCATGACCGGCGAACTGATCGGCAACCCGCGCACCGCCACGTTCCGGCTGTTCGATCTGGTCGGCAACGACGTACCGTACCA
>DASTWM010000249.1:0-10064 GCA_035765855.1 Roseiflexaceae bacterium
CCCAAACGGGAACAGCGCTTTCGCCTTGTTGTCCACCATAACGCTGCACTTTCAACTCATTTGCGCACCAGTATAGAAAGCTCCTGGCTGATCGTCAATTGCGCAAGGTTTGGTATGATGGCGATCATAACATTATTAGGAGCAAAACACATGCAGAATCGCACCTATCGCCTGGCGATGATTGGTTTTGGCTCAGTCGGGCAGGGCTTCGTCCAGATTTTGCAGCGCCGCGCCGACTGGATCAACGAGCGCTACGGCGTTGCGCTGTCGCTTGTCGGCGTGGCGACGCGCCGCGCTGGTGGCGTTTCCAACCCAGACGGCCTTGATCTTGCCGCGTTGCTCCGGGCCGCCGAGCAGCACGACATGAGCCAGCTTGACGGCACGAAAACGACCGACCCGCAAGCATTTATCAATCAGGTGGAGGCCGACGTGCTGGTGGAAGTCAGTTCGACCGACCTCGACAGCGGCGAACCGGCGACGAGCTACATTCGCACGGCGTTTGGGCGCGGTATGCACGTCGTCACGGCCAACAAAGGCCCGCTCGCGCTTCATGGGCCGACGCTACTGCAGGAGGCGCGGGCGGCCGGCGTGCAGTTGGGCTACGAAGGCACGGTCATGAGCGGCACGCCAGCGCTGCGGCTCGGTTGGAGCGATCTGGCGGGCTGCGAACTACGCGAGGCGCGCGGCATTCTGAATGGCACAACGAATTATATTCTGACCCAGATGGAAAGCGGTTTGTCCTATGCTGGCGCGCTTCAGGAAGCGCAGCGGCTTGGCTACGCGGAAACCGACCCGACTGGCGACGTGGGCGGCCATGACGCGGCGGGCAAGGCGGTGATTCTGGCGAACATGCTGTTCGATGCGCGCCTGCGACCCGCCGACGTGCAGCGCACCGGCATCACTGGCATCACATCCGACGACGTGGCGGAAGCGCGGGCGGCGGGCGAGCGCTGGAAGCTCATTGCGCATGTGCAGCGCGACGGCGACGCTGTGACGGCCAGCGTCCAGCCCATGCGCCTGCCCGTAAGCCATCCGCTTGCGGGCGTGGGCGGCGCGACCAACGCGATCACGTTTACCACCGACCTGCTGGGCGACGTGACGCTGATCGGGCCGGGCGCGGGCGGCGTCGCCACTGGTTTCGCGCTGCTGTCCGACATTCTCGCGCTGCCTTGATACAGCTACAGAGGTCTTTACACATGTCTAAGTCTCTGTGATCTCTGTGATCTGTGTGGCTATATCAATCGAAAAGGTGTGCTATACTGCGGCGCAACGAGTTCAACAAACCCACCTGTGGAGACCCTGGCATGCCCGATGATACGCCGCGATCCTGGAGTTTATTGACCCGCCTGGTGCATGACGGTGAGCGCCAGCCCGCGCCAACCGCCACACCAACGGCGACACCCATTTATACATCCTCGACGTATGTCTACGACAGCGCCGCCGAGCTTGATCAAGCATTCGCGTCCGGCGCTGGCTACGTGTACGCGCGCTACGGCAATCCGACCGTCGCCGCGCTTGAGCAGGTCATGGCGACGGCGGAGGCAGGCATAGGCGCGGTGGCATGCGCCTCCGGCATGGCGGCGCTCCACGCGGCACTGCTGGCGGCTGGCACGCCACGCGGCGCAACCAGCCCGCGACCACGCGGTATTCTGGCCGCCCGCGATCTGTATGGCACCACAACCAGTTTATTGAATGATTTTTTCGCGGCGCAGGGCGTGCCAGTGGCCTATTGCGACATGTGCGATCTCGGGACGTTTGAGGAAACGCTTCAATCTGTTCAGCCGGATGTGGTGCTGATTGAACAAATCTCAAATCCGCTGCTCCATGTTGCTGATGTCGCGGCGATTGCGCAGCGCACACACGCGGCTGGCGCGCGGCTGGTCGTGGACAGCACCATGACCACGCCGATCTTGCAGCGCCCACTCACGCTCGGCGCGGACATCGTGGTACACA
Organism: Roseiflexaceae bacterium; assembly: GCA_035765855.1. Taxonomy (GTDB): domain Bacteria; phylum Chloroflexota; class Chloroflexia; order Chloroflexales; family Roseiflexaceae; genus DASTWM01. Next base: position 1,954 of record DASTWM010000249.1, read on the forward strand.
GCGCGACAAAGTTCCTCGGCGGTCATGGCGATGTCACTGCCGGCGTAGCCGTGGCGCGTACCTCGCTCATGCGCGATTTACTGCAACGTTACGTCAAACTGCTGGGGCCGATCATCGGGCCGTTTGAAGCGCAGATGCTGCTGCGCGGCATCAAGACGCTGGCGCTGCGCGTGCGCCAGCAATGCGGAAATGCGCTGCGCGTCGCCCAATGGCTCGAAGAACAGCCGGAAGTGGCGCGGGTGCATTACCCCGGTCTGCGCTCGCATGCCCAACATGAACTCGCCGCGCAGGCATTTGGCGGGCTGTTTGGCGCAATGGTGGCCTTTGAACTTCACGCGCCGCACCGCGCCGCCATGTTCCGCTTTGTGGACGCGCTGCGGCTGATTTTACCCGCCACGAGCCTGGGCGATATTTACTCGCTGATTAGCCTGCCGGTGATCTCCTCGCACCGTGACCTCACACCGGAGCAATTGGCCGAGCGCCACATCGGCGACAATCTGGTGCGCATGTCGGTCGGCATCGAGGCAGTGGAAGATATCATCACCGACTTGCGAGGAGCACTGGACACGCTATGACCATGCGCGTCACATCGCTCGCCTCTGGCAGCAGCGGCAACGCCTTGCTGGTGCAGACGGGCGAAACCAACCTGCTGGTTGACTGCGGCATTTCGCAGCGCGCCATCGAGCGCCATTTGCGGCACATGGGGCTGCATCCCAGCGATTTGCACGCCATTCTGTTGACGCACGAACATGGCGACCATGTGCTGAGCGCCGGGCCGCTGGCGCGCCGCTACGGGCTGCCGGTTATCGCCAATGGCCCGACGATTGCCGCGCTGGGTGACGCGCTCGACCGCGTTGACGTGCTCATGATTGGCAGCGATGACGCGCTGCGGATCGGCGGCTGCGCGGTGCAAAGTTTCGCCGTGCCGCACGACGCCGCCGCGCCAATCGGCTACACGATTCGCGCAAACGGCTGGTGCGTCGGCGTTGCGATTGACCTGGGAAGCTGGCACGACGGCGTGATCAACGGCCTGGCTGACACAGATTTGGTGGTCGTCGAGGCCAACCACGACCGCGAAAAGCTGCGCATTGCGCCCTACACATGGCCGATCAAGCAGCGCATCTTCAGCCCGCTCGGCCACCTTGATAATATTGCGACGGGTGAATTGCTGGCCCGCCTCGGCACGGATGGCCGCACGCGCACCGCCTGGCTGGCGCACCTGTCCGAACGCGCCAACTCGCCGCAGATCGCGATCAAGATGGTGCAGAGCGTGCTGGCGCTGGAGAGCGTGAGCCGCATGAATCTTCACGCGCTGCCGCGCAATGCTCCACTCACATGGGAGAGCGACCGGCACATGGCGCAACTCGAATTGTTTAGCTAAACCATGCGCGCTTAGCATCTATCCCGCTCCGCTGCTCGCCTCATTCTGGCCTGACTCTTGCATCGTTCTCAGGTAGTTCTTTCAGCACACAGGAGGTAGACGATGTGGCTGCTGCGTAAAATGATCGGGCTGCTGCTGCTCACTGGAGCGGCACTCATGGGAAACTGGATTGGAAGCCAGGTGCGCGCCAAAGCAAACGGCGGGCAGGCCAAACCAATTGGCATGATGCAAACATCCTCAGATGGTCGAACCACTATTGCGCTTAATGTCACGTTGACGAACTTCATTCCGGCGCTGCTGCTTGGCATGCTGTCCGGGCGTCCGAAGAGCGTGTATGCGTTCGTCAGCGGTGCCGTGATCAGCGCGCTGGTTGGCGACACCTATGAGCGCACACTGGGGCTTGGCACGGCAAGCTGGATTAAAACAGTGTAGTCTTCAACTAACACCTGTACGTTGCGCGGGAACAGCGGCCATCATGGTCATGGTCGCTGCTTTTTTGTGCCATGTTGACAGTCGCACGAGCCGCTTTATAATAGGCAGCATCCACGCTTCTTCTGCATGCGATACTTTATGTTCTGGTATCGTTGCCTTCACCGCGCTGGTTGAATTTCTGTACGCTGAAAGGACTTACTTGTATGTCGGGACCACGCTCGTTCGCCCAGAAACTGCTCGCACTTGTGCTGCTGGCAGTGCTCGCCGGTTGCGGCTCAGCACCGGCTACCAATCCTGCATCGAATGCAAACTCAACCAACGCAAATTCATCTAACACAAATACGGCCGCCGAAAGCGCAACGGCGGCTCCCGCCGAAGGATCGGGCGGCGCTGCCACGGCCGCACCACCATCAGGCGGCGCGGCGGGCGGCGATGTAAGCCCGCAGGAAACGCTGGTCTTTGCGGCGGACTTGTCCGATCTGATTTCCCTGGATCCCGCTGTCGCCTATGAATTCAGCGGCATTGAGGTAGTTGGTAATATCTACCAGCCGCTGGTCACGCTGACGCCGGGCGACAAAACCATCAAGCCATTGCTGGCAAAAAGCTGGGATATTAAAACGACTGATAATGGCTCGACAATCACCTTCAAGCTCGACGAAAAGGCCAAGTTCGCCAGTGGCGCGCCCGTCACCGCCGACGACGTGGTGTATTCATGGGGCCGGATCATCGACCTGAACAAATCGCCAGCGTTTTTGTTCACCGATGTGGGCGGCCTGACAAAAGATAGCTTCAAGGCCGTCGATCCGCAGACCGTCGAATTAACGTTGCCGAAAACTGCCAGCCCGCAGGTCTTCCTGACCGTGCTGAGCAACAGCGTTGCGGCAATCGTGGAAAAGAAGGTCGTCGAGGCGAATGCTGGCAGCGATTTCGGCTCGACATGGCTGAACGACCATTCGGCGGGCAGCGGCCCATACGTGCTGAGCAGTTGGGAGCGCAACACCCAGAACGTGCTGGACGCGAACCCGAACTACTGGGGCACCGCGCCAGCCATGAAGCGCGTGATCATGCGCAACATCACCGAGCAGGCCAACCTGCAATCGGCAGTTGAAACCGGCGACGCCGACATTGCGCAGGATCTGGGCCGCGAGCAGGCGCAGGCGCTGGAAGGCAACCCGGACGTGTCGTTAGTCCAGGCCAATCAGACACAGCTTGAATACATCGGCATGAACGCCAAGATTGCGCCGTTCGATAAGCCCGAAGCGCGCGAGGCGATCCGCTACGCGATCAACTACGACGAACTGAACACGCTGCTGGCTGGCACCGGCAAGATTGTGCAGGAGATTATTCCCGACGGCTTCCTGGGCTACACGGGTGAAACGCCGTTCAAGCAGGACATTGCCAAAGCGAAGGAATTGCTCGCCAAGGCTGGCGTAGCCGATGGCACCGAGATTCAGTTGACAATCGGCGCAGGCATCGCTACGGGCGGTCTGGAAAATGCGACGCTGGCGGCCAAACTCCAAAGCGACATCGAGAAGACCGGACTGAAAGTGAACATTCAGCAGATTCAGGCCTCCGAACTGCTCAACCAGTACCGCGCGCAGAAACTCCAGATGGTTATGCTCTCATGGGGGCCTGACTATCCCGATCCGAACACGAATGCGCAGCCTTTCACGGACTACAACGCCAAATCAATTGCATGGCGCAACAATTGGCAGAACGACGAAATTGCGAAAATTGCTGCGGACGCCGCACTCGCGCCGACCAACGACCAACGCGCCGCGCTGTACAAGCAAATGACCGAGCGGCTGTTCCATGAAGGACCGTACGCGGTGCTGTACCAGCCAGTGCGCACCTACGGCGTTCGCAAAAACGTCAGCGGCTTCCAGTACGATCCCGCCACGACGCCGACTATCTTCTTCTGGACAATTAGCAAGAGCTAGTCGCAACATGATGACACGATGACATGATGACAAGATGAGATAATTGTTCACCTTGACATCATGTCATCGTGTCGCCTTCGATCCCGTGAATATATGACACGATTTATCATCCAACGTATTATCGGCCTGGTCTTTGTAATGATCGGCGTGTCGATCATTACGTTTGCGTTGTCGCAGCTTGTGCCGGTCGATCCCGCCGCGGCGGCGCTGGGGCAGAACGCCCGCGAGGACCAGATTCAGGCATATCGCCATGAACTTGGCCTCGACCAACCGGCTCTGGTGCAGTACGCAACGTACATCAACCGGCTGCTGCACGGCGACCTCGGCACGTCGATTCGCACGCGCCGTCCAGTGCGCGACGATCTGCGCGATTTTCTGCCTGCGACGATTGAGTTGTCGCTGGCGGCCATGATCGTGGCTTTGATCTTCGGCATTGCGCTTGGCATCGTGGCAGCGATCAATCGCAATGGCATTCTCGATGCACTGGCGCGCGGGCTGGCGCTGGTCGGCGGCTCGCTGCCAATCTTCTTCCTGGGCCTGCTGCTGCTGGCGATTTTTTACAGCCGCCTGCGCTGGCTGCCCGGTCCCGGTCGGCTCGACGCGGTCATGCAACCGCCAGCGCGCGTCACCGGCATGTACACAATCGACAGCCTGCTGGCTGGCAACTGGGCGACGTTCAAAAACAGCCTGTGGCATCTCATCCTGCCAGCGCTCACGCTCGGCTACTACTCGACGGCGATGATTCTGCGCATGACGCGCTCGTCCATGCTGGAAGTGCTGCACCAGGATTACATGCGCACCGCCCGCGCCAAAGGTTTGACCGAGCAGGTTGTCATTCTGCGGCATGGGCTGCGCAACGCTATGACGCCGGTGCTGACCACGGTTGGTATCACGTTTGGCAGCCTGCTGTCCGGCGCAGTGCTGACCGAGACAATCTTCGGCTGGCCGGGGCTGGGCCGCTACGCAACCGCCTCGGCGGTCAGTCTGGACTTTCCGGCGGTCATGGGCGTCACGCTCGTGGCAGCAATTGTGTATCCCGTCGCCAACATGTTGGTTGACATCGGCTATCATTTCCTTGACCCGCAGGTGCGGCTAAGCTAACGAGGCATCATGGCGCTTTCACAGGATCGAGTTGAAGCCATCATCACCGAGGAGCGCCTGCCGGTGGCGCAGCGCTGGCGTTTGGGGCGCGCATTTCGGCAACCAGCGGTGCTGGTCGGCTTTCTTATTTTTGCGCTGTTTGTGCTGCTGGCCGTGTTCGCGCCGTTGATCAGCCCGTATGACCCGCTGGGACAAAATGTCGTCGATGGTCTGAAGCCGCCTTCGGCGCAATATCTGTTCGGCACCGATAAATTGGGCCGCGATATTTTCAGCCGCGTGCTGTATGGCGCGCGCCTGTCGCTCCTGAGCGGCGTGTCGGTCGTGCTGCTGGCCGGAAGTGTGGGGACGCTGGTTGGGCTGTTGGCGGGCTATCTGGGAAGTTGGGCCGACCAGATCATGATGCGGATCACCGACATTTTTTTCGCGTTTCCAGGGCTTATTTTAGCCATGGCGATTGCGGGCGCGCTCGGGCCGAGCCTGCCGAACGCCCTGATCGCGATCAGCGTCGTGACATGGCCAGTGTACGCGCGACTCATTCGCGGGCAGGTGCTTTCACTCAAAGAACGCGATTTCATCCTTGCCGCGCACACGCTCGGCATACCAGAGTGGCAGATCATCTGGCGGCATTTGCTGCCAAATACCCTGGCACCTTTGTTGGTTCAGGCCAGCTTTGATCTCGGCGGCGCGATTCTTTCGGTGGCCGGGCTGTCGTTCATTGGCTTCGGCGCGCAGCCGCCCACGCCGGAATGGGGCGTCATGATCAGCGAAGGCCGCAACTACATCGCAACCCAGTGGTGGCTGGCGACCATACCCGCGCTCGCAATGCTGCTGCTGGTCGCCAGCTCGAATCTGCTTGGCGACGGCTTGCGCGACCTGCTTGACCCGCGCCTGCGCGACAGGTAAACTGTAGCCATTCTTTTTACAGGGTAGCAGGCATGAACGCACTCGACGACGGCGCGGCACGCTGGCAGCACATCGCCGAACAACGCCCGTGGTTCGGGCAACTCTATTACCTCGGACGCGGGCCAGACTGGTTTTGCGATCTGCGCTTTGCGCCCTCTGACGACGAGCTTCTTGACATGGTGACGCGCCATTTCAACCTGCATGGCTACCGTCACTACGGCCCGCTGTCGGGCGCGTGTCCGCTGCACAATCGCGACGATTGCGCGTTCGACATCTACATCGACAGTCACAGCTACGACAAAATCGTCGCCAACATCGAGCAACGCGCCGCCACGAACGTGTATATTTACAATACGATTACGCTGTGCGGCACTGCATTGCAGATCGAGCGCGGCTACGGTGGGCGTTTCCATGACGCATGCTACATCGCGGAAACACAACTCGTTCGCACGCTTGCCGGGCACCCCAATCTCACATTGACAGAGTGGACGATCTGGGCCGGCGGCCAGGGCTATGAGCGGCAAATCATGGGCGAGGGCGAAAGCGCGACCGAGCTCATGAGCTACCTTGACGAAGCGCGGATGGTATAGGTGGCATGGACGAATGATGAAAAACCTGGTATGAACCTGTCGAAGGAGCGAAAGACCTGATAGATTCGTCCGTCGTTCGTCCATCGTCCATCGTCAACTACTCCACCCGTTCCAGCTTCGCAAAGCTCGCCAGCAGCCGCTTCACGCCCTTGCCGGTGAACGCCACCGTCACCTCTTCGTCGTTCTCGACCATTTTGGAACTGACCACCACACCTTCGCCAAAAGTCGCATGCTTGACCTTCTGCCCGGCGAAGAACGCCGCTTCTTTCGGACCGCTTGGCACAACGGTTGGACGCGGTCGCTGCGTGGTGCTGGCCCGCGAGCCGACGCCGCTCACGCGGCTACTACCGCCAAAGCCGCCTAATCCCCCCAGGCTGCTGCGGTTCGTGAACATGCTGGTCTGCTCCGCTGATGCATGGCCGCGCTTCGGCATTTGCTTGAGCATGTCTTTCGGAATATCGGCCAGGAAGCGCGAGGGCTGCGAGAGATTCGTCCGGCCATAGGTGGTGCGCCGGAAGGCGTACAGGATGTACAACCGCTGCTTGGCCCGCGTCGCGCCAACATAGAACAGCCGCCGCTCTTCGTCGAGCGCCTCCACATCGTCGAGCGAGCGCGAGTGCGGCAGCAGCCCTTCCTCCAGCCCAATCAAAAACACAATCGGGTATTCTAATCCCTTGGCCTGGTGCAGCGTAATGCAGGTGATTGACTCGCGATTCTCCTGCACCGAGTCAAGATCAGAAACCAGCGCCACCTCCTCCAAAAAGGTCGGCAATTGCGACTCGCGCGGCAAATTCAGGTAGCCAGCGGCGACGTTACGCAACTCCTGGACGTTGTTCCAGCGGTCGCGGCCTTCTTCCTCGCCGTACTCGCGCAGCAGCGCGCCTTCAAAATCAACCCGCCCGAACGCGAAATCCATCAACTCGCCGAGATTCATGCTCGCGCGCGACTCGATCGTCTCGTTGAGAATGCGCAAAAAGCTGAGCAACGCGCTCCTGGTGCGGCTGTTGAATGGCGGCGCGGTTTCGCTCTCCTCGTCGCCGATAAGCTGCAACGCGACGTAGATCGGCACGCCCTGCTCGTTGGCCCAGCGAAATAATTCATCCTCCGTGCGCTGCCCGATGCCGCGCCCCGGCCAGTTCAGCACGCGCCCGAAGCTGACGCTGTCGTACGGATTGAGCGCCAGCCGCAGGTAGGCCAGCGCATCCTTGACTTCCTTGCGCTCGTAGAAGCGCGTGCCGCCGACGATTTGATAGCGCAGACCATGCGTGAGCAGCGCCTCTTCAACCGCGCGCGATTGCGCGTTGGTGCGATACATGATCGCGATGTCGTTCAGGCGATAGTCGCCGGACGCAACCAGACGCGCGGCTTCGCTGGCCGCCAGCCGCGCCTCCTCATCCTGATCGTAGGCTTCCTGCAATGAAACGAGCGTGCCACGGTCGTTTTGCGTCCAAAGCTGCTTCTGGCGCACGCGCTTGTTGCTGCGGTTGATCACCGCCTGCGCCACGTCGAGGATCGACTGCGTGCTGCGGTAATTCTGCTCAAGCATGATCACGCGTGCGTCAGGGTAGTCATCCTCGAAGTAGCGGATGTTGCGTATGTCTGCGCCACGGAAGGCGTACACCGATTGATCCTCGTCGCCCACAACGAACAGGTTGCGATATTTCGCCGCGAGCTGCTTGAGCAGAATGTACTGCACCCGATTCGTATCCTGATATTCGTCGGCCAGAATGTAGCGGTAGCGCTCCTGATATTTCTCCAGCACCT
>DASTWM010000250.1:0-2315 GCA_035765855.1 Roseiflexaceae bacterium
GGGTAGCCCGCGCCGGAGATCGCCTGCAACGTCGCGGCGTGCATCTGCGTGACGCCGAACGCGTCATGGAGTGGCTTGAGCGCCATGACAATGCCAATTGTCGAGCAGTTCGGGTTGGTGACGAGGCAGCCGCGCCAGCCGCGCTCGGCGCGCTGCCGCTCCAGCATGTCGAGGTGATCAGGGTTGACTTCGGGGATAATCAGCGGCACGTCGGCGGCGTCGCGGTACGACGATGCATTCGAGCAGACCGCGACCTGCGCGGCCCACAGTGGCTCGTACTGCCTGGCCGCGTCGGTCGGCAGCGCCGAGAGCGCCAGCGCCACATCGGCGACCTGCTCGGTCGGCTGGACGATCATGTTTGCCACGCTGGCAGGCGGCGCGTCGTCCAGCACCCAGCGCACCAGTTCGCCGTAGGGTCGGCCAATCGTGCGCTCCGAGCCGGTCAGCGCGGCGATTTCAAACCATGGATGATCGTGCAGCAATTGGACCATGCGCTGCCCGACCGCGCCCGTCGCGCCGAGGATAGCGATGGGGAGCTTTTGTTGTGGCATCATTTACTCCTTTGACAAGATGATAAATGGTAATTTCTATCTTCCACCCTCATTTATGTGCTCCGTGATGAGACCAGGCGCTTCACCATCAACAATTCATCGTAGTATACGCCATCCCACAAGATAACTTCCGGATCTACACCGTAGATGCTGAAGCCATGGCGAAGGTAACAGCGAATGGCAGCGCCGTTGGTAGCGTTCACTGACAGCCGCACAAGCCGTAGTTCATGCTCACGCGCCCATGCAAGACAGGCAGCGATTAGTGAATCAGCTACGCCCGCGCCACGCCATGCCGGACGCACGTACACGCCCCAGATGTAGCCAGCGTGGTGTTCCTTGACGTTGCTTTCCCAAAAAATGCCGGCCATGCCCACAAACTGCCCGCCTGACTCAGCAACGAACGTCGCGCGATCATCGTTCGCTTGCAGCCGTTCGAGCCAGTAGCTTTCCGGTTGCGCCGCCGACGTTTCGTAATCCATGCCAAACGCTGTTGGATGATTTTTGAGCGCTTCCAGCCGCAACTCGCGGTAGGCGCGCATGTCGTTTTCGTGGGTGGTGCGGATGGTGAATTGTGGGTTCATTGTTGTTCCGCGTGGGCGAACACATTGGTCCGCCCGTACACAATGATAATCATCGCAATCGTTGGTAAGGGCCGACCGATGTGTCGGCCCGCATGGTTCTACACCGTCAGCCGGTGAATCGCCCGCACCGCCGCGTCGCCATCCTCGCCTGCGACCACAACGCTGATCGCGCATTCCGACGAACCTTGCGCGATGGCGATCACGTTGATCTTTTCGCCGCCCAATGCGCCAAAGATGCTGCTGGCAACGCCGGGCGTTTCGCGCATGCCCGCGCCGACCGCTGTCACAATCGCCACGCCGTCCTGAGCGCCAATCCGGTCAATATCGCGGCGTTCAAGCTCTTTACTTAGCCATTCTTCCAGCGCATGCACCACGGCCTGCGACGAGTCCATTGGCACCACAAAGCAGATGCTCTGCTCCGACGACGCCTGCGAAATCATGAGCACGTTGGCGTCCGCGCTGGCGACCGCGCCGAACGTCCGCGCGGCGATACCTGGCACGCCAATCATGCCCCGCCCGCCGACCGTAATCATGCTCATGTTGCGGATGAGCGCCACGGCTTTGACGGTGCGGCCATCGGGCGTGCTTTGCGGAACAACCAGCGTGCCGGGGTGTGATGGTTTGAACGTGTTGCGAATGCGCAGCGCAATGCCGCGCTCGACCACCGGGCGCACGGTGCGCGGGTGCAACACCTTCGCGCCAAAATAGGCCAGCTCGCCCATTTCGATGTATGAAAGTTCCGGCAAAATTTGCGCGTCGGGCGCGAGGCGCGGATCAGTGGTCATGACGCCGTCCACGTCAGTGTAAATTGCGACCTCATCGGCGTCGAGCGCCGCGCCGATGATCGCGCCGCTATAATCCGAGCCACCGCGCCCTAATGTTGTCGTGACGCCCGCCTCGGTCGCGCCAATAAAGCCGGTAATGACCGGCACAACGCCCTGCTCCAGCAGCGGCATGATCCGCGCGCGTGTGAGCGCCCGCGTCTGCGGATGGGACGGCACGGCGCTGCCAAACTGATCGCTTGTCACAATGAGCTCGGTGGCATCCACTGCCTCCGCGCGGAGGCCACGCGAGCGCATGGTCACGGCAACGAGCCGGGCGCTCATGCGCTCACCCAGGCTGGCAATCGCGTCCAGCGCGCGGGGCGATGCTTCGCCCAATACATGGATGCTATGGCACAACA
>DASTWM010000251.1:0-16388 GCA_035765855.1 Roseiflexaceae bacterium
CACACGCGACATCACCCGCAAGTGGACGATGCCGCCCCAAAACTGGGCCAGTATTCTCAACCAGCTTGCCATTCGGTTCGAGGGCCGTTTTCCCGCCTAATAGCAGTGGACGCCGTTTACACAGCCCTATTGACATACTCGCGGCGTGAAGCATCTCAGTGAACAATTATTGAGAGCAATCTTATGGCCTATTATGTCTACATCATGGCGAATCGGTCACGCACACTATATACTGGCGTAACGAACAACCTTGAGCGCCGAGTGTACGAGCATAAGCATAAGTTTATTCCTGGCTTCACCACTCGATACAACATTAATGCGCTTGTGTTTTTTGAAGAAACGCCGGATGTTATTGCCGCAATCAGCCGCGAGAAGCAGATTAAAGGTTGGATACGAGCGAAGAAGATTGCATTGGTCGAACAGTTTAATCCAGAGTGGCGTGATTTGAGTGCTGAGTGGTTTAAGGAGTAGTGACTCACTGGGTGATCAATGAGACTCTTCACCCGTTCAGGGTGACAATGCTTTTCTTTGTCATGCTGAACGGAGTGAAGCATCTCATGGTAGATTCAACGAGACCCTTCGCGGCTGCGCCGCTCAGGGTGACATGAACAAACAAAGATGACAAGGAACAACCATGTCATGCTGAACGGATGTGAAGCATCTCATGGTAGATTCATTGAGACCCTTCGCGGCTGCGCCGCTCAGGGTGACATGGCGGCACTCAGGGTGACAATGCTTTTCTTTATCATGCTGAACGGATGTGAAGCATCTCATGGACGACGATATGGTAGGGGCAGGTCTGAGACGCACCCCACATCGTGTTAATCAGCATAATAGCTAATCAGCTGCTCCTGCGAATCATACAGCGCGCCCGGATCGCTTGAGGAGTTGTTCCAGATGCTGGCAGCAGGACCGGGAAACTGCTTGCTTTCGTTCGGCGCGAGTGTTCCGCCAATCGGGTGCTGCTGGTTGCCCGTGATGCTGCACATGTGCCAGCCATCGAGATTCACCGCTTCCGAACTGACGTTTTGTAGTGTCACAACCTCGGCGCGTTTGTCAATTGATACAATCTTGACTGGATCATTTGGTGCTTGACCAGCATGTGGATCGGCCTGGCAATTGTTGAATGAAGGTGCGGGCGGCTGCGGCGCGGCTGGCATGGGCGATGCGACTGGCGTGGTATTCGGCGCTTCCGCAGCGTTGGCGCGCACCTCATTGCCGAGCAGGCCAAGCAGCATGTTGTACGGCGGCTGATTCTCGGGGTGCAACTCGAAGCGCGCCCGCTCGAACCATTGCACCTGATACGGCTTCCCTTCGATCTGCTCCGTTTGCACATCGCTCACTGGCAGTCCAAACAGCGCCAGATTTTCGGCCTCGCTCACGCCTGGCTGCCCAAGGTCAAGACCATGAGCGCGCCATGCCGCGAGAATATCACCGCACACGTTATGTCCCGTTTCCGCAAAGAAGCGGCAACCGGGCTGCGCCTCGGACTTCGGGAAGGTGAACCAATTGCGGCTCTGCTGCTCCAGCCGTGTGACGCCAAGACGACCGAGCAGCACATCGTACGGGCGCTGGTTTTCAGGGTGCAGTTCCAGTCGGTTGCGCTCGAACTCTTGCGCCTGGTACGGCTTGCCCTCGATGGTGATCTCCTGCTGCGGGCCGGTCGGGAGGCCGAACACCGGCAGCCCGCCATTCTGCTCCCAGAACTCGCGAATACGCCCGCTGATGCACTGATTTGTTTCAGGGAAGCAGCGCTGATCGTTCTGCGCGTGCGCCCACGGCACGAGTGCAACGAACAGGACGAGCGCGGCTGCGAGGCGAAAATAATGGCGCATGGTTTTCCCCTTTCTTGTTCAATGCGAGTGGATTCATGAAGTATAAATGCCATCATGCACCACATCGTTACGCGAATGCTGCTATCTGGTACTATATCTTTGCATGCGGACAAACAACAAGGAGAAGATAATGCTTACTAATGACCAAAAAGAGGCATTCATTCAGCAGATCGCGCAGTTCCCCGCGCGCGTCGCCGAGCTTGTGCGCGATCTTTCGACTGAACAACTCACCACCATGTATTTGCCCGGCGAGTGGACCATCGCGCAGAACGTGCATCACCTCGTCGATTCACACATGAACAGCTACGTTCGCTGCAAGCTGATTGCAACCGAGCACAATCCGCCGCTCAAGCCGTACGACGAACACGCATGGGCGCAGTTTCCCGACGCATCCACCGCCGATCTCAGCGCGTCGCTGGCGCTGTTGGCGAACCTTCACGTTCGCTGGGTCATGTTCTGGCGCAGTTTGCCCGATGACGCATGGCAGCGCACCGGCGTGCATGCCGTCGATGGGCCGCTGACACTTGAGCAGCAGTTGCAGAACTACGTCGCTCATGGGCGGGCGCATCTGGAGCAGATCGGGCGGGTGCGGGCGGCGATGAGGAAAGAATAAACCGGAGAGGTAATATATTAAATCTAAACCCGACAGGTTTTAATAAACCTGTCGGGTTTGAAAAACCTACACCAGCAAACTCATCGGCGACTGAAGCAGCTGCGTCAGTTCCTGGAGGAACTGGGCCGCCACCGCGCCGTCGGCCACGCGGTGATCGGCGCTGATCGTCACGTTCATGATCTGCCCAACGACGATCTCGCCGTTGCGAACCACCGGCACCTCGCGCACCGCGCCAATCGCGAGCGACGCGGCCTGCGGCACGGTGATGATCGAGACGAACTCGACCACGTCGAACATGCCGAGGTTCGACGTTTGGAACGTCGCGCCTTCGAGGTCGTTCGGCTTGCTCTTGCCCTCGCGCGCGCGGCCCGCCAGTTCACGAATTTCCTTCGCAATCGCGCCGACGCTCTTCTTGTCGGCGTCGCGGATGACCGGCGCCAGCAGGCCATTGTCGGTCGCCACCGCCACGCTGACATGGATGCCCTGATGCGTGATGATGCCCGGCTGCCCGTCCTGCCCGAATGCGTAGCTGCTGTTGATCGCCGGGAATTTGGTGAGCGCCCTGGCGCACGCCTTCACGATCATGTCATTCACCGAGATCTTGACATCCGACGCGCCACTTTCGTTGATCTGCTTGCGCAGCTTCATCGCCTCGCCCATATCGATCTCAGCCGTGACATAAATGTGCGGCACGCCCGGCTTCGACTCGGTCATGGCGCGGGCAATCGCGCGGCGCATGCGGCTCATGGGCTGCACTTCGCCCGCCGACGCGGGAGCAGCCGGTGTTGGCATCTGGGTTGGCGCGGGCTGCTGCGTCGGAGCCTGAGCCGGTTGCGCTGCTGCCTGCGCGGGCTGCTGCGCGCCGCCCTGCTTCATGAACGCCTCGACGTTATCACGAACGATGCGCCCGCCGGGACCGGTGCCCTGCAGCTGCCGCAGATCGATATTGTTCTGCTCGGCCATGCTGCGCGCCAGCGGCGATGCCTTGACGCGGCCATCCGTCGCCTGCGCGCCGTTGCTCGGCTGCTGGGCCTGCGTGCCGGAAGTCTGCGCCTGCTCGATATTGACGTTGGCCGCGTCACTGGCCTGCTCTTTCGCAACCTGTTTGTCGCCAACTTCCACCGGCGGCGGCTCGGCCTCGCCGGACGGCGGCTTGGCCTCGCGGCCCTCGGTCGGCTGCGTTTCTGCGCCACCGTCCGCGAGTGGCTCCGCACCGATCATGCCAATGACTTCGCCGATGGGAACGGTCTGCCCTTCCGGCACGATGATCTTCTGGAGCACGCCGCTTTCAAACGCCTCCAATTCCATGGTGGCTTTATCAGTTTCGATCTCAGCGAGGATGTCGCCCGGCGCGACCTGGTCGCCCGGCTGCTTGAGCCAGCGTCCGACCGTGCCTTCTGACATCGTGTCGCTCAAGCGTGGCATGGTTATTTCGGCCACTTTGCTACTCCTTGTTAGCGGTTGGCAGTCAGCAGCGGGCAGTCAGCAGCCGCTATTTTTAACGATACTAGCAACTGGCGACTGCCGACTGGCAACTGGCGTCTGGCTTCTACTTCTGGCTCTTCTTCGTTCCTTGCAGCACTTTGTTGATCGCCGTCACAAGATCTTGCGCGCCCGGCTTGGCAGCGCGCGACAATTGCTCGGCGTACGGCAGCGGCACTTCCAGACCGGCCACGCGCAGCACCGGCGCGTCAAGATAGTCGAACGCTTCTTCCTGAATAACGGACGCCACTTCCGCGCCGATCCCGTACGAGCGCCAATCTTCCTCGATCACGATCGCGCGGTTGGTCTTTTTAACCGACTCGATGATCGTCGGGCGATCAAGTGGCCGCAGCGAGCGCAGGTCAACGACCTCGACGCTGATGCCCTGCTCCTCAAGTTGCTTGGCGACCTGCATGGCGACGACCGTCATGCGCGAATAGGCGACCACCGTCACGTCGGTGCCTTCGCGTTTCACCTCGGCCATGCCGATTGGCACGGTGAAATCATCGTTTTCAGGCACCTCGCCCCTGGTGTCGTACAGCGGCAGGCTTTCGATAAAAATAACCGGATCATCATCGCGGATGGACGCCCGCAGCAAACCCTTGGCGTCGTACGGCGTCGAGGGCGCGACCACCTTCAGGCCCGGGCAGTACGCGAACCAGTTTTCAAAGCTCTGCGAGTGCGTCGCGGCGAGCTGGCCGATGCCGCCCGAGGGCGTGCGAATGACCATGGGTACGCGCGCCTGGCCGCCGAACATGTAATGGATTTTCGAGGCGTGATTGACGATCTGATCGACCGCCATCAGAATAAAATTGATCGTCATGATCTCGACGACCGGACGCAAGCCCAGCATGGCCGCGCCCGTCGCCAGACCGACAAAGCCCATCTCGGAGATTGGCGTGTCGACCACACGCTTCGGCCCGAACTCGGCCAGCAAGCCCTCGGTGATTTTGTACGATCCTTCAAACTTGCCGATCTCCTCGCCCATCAGCAAGACATTCGGGTCGCGGGAAAGTTCTTCGCCAAGCGTGTCGTTCAGTGCCTGGCGATAGGTAATGGTTGCCATGACTAGCGGCCTCCTCCATTCAGCCGGGCCTGGAACATCTCCTCCTCGGCGTTGCTCACAACATTCGGAACTTCAGTCGCATACATATATTGATACAAATCTTCCATCCTGGGCGGCGCGCTCTTGTCGGCAAAATCAATCGCCGCCTGGACTTCATGCTCCACGCGATCGGCGGTCTCCTTCAACCATGCATCATCAACAATGCCCGCTTCTTCCAGCCGCCTGGCAAAAGCGGTCAGCGGATCGTACAGTTGCCGATTGTGGCGCACTTCTTCCTGGTCGCGGTAGCGGTCCGGGTCGATCACCGAGTGGCCGATAAAGCGGAAGCTCATAACGTCCAGAATAGCTGGCTCATGCTCCTTCTCGGCTCGCTCGCGCAGCCGCCGCACCGCATCGCGCACAGCCAGCACGTCGGTACCGTCCACCTGCTCGCCATGGATGCGGAACGAGCAGCCCTTCTTGTACAGGTCTGGCTCAGAAGAATGCTCCTCGACACTAGTGCCCATGCCGAAGCCGTTATTGACGATGAAAAAGATAATTGGCAGTTGATACAACTTCGCCAGATTGAGCGACTCGTACCACGGGCCAATATTGGTTGTGCTGTCGCCGACCTGGCACAGCACCATGCCGGGCTGCTCCTTGTACTTCAGCGCGTAGGCCGCGCCGGTCGCCAGCGGCACCTGCCCGCCGACGATGCCGTAGCCACCCATGAAGTGCAGGTTGGCGTCGAACAGGTGCATCGAGCCGCCGCGCCCGCCGGACACGCCGGTTTCGCGCCCGAACAGTTCGGCCATGACCGGGCCTGGCTCCGCGCCGCGCGCAAGAATATAGCCATGCTCGCGGTAGTTGGTGAAGATGTAATCATCTTCCTTCAGCGCCGCCATCAGGCCAACGATCGTTGCCTCTTCGCCAAGGTTCAGGTGGCAGTAACCGCCAATCTTCGCCTTCGTGTACATCTCGCGCGCGCGCTCCTCAAAGCGCCGGATGAGCACCATCTGATAATAATAGTGCTTCAATACCTCTGGGTCTTCCTTGGAAATATCAACCTGTTCAGTGGCTTGATTGCCGTTTGTTACCACGCCGTTCTGCTGCTCCGCGGCAGCAGCGTTCTTTCGTCGTTTGGTATCACTCATAATTCTATAGCTCCTTCAATCGCCATGTGGCAGCACGTGCAGCACACGAACGATTGTACGTTTTACATGCCCGGCATCATGGCCTGGTGCGAAAAGGCTTCCTGATTGGCACCACAACCCGGGCAATGCTGCGGTACCTGTTCGCTGCGTATGACCTCGCCGCAGACGTGGCACACCCAGCGCATGGCAAGCTGCTTGATCAAATCAGAGCGGCTGACGATGCCAACCAGGTGGCTGCCTTGCATCACCGGCACGCGCCGAATGCGGCGGCTGGCGAGCAACTCGGCGACCTGGCTGACATCCGTTTCCGGCGAAATGCTGATGATGCCGCGCGTCATCAGCTCCCCGATGGTGCTGCCTTGTTTTGAAATCAGATCGTACTCAGTCACCAGGCCAACGAGCTGATCGTCGCCGTCCATCACGGGCAGGCCACTGATGCCGTGACGCGCCATCAAACGGGCCGCGCCTTCAATTTCGCTGTCGACGCGCACACTGACCACGTCCGTGGTCATGATATCCTGCACTTGCATGGCTAACCCCTTACGAACAAGTCGTCTTTATCGTACGTTTACTTGCTTCAAGGTTTATGCCGCCACGGTTCGATCCATGTGCAAAAGGCCGCCTATGCGACCTTTTCCCTTGCTGTATATCATAACATGTATATGATGATAGCACGTTTTGTTTGCTACCGTTCCATACCGAGCCGCGCTGCATACTATAGCATGATCATGCAAGACCTCTGCCGTGGAACATTTAGTTAAACATCCCATCGCCACGAATAACGCTCACCAGTTCTTCAAGTGTCAGGCGCGAACACACGCGCGGGGGCGCTTTGGTGGTGCCGCAGAGCAGCAAGCGTTTGTTGGGATGCAAATACCAGTCCGCCTCATGATCAAGCTGCTGCAGATCGGCGTACACGGGCGTCAGGTCGACCCGCGAGCGGCTCTGCGCCGCCACGCCCATCCAGCCGTGCCTGTCCCGGTACGCGTACAGCACCGCGCCATGACCATAGGCCAGCTTGCTGGAGCCGCCATCCTCGCTTTCCATGGCGATACCAAGTCCCCACGGTGTCTCGAATTCGATCCGGCGCGCGAACGCTTGCTCCAGCCTGATCTGCCGCACTTCGTGCTCGTGCCATGCGTCAAGATTCGGCAGCATGGCTGTTACCACCTGGCAGGGGCGATCAGGATACAGCATGTTATATCCGGCGATCAGCGCGCCAATGTTGAAAAAGCCGCCGGAGTCTTTGGCCTTCGCATTGTCAATCTGGGTGACGTGCTGCACCATGCGTTGCAGCGCCAGATCATGCGGCGCAATGGCACGCCGCACCAATTCTGCGGCGCACAGATCGCGTGATGCGCGCTGGTGATGGTCGAAACGACCGCCGCCGGTATCGACATGAACAATCTGTCGGTCTATGTCAGGTGGAAGATTGTTGAGGGTTGTTCCCGCAGGCACGAATTGGATGTCAGCTTCATCCGCGCCGCCGAAGCGCTTGAAAATCCAGATCGCGGTGACACAATCAATATCAGGAGCAAGATGCCCCACGAGAATGGCTGGCCGATCTAGCAAAGATCGCGCTCGCTTTCCAGAGTCAGCAAAAAAAGTACATACGGGCTTCCTGTAGCCATTCATGGGGGCTATTGCGCACCAGAATGCCACAGAACATGACAAGTATAGCAGAAAGGCAGGGGGCATGCAAACGCAGCAGAAACTGCAGCACAAAGCCGGATAGCATTGCTCTATGCAGCAGGATGCTTGACAAAGATATATCCATCGAGTACACTGCGCAACATCTCTCAGAATGACCGTTTGTATCTCCGGCCACAACAGAACTGCATGGCCTGAATCGGTGGCTTTTAGGCACCCAAATACATGACAAACCGCCGCTGCTATCGGTGGTCATGTTATTTGCATATCCAAAGGGTGTGAAAAGGAGGTTACCGGCTTCTTTATCCTCTGAACAACGTTGGACGAACGTTCGGATACGTGTTCTTTGTTCATGTGGTCCATGCGCGGCGGATATTGGCGATGCAGGCGGCTGGCCCCCGCGCCCATTTGCTGATGCCTGGAACTAACGCGCATAGTCAGATAATGTTTGAAGGAGTAACGATGAAGCGGATTGCAAGTCTTTTGTTGCTCGCCACCATGCTGGTTGGCATTTTGGCTGCTTGCGGTGGCGGAGCAGCTACCAACACGAACACAAGCGGCAGCACGACCAACACGAACGCGAATGCTGGCAGCGAAACGAATGCCAACGCGAATGCTGGCAGCGAAACGAATGCCAATGCCAACGCGAATGCTGGCAGCGAAACGAATGCCAATGCCAACGCGAATGCTGGCAGTGAAACAAATGCCAATGCCAACGCAAATGCGAATGCGAATGCCAACGCGAACAGCAACGCAAATGCGAATGCGAATGCCAACGCGAACAGCAACAGCAATGCGAATGCCAACGCGAACAGCAACAGCAATGCAAGTGGTAGCACCGGTGGCGCGCTGCCGGATATCAGTGGTATTGATGTTGGCAACATCAAAATCGCGCTCCAGGGTCCGCTGTCCGGCCCGCAGGCGCAATTCGGCACGACTGCTTTGAACGGCGCGAAGCTGGCCATCCAGCAACTTGCACCGCAGATGGGCTTCAAGAACCTGGAGTTGGTTCCATTTGATGACCAGGCGACTGAGAACGTCGGCGCGTCGAACGCGAACCAGATCGCGGCTAATCAAGACATCCTGTGCGTTGATGGACACATCAATTCCGGTGTTGCGCTGGCCGCGCTACCAACGTACAAGAGCGCGAACCTGGTGATGATTTCACCGGCGAACACGAACCCGCGCATCACCGATGAGTTCACCGGCGTCGCCTACCGCCTGGTTGGGCGCGACGATGTGCAGGGCGTGGTTGCGGCGGACTTCGCCAGCAAGAACCTTCAGGCCAAGACGGCGTATGTGCTCAACGACCAGACGGCGTATGGCGAAGGTCTTGCGACGGTGTTCCGCGATCAGGCGCAGAAGGACGGTATCAACGTTGTCGGCTTCGCTGGCACGCAGGAAACCTCGGCCTTCGACGCGGTGCTGACGCCAATCCTGGCGGCGAACCCGGACGTCGTTTTCTTTGGCGGCATCTATGACCGGGCTGGCCCGCTGCTCCAGCAGATGCGCGAGCGCGGCATTCAGGCGAAGTTCCTGGGCGGCGACGGTCTGGACTCGTCTGACCTGGCGCGGTTGGCTGGCGATGCGGTAGTTGGCGCAAACTACGTGACGGTTTCTGGTCCGGCGAGCGCCTACCCCGAAGCGGCGCAGTTCGTCAAGGATTACCAGCAGGCGTACAATGCTCCGGCAGGCTATCCCGCCTTCCAGTCATACGACGCAGTCAAGGCCTGCATGCTGGGCATCGCGAATGCGGCCAAGGCAGCCAATGGTCGGCCAACCCGCCAGCAGGTGCAAGAGGGCATGAAGCAGGTAAAATCGTTTGATGGCGTTACCGGCAACGTGACCTTTGACGAAAAGGGCGACCGCTCACCAGCAACCTACTACATTTTCGAGGCCAAGTCAGCCGATCCGGCGCAGTGGAACACGAATGAAGTTGTTGCACAGGTGAAGGCTGAACCGCCGAAGAAGTAGCCTGCACATCGGTACCGAGCCATGCGGGAGGGAGCACCAAATCCCCTCCTGCATGGCTCCAGTTCTTCTCGCCACGCGCCCTGCTTCGCGGGTTTTCTTACGTAGTTGAGTCAACGCTCCTGACCATGCCAAATCGCATGATCAGGAGCAGCGTAGCGCACCGAGGTTCTATGGCAGTTAACGCTCACAATCAGCCAGTCGTCGTCAAACATTCCATATGGCAATCTGTGCGGCAGGTGCTTGCGCCGATTGGCCAGATTTTTATATATGTGCTTGGCAGCGCGCTCTTGCTGAGCCTGGTGGTGGTGGTGCTTGCGCTGGTGCTCCGCGCGACCTCGGGGCAGGCCAACATCCTGCGCGGCGTGCTGGCTGTGCTGCCGCTCGTGATCATTGACGGCCTGGTGCTTGGCTTTTTGTACGCGACGATTGCGCTTGGCTACACCATGGTGTACGGCATTTTGGAATTTATTAATTTTTCCCATGGTGAGATCTACATGGTTGGGGCGTTCGTCGGCGGTGGCCTGGGGCTGTACCTGCAGGCGAACGGCATCCTGGCACATATGCCACCGCTGCTTTTTGTGCTGGTCGCGCTGATCCTTGCCATGATCGTCAGCGGGTTGCTCGCCATGGGCATCGAGCGGTTTGCCTACCGGCCACTGCGCAATGCGCCGCGTCTGGTGCCGCTCATCTCGGCCATTGGCGTCTCGCTGGTGTTGCAGGATCTCATGCGCCTGATTGCTGGCCCGCAGAACTTTAACCTGCGCTACCCGAATCTTGGTTTGAGCCAGCGTTTCCAACTTGCGAAAATTGCGACTGGAGATGGGCAAAGCCTCGTAGTAAGTATTGACACACAATCCCTTATTTTTATTATCACATCGCTGCTTATGTTGATTATTTTGAACTATTTTGTCAATATTACCAAACTTGGTAAGGCCATCCGCGCCGTTGCGCAGGATCGCGCGACTGCCAGCTTGATGGGCATCAATGTCAATCTGATCATTGCGCTCACGTTCTTTATCGGCGGGGCGCTCGGCGGTGCGGCGGGCGTGCTGTTCGGGATAAAATACAGCACGGTTAACCCGTATATCGGCTTCATTGCGGGCCTCAAGGCATTCACGGCTGCGGTGCTCGGCGGCATCGGCAACATCACCGGTGCCATGGTCGGCGGCATTGTGCTGGGGCTGCTTGAGGCGTTCGTTTCTAACTACCTGACGATCTTTACGAACGGGAACTTCAGCGGCCCGGACTACGCCAGCGTTGCCGCATTTCTGATCTTGATCGGCATCCTGATCTTCCGCCCGGAAGGCATCCTGGGCGAGGCGACGGTGCAGAAGGTCTAGGAGGATGCGATGAATACGACCGAACACACAACCCCGCCCGAACGACTGACATGGCGCGAGCGGATCGATGGCATCCTCCGGCAGGGCTACACGGCGCATATCGTCGCTGTCGCCTACGTGCTCCTGGCCTGCGTCTGGTTTGTTGCTAACCCTTTTTCGACGCTGGCATTCATATTTTTCCTCGCGGCGCTGCTGCTTATCTACTATCTGCCAATTCCGCTCTGGTTACAATTAGTGCTCGGCCTGGTCGTGCTTGGTGTGACCATGCCGTATATCGGCAACCAAAATCAGGGCTTTCTTGACGTTGTCACACAGGCGGCCATTTTCATCGCCCTGGCGCTTGGCCTCAATATCGTGGTTGGCTTCGCCGGGTTGCTTGACCTCGGCTACATCGCTTTTTTTGCCATTGGCGCATACTTGTGGGCGATCTTTAGCACGCCGCAGATTGTTGGGATTTTTCCATCGCTCGCCGGAGTATTCCCGCTCGGCGGCTGGTGGTTTTTTGTCTTTATCATTCTTGGCGTCATAGCTTCCGGCATTGCCGGCGTGGTGCTTGGCCTGCCGGTGCTGCGGCTGCGCGGCGATTACCTGGCAATCGTGACACTTGGCTTTGGCGAGGTGATTCGGCTGCTGGCTAACAACCTCAACCGCCCGGTGAACATTACCGGCGGCGCGCAGGGCATCACCAGCATCGGGCAGCCGCCATTATTCTTCCAGCCCGTTCTTGATGCGGTGAACTTCAAGGCCAGCCCGGGCGGGGAATACCGAATCTATTTTTATGTGCTGGCCTTGTTGATCGTGTTCGTCACGATCATGGTGGCCCGCCGCCTCAGCAATTCACGGATCGGGCGGGCATGGACGGCTGTGCGCGAAGATGAAACTGCCGCGATTGCCATGGGCGTTCCGCTGGTGCGCATGAAATTGCTGGCGTTCGCATGTGGCGCGTCGTTTGCTGGCACAATGGGCGTGCTGTTTGCCGCCAAGCAGCAGTTCATCAGCCCGCCAACCTTCGATGTGCTTCAATCAATCTCGATTCTTGCGATGGTGATATTGGGCGGCATGGGCAGTATCCCCGGCGCGATTCTGGGCGCGACGCTGATCACGCTATTGAATTTGCGCCTGCTGCCCGATTTCGCCAACCAGTTGCAGATCTGGCGGCAACAAGGCTTGCCGATTCCGGGCAATTTCGACCCGGTGCAATACCAACGCCTGTTGTTTGGCCTGGTGCTGATCCTGATGACGATCTTCCGTCCCGAAGGCTTTCTGCCGGAGCAGCGCCGCCGTTCAGAATTGCACGCGAAAGAAAGCGAAGAACTGGGCGAGGAAGTGGATGATGTCAACATGGTGCATCCCGATGTCGGCATTAAATAAGCTGGCGTGGTCATAATGTGCAAGGATACGAACCGTGGCATTGTTAGAAGCTAAAAATGTCGTGAAGCGCTTCGGCGGCCTGACAGCCGTGAATGATGTGTCGCTTGCGGTGGAAAAAAATAGCATTGTCAGCGTCATCGGGCCGAACGGCGCGGGCAAAACAACATTTTTCAATATCGTCACGGGCATTTACTACCCCGACGGCGGCTCGATCATGCTTGATGGACAGTCGCTGGTTGGCCTGCGGCCCGATCAGATCGCGGCACGCGGCATTACGCGCACGTTTCAGAACATCCGCCTGTTCAACAACATGACCGTGCTGGAAAACGTGCTGGTTGGCATGCATTCGCGGCTGACAACTAATGTGTTCCAGATTTTGTTCCGCTCAGCGGGCTACCGCAAAGAGGAACGCGAGGCCTACGATCATGCAATGGAGTTGCTGCGCTTCGTTCGGCTCGACCACCGCGCCGATGAATTGGCGCGTAGCCTGCCATACGGCGAGCAGCGCCGCCTGGAGATTGCGCGCGCGCTTGCATCCAACCCCAAGCTCATTCTGCTCGATGAGCCAGCCGCGGGCATGAACCCGCAGGAAACCGAGGAGGCGACTGACCTGATCCGGCGGCTGCGCGACGACCTCGGCGTGACGGTGGTGCTGATCGAGCATGACATGAGCCTGGTGATGCAGATTTCGGAGCAGATTACCGTGCTGGACTACGGCAAGCCGATTGCGTTTGGCACGCCGAACGAGATTCGCTATAACCCGCGCGTCATCGAAGCCTATCTCGGCCAGGGTGCCGCCGCATCAATAGAGCATCTGGCTCATGATTCGGATGAAGCACCTGCTGTGCCACCAGCATCAGGCGCACAGCCTGCACAATAGAAGGTAGCTGTTCATGGCACTGCTTGAATTACAAAATGTCCATACGTACTACGGCAACATTCACGCGCTTAAAGGTATTAGCCTCACGGTGAATCAGGGCGAGATTGTGACGCTAATCGGCTCGAACGGCGCGGGTAAAAGCACCACGCTGCGCACGATCTCCGGGCTGCTGTCGCCACGCCAGGGCCAGGTCATGCTCGAAAACAAGCGCATCGACCATGTTCCCTCGCATGAAATCGTGCGGCTCGGCATTGCACAGTCGCCGGAAGGGCGGCGCATTTTCCCGCGTCTCTCGGTGCTGGAAAACCTGGAGCTTGGCGCATACATTCACGACACCAGGACCGACGCCTACCGCGCCGATCTCGACCGTGTGCTGACATTGTTTCCTCGCCTGCGCGAGCGCGTAAGCCAGAAGGGCGGCACGCTTTCCGGCGGCGAGCAGCAGATGCTGGCGATCGGGCGCGCGCTGATGACGCGCCCGCGCGTGCTGCTGCTCGACGAGCCGTCCATGGGGCTGGCACCGGTGCTGGTCGAGCAGATTTTTCGGATTATTAAAGAAATCAACGAGCAAGGCACCACCGTGCTGCTGGTCGAGCAGAATGCGCTCATGGCGCTCGATATCGCCCACCGTGGCTATGTATTGCAGAGTGGCCGGATCGTACTGGACGACACCGCCAGGAATCTGCGCGCAAACGAAACGGTGCAGAAGGCGTATCTTGGTGCCGAGTGACGCGGCTATACGATGCGACGATCACAAGGTGATGAGATGCGCGGCACGGGTCGTCATCTTGTCACCTTTCGGCATGTTGTGAGGGAGTGAGTTATGTCGGCGCTGGCAACAATTCGTCAGATGTCAGTCGAAACGCTGGATATTCCGCTGCTGGAGCCGTTCGGAATATCTGGCGGCGCGCAGGATCTTGCCCGCAACGCGCTGGTAACGGTGGAACTGGCCGACGGCACGCGCGGCTACGGCGAAGCTGCTCCGTTTGAGGCATTCAACGGCGAAACGCAGGCGAAAGCCATGACGGCGATTGAAGCCGCCCGCGTGGTTGTCGAGGGCGCGGATGCGCGCGAGTGGCGGCGGGTGGCGGTGGCTGTGCGCGACGCAGTTGACCATGTCGGCTCGGCGCAGTGCGCGATCGAGACAGCCGTGCTCGACGCGCTCACACGGCATGCCAGCATGCCGCTGTGGGCGTTTTTTGGCGGTGCCAGCACGCGCCTGGAAACCGACATGACGGTGACGACCGGCACAGTCGAGCAGGCAGCGCGGGCGGCGCGAGCAATTGTAGAGCGCGGCATTCGGATTATCAAAGTCAAAATCGGCTCCGGCGACCTGCCGCTCGACATTGCCCGCGTGGAAGCGATTCATGAAGCTGCGCCGTCGGCGCCAATTATTCTGGACGGCAACAGCGCCTTTACCACCGGACAGGCGCTGGAACTGCTCTCAGTGCTTCAGGAGCGCGGTGTGCCGGTGGCGCTGTTCGAGCAGCCGACGCGCAAAGATGACTGGAAGGGGCTGCGGCAGGTGACGCACTGGTGCGGCGCGCCCGTGGCGACCGACGAAAGCGTGTCGAGCGGGCGCGAGGCGCTGCGGGTGGTTCATGAGCATGCCGCGCAGGTCGTCAACATCAAGCTGATGAAGGGCGGCATTGTGGAAGCACTCGACATTGCCGCGATCTGTCGCGCGGCGGGCATTCAGCTCATGATCGGCGGCATGGTCGAGTCGATTCTGGCAATGACGACTTCGGCGTGCTTTGCAGCCGGGCAGGGCGGCTTCAGCTATGTGGACCTCGACACGCCGCTATTCATGGCAGAAAATCCTTTCGACGGTGGTTTCCGGCTGGAAGGTGGCATCCTCACGCTCGACCACATCACAGCCGGGCATGGCGTGACGCCGATTGCGAGATAGCACAATCTCGCAATCCCAAGATTACCTATTACTTCTTGTATTGAAGAATATGTCTTGAAAATTCTCCTTTCTTCAAGTACTATGGATGATGAAGGAGAAAGCAATGACATCATACCATCCACGTTGTACTCCGCGAGTCATATCGCGCATTGCAGCAATGGCCTTGCTTGTTGGGCTGCTGTTCGCCACCACAGCAGGCGGCATGGCGCAAACAGATCAGCCAAAGGCCACATCGTCGGTTTACCTGCCGCTCGTTATACAGCCCGGCGCGAGCACTGCGCCCGCGCTAACAACGCCGACGGTTACGGCTACACCGATATTGCCAACAGCTACAGCAACGGCAAACACTACGCCCACCGCTAGCCCGACAGCTACAGCAACGGCAAACACTACGCCCACCGCTAGCCCGACAGCTACAGCTACAGCAACGGCGACGCCCACCGCCAGTCCAACAGCTACAGCAACGGCGACGCCCACCGCCAGTCCAACAGCTACAGCAACGGCAACGGGCGTTGGCGTGCGCGGTCCAGTATCGCTTAACCCGCGTTGGGCAGCTTATTATTCACCGCCCGTGGCATATCTCGTATTACTGGATGTGAGCGGCTCGATGTCGTTGGATTATGTCGGACATGGAACGATTGGCGCGACACACTACATTCAAGCTGACTCAACAGGTGGGACAGATTACCTTTGTGAGATAAATGACTTTACACCGCCGAATGATCCTTATCCTTTTAACCCTGGTTGCAACGGCGGTGGTGGCGAAGTCGCCTGGCGTCACTATCAGGAGCGACGAATTTATTCGACGAAAGTCGCGCTGTATTCATTAGTTGACGCAATGAATCCAAGCGATACTATGCAGGTGATTGCTTTTTCAAGTGCAATAACTACCTACACACAATTACAGCCAGCCAGTGGTTGGTCAAGGGATCGGACGAGTCTTAAGAGCAGTATTTCCATGGCTGGAGCGTACAAGAACGATTCCTATCGCACCAGCGGCGGAACACCGGCTGCAAATGCCTTCAAGAAAGCGCGCGAGGTGCTAAGCACCGCACCGCACACGGCCCCTGATGGACAAATATATCATCAAGCTGTCATCTACATTGGCGATGGTATGGCCAACTATTTTCTTGAC
>DASTWM010000252.1:0-3677 GCA_035765855.1 Roseiflexaceae bacterium
GGGTGGCTTGGGCGCGGGCGGCGTCTCGGCCAGCACTGGCCTGCAAAATATTATTAACTGGCCGGGGCATGAGAATCAATGGCGGCCTGGCGACCCCACTGCACTGGCGGTGCTTGGCGAGCGACAAGCTGATGTTGACACAATCTACAGCACCATGGATGTGACGCAGGCGCGGGCGCTCTTGCAAAAGTATCATGTCAAGTACGTTTACGTGGGCGCGGCGGAGCGGGCCGCCTACCCGCCCGAAAGCCTGGCGAAGTTCTCACAGCTTGGCACGCCCGTGTTTCAGCAGGGCGATGTGGTGATTTACGAGGTGAAGTAGATTTGCCGAAGATGAGCTATCGCCCTTCCGGCACCGACACAATGTACACAGCCTCGCCGAACGGCTGCTGCTTCAGGGTGATCAGCAGCGTGGTGGCGTCGAGGCTCACTGCATGGTCAATGATGGCCTTGCCGCTGCCCTTTTCTTGCGGCGCGACGCTGATTTGAGCCGGGCTGGACTCGGCATCAGCAATAGTGTATTGGTTGCCATGGACATCGCGCACGGCAATATTCTGGCTGTTCAACGGCATGCTGATGGTCTCATCTATCAGATTGTTCTGCACGCTCCACGTCAGTGCCACGCGCCCGTTGCAGAAGTCCACGCGCTCCAGAATAACCACCACGTCTGGCGCCAGCGCGGGCGCTGAGTCAAAAATACCAGCTTTGCTCCAATTTGTTCCGCTGCGCCGCCGCCCAATCGCCTGAAATCCAGACCATGTGCAGCCTGGCTGCCCCACATTGCCTGGTGGATTGACGCCACCCGCTGCCGGACCAACTTCACTGGTCCCGAGCAGTGGCGCGCTCGACTGGTCCGGCGCGGGAATAGCGGGCGAACGAAAAACGAGCAGCAATGCCAGCGCCAACGATAGCACTGCCAAACCCGCAGCAATGCGGCCCGGCCATGTCTGGAACACTGCGTTGAAACGGACCCGAAAGGGCGGCGCAGACTCCTGGATTACCTGCGGTGGCTCGGTTGTTACGGTGGGCAGTGGCGCTTCTTGCACCGCAGGGGCAGGTGGCTGCGGGTCGGCTGTCACTTTGTCCCACTCGGGCAAAACACCTGCAATCAGCTCGTTGACTTCCCGCCAGCGCGTGCAGTGCAGCAATTCAGGAATTGCCAGCATCTCCTCGTCGGTCAGGTTGATCTCGGACGAGCGCTCGGTCACAAGGTAGACCGGCAACCCATCCAACCCCTTGAGGTCGACCTTCCAGTCGATCTCCACCTGCGATTCGGGGTGCAGGGTCGGCGCGATCACGACGACGCGGCGGCAGGTGCGAAAATCGATTGTTTGCGCTTTGTTGGGCGACAGAAACGCGGCGCGCTGCTCGTTAAGGAAGTTAATCAGGCTGTAGTAATAGGAGACGACCTGATTGTATGGATTTTTGCGACCGGGATTCAGGCGCTTGCGCACGCCGTTCGCGCTTTCCACGAACCATGGGCCGTTTACATCGCCGAACACCTTGCCGTCGCAGTGCTTCAGTTCGATGATGAAAATCGCGTCCTGCTTGATGATCACGAGGTCGATTGTGCGCCCGCCGACGCTGAAATTCGCCAGAATAAGGTACAGGCCGTCCAGACGCTCCAGCCCGTTAGCCAGTGCAACAATCGCGCGACGCTCGTTCGGATGTTCCGGCTTTTCGCCGATCCAGACTTGTACAGCCATAGCTCGTGAGTGTTAAGTGTTGAGTGTTGAGTTATGCGTTTGAAGAGCCTTTGCTCTTATTCAGGATTCATAACGCATAACGCATAACTTCTTAAACTGCTTCAGCCACACCTTCCATCGCCAGCGTGCGCCGCAGTTCGACAACCTGGTCGCGCAGCGATGCGGCCTTTTCGAACTCAAGATCTTTGGCAGCTTGCTTCATCTGCTTCTCAAGATCCTTGATCAGCCTGACAATCTCATCCTTGGGAATGGGCAACTCGTCGCCTGGCGCGCCAACCTGATAAAGCGCCTTCTCCTCAGCCACTTTGCGTACGCGGTCGCTCAGATCCTTCACCGCCTTGCTGACACCAACCGGCGTGATTCCATGTTCCTCGTTGTAAGCCTTCTGGATGGCGCGGCGGCGATCCGTCTCCTTGATTGCCACGTCCATGGAGTGAGTCATGTTATCGGCGTACATGATCACCGTGCCTTCAATGTGGCGCGCGGCCCGCCCGATGATCTGAATCAGCGACGAGCCTGACCGCAGGTAGCCCTCTTTGTCGGCATCCAGAATAGCGACCAGCGAAACTTCCGGCAGGTCCAGACCTTCGCGGAGCAGGTTGATGCCAACAACCACATCGAACACGCCGAGCCGCAGGTTGCGCAGGATGTCTACGCGCTCCAGCACTTCAATGTCGGAGTGAAGATACTGGGTGCGAATCCCGATTTCTTTCAGATAATCGGTCAGATCTTCGGCCATGCGCTTGGTGAGCGTCGTGATCAGCACGCGCTGACCTTTTGCAACCCGTTGCTTGACTTCGCCGATCAGATCGTCAATCTGGCCCTTGCTCTTGCGGACATGGATAACTGGATCGATCAGGCCGGTCGGGCGAATGATCTGCTCGACCACCTGCGATGAGTGCTCAAGCTCGTACGGGCCGGGTGTGGCCGAAACGTAGATCGCCTGGTGAATATGCTGCTCGAACTCCTCGAAGCGCAGCGGGCGGTTATCCAGCGCCGAGGGCAGCCGGAAGCCATAGCTGACCAGCGTTTCCTTGCGCGAGCGGTCGCCATTAAACATGCCGCGCACCTGCGGCAGCGTAATATGCGACTCATCCACGAACAGCACAAAGTCATCCGGGAAGTAATCGATCAGCGTCCATGGCGTTTGCCCGGCCTGTCGCCGGTCCATGTGGCGCGAGTAATTCTCGATGCCGGAGCAGTAGCCCATCTCGCCCATCATCTCCAGGTCGTAGCTGGTGCGCTGCTTGAGCCGCTGCGCTTCGAGCAGTTTGCCCTCCGCTTCGAGTTCGCCGACGCGCTCGATCAACTCATCCTGAATGTCGCGCATGGCAAGCTGGAGCTTCTCGTTCGTGGTGATAAAGTGCTTGGCTGGATAAATCTCCACGTTAGAACGATTATTCAGTACCTCGCCAGTCAGCGGATCGAATTCGGTGATCCGGTCGATCTCGTCGCCCCAGAACTCAATCCGCGTGGCGATCTCGGCGTTGGCGGGCATGACATCGAGCGTGTCGCCGCGCACGCGGAAGGTGCCGCGATGAAAGTCCATGTCGTTGCGTTCGAACTGAAGATCGATCAACTGGCGCAGCAGCTTGTCGCGGTTGCGCACCTCGCCAACCCGCAGCGGAATCTTAACCTGGCCGTAGTCCTGTGGCGAGCCAAGGCCATAAATCGCAGAGACGGAAGCGACGATCAGCACATCGCGCCGGGTGAGCAGCGCCTGGGTTGCGGCGTGGCGCAGCCGGTCGATCTCCTCGTTGATCGTGGCTTCCTTCTCGATGTACAGGTCTTTGCTCGGCACATACGCTTCCGGCGTGTACATGTCGTAATACGAGATAAACATTTCGACGGCAGCTTCGGGCAGCAGCTCGCGAAACTCGGAATACAGCTGCGACACCAGTGTTTTATTGTGCGCGAGCACGAGCGCCGGGCGCTGTAATTCCCCGAACACCCATGACATCACAGCCGTCT
>DASTWM010000253.1:0-3212 GCA_035765855.1 Roseiflexaceae bacterium
CCAGCGAAGCATGCGCAGGGCAGGCTGCTGCCGGCCGTGCGCGAGCGGCTGCGCCACCACTCCGCTGCATTTCTGGCAGAACTGCGCCCGGTCGTCGCGCTCATGCTGCACTTCCAGGGCATTGATTACGATCATGACGCCGATGCCGGGCAGATGCTGAACAGTTTTATCTGCGCGGCGCAGCACATCACCGCCCATTATGAAGGCGCGCTGATCGACATCACCATGGGCGACAAAGGCAGCTATCTGTACCTGACATTTGGCGCGCCGGTGGCCCACGACGACGACGCGGCCCGCGCGCTGGCCGCCGCCCGCGATCTGCTGGCACTTCCGCGTGATCTGCCGTATATCACAGCGATGCGGATTGGGCTGGCGCGCGGGACCATGCACGCGGGCGCGTATGGCGGCACGCAGCGCCGCACGTACGGTGTGCTTGGCGACCCGGCGAATCTGGCGGCGCGCCTGATGGAAGCCGCGCCGGACGGCACCGCCTGGTGCGATTATGCCGTATATCATGCTGCCGAGCGCCGCTGGGCGTTTGCCGCACTGCCGCCCGTGCGCGTCAAAGGCAAAGCGAGCGCGGTCCGGGTGTACGAGCCGCTCAGCGAACGCGACCAGCATGCCGCGACGTCGGACGTTCAGCGGACGATGGTCGGACGGCAGGCTGAAATCGCGCAACTCGCCGCGCAACTCGACGATGTGGCGGCTGGCGCGAGCCGTATTTTTATCGTCGAAGGTGAGGCGGGAATTGGCAAATCGCGCATAGTTGCCGAGCTCGTGCAACTGCTGCGCGCGCGCGGCATGCTCGGGCTGCTTGGCGCGGGAAAAAGCGTCGAACAGCAGACGCCGTACCGCGCATGGCGCGATATTTTCAGCGCCTATTTCGGGCTTGACGAACTTACCGATGCAGCGGCACGCCGCGCGCGCGTTCAGGCATACATAGCCGAACACCTGCCGCACCTCCTCGACCGCGCGCCGATTCTCAACGACATCCTGAGTCTGGACATGCCCGAGACCGATGCCACGCGCGGCTTCGGGCCACGGCTGCGCCGCGAGAATCTCAGCGGCATGCTGATCGAACTGCTGCGCGTCTGGATCGCCGCGCAGCCGCTGGTCGTAGTGCTTGAGGATGCGCACTGGCTCGACTCGCTTTCATGGGAACTGGCGGTGCGGCTGGCACAAACGGCCCATGCCGAGCACCTGCCGCTATTCCTCATGGTGACGACGCGCCCCATGGAAAGCACGCACTTTTCCATGGCATCCCTGACGACGCTGCTGCGGCACGCGGGCGCAACGCGGCTCAAGCTCGGCCAGCTATCGCCCGACGACACGGTGGCGCTGGCGGCGGCGCGGCTCGGGATTGATGCAGACGCCATGCCCGGCGAACTCGCCAGGTTGGTGCAGACGCAGTCGGACGGCAATCCATTCTTTGCCGAAGAACTTGTGACGACGCTGCAGGAACAGGAGATTATTCAGGTTAAACCTGCCGACGACAGGCCGACGACGCACATGCGCTGTAGCATCATCGGCGATCTGGCGCAGGCCCGCCGCCACATGCCCGACACGCTGCAAGGTTTGCTGCTGGCCCGCATCGACCGGCTGCCACCAGAACAGCAACTCATGCTGAAAGTTGCGTCGGTCATTGGGCCGGTGTTCGATTATTCGCCGCTGCAGCATGTGCAGAGCCAGCATGTCGCGCTGGATGACGCGGCGCTCAAGAGCAGCCTGCGCCTGCTGGCGGCGCGCGATTTCACGCAACTCGAAGCGCCGGAGCCGCAGCTTGCCTATCGATTCAAGCATGTGCTTACCCAGGAAGCGGCGTACCAGACGTTGTTGTACACGCAGCGGCGCGCATTGCATCGCAGTGCCGCGGAATGGTACGAAACGACATACGCCATGCAGCCCAGCGAGACTCTTGCGCCGTGGCACACACTGACCGGCATGCAATCTGAAGTTGTGTACGTGCTGGCGCACCATTACCGGCACGCCGAAGACGCCGAACGGGAACGCCATTACGCATGGCTGGCGGGCATCCATGCCGCCGACCAGTTCGCGAACACCGAGGCATTCGCCTATTTCACCCGCGCGCTGGAACTGACGCCGGAGCACGATTTCACCACGCGCTACGATATTCTGTTCGAACGAGAAGCGATTGAGGAGTTGCTGGGCATGCGCGAGGCACAGGCGCGCGATCTCGAACTGCTCCAGGAACTCGCCGACGCGCTGGGTGACAACCGGCGGCGGGCGGACGTGGCGCGCAACCGCGCCCGTTTCGCCGAGCGGATCGGCAACATCGCCGCGTCGCGCGCCTTCGCCGTGCAGGCAATTGCGCTGGCCGAGGCAGCCGGTGCAACGTGGATCGCTATCCGTTCCTACGATCAATTGACATGGGCATGTATTCGCGCAGGCAATTACGATGAAGCGCGCGCCCGTGCCGAGGCTGGTTTACGCATTGCCCGCGCCAGCGAAGATCGCTCCAGCGAGGCCCAAATGCTGACCGCGCTTGGGTGCGTCTACGCCGAAATCGAACAGTATGCCATGGCGCAAACCTGCCTTTCACAAAGCCAGCACATCTTTCATGATCTAAACCGGCACCGTGGCGAAAGTGTGGCGCTCGGCAATCTCGGCGAGGTCATGATGTTGCAGGGCGACTACGCGACGGCCCAGAACCATCTTGATCGCGCGCTGCACCTGTATCACATCACCGGCGACCTGCGGAACGAGGGCTGGACGCTCGGCAATCTTGGGACGAGCGCCAGGCATCTTGGCGATTACGCGGCGGCGCGCGCATACTACACCGAGGCGCTCGCCAAAAGCCGCGCTGTTGAGGATCGCAATACGGAAAGCGCAATTATGGTAGACCTTGCCGTGCTCATGCACCAGCTTGGCAACCATGCGGAAGCGCTGGAACAAGGAGTCCAGGCGTTGCAGCGGGCGGTTTCCAAGACCGTCGAAGCACGCGGCATGATCGTGGTCGGGCATGCGCTGGCTGGCATGGCGCGGCTGGATGAAGCCCGTCGTTACTACGCCGACGCGCTCACGCTGGCCCAGGCAAGCGGCCTGCATGCCAAAGCGATCGAAGCCCAGGCCGGGCTGGCGCGCGTGGCGCTCGCCGGCGGGGATGTTGCCGCCGCGCAGGCGCAGATTGCTCATTTTCCTGGACGCGCCGATCTCGCGTGCCTGAATGGAGCCGACGAACCGTTCCGCGTGTA
>DASTWM010000254.1:0-45964 GCA_035765855.1 Roseiflexaceae bacterium
GAATTGCGCAACGGACGACAAAATCTGCTCCTGCTGCGCACTTTCGCCAAGATTTACGGGCTGGCAGGTCTGCGGCTCGGCTACGCCTTCGGCCATTCCGAGGTCGTTGGCTACCTGGAGCGCGCCCGTCCGACCTTCAACGTCAACATGCTGGCGCAGGTCGCGGGCCGCGCCGCGCTCGATGACGAGGCGCATGTTGCCCGCAGCCGCGAACATGCCCGCCGGGCGCGCGCATTCTTCGCGCAAGAACTACGCGCCATGGGCCTTGCGCCGGTGCCGAGCAAAACGAATTTTGTCGCCGTGGAAGTTGGCGATGACATGGACGTTACAGCAAGCTTGATGGATCATGGCTTTACAGTGACGCCACTTTCAGGCTGGGGCATTCCCGGGCATATTCGCATCTCCTTCGGCACGGAGGATGAAAATACCCGCTTTGTTGCCGCGCTGCGCGATGTATTAGATCGCTAGAATGTGGCGCAACGCCTGTGGATGTACACAACAAGCAGCCGAGCGCGCCGCCCGACCGCCCGCGTGATCGCCAACGCCGCACCATGCGGCTGCTGCTCGGCAGCGTGATCGTGCTGAGTCTTGTGGTCGTCGCGCTGCTTGGCGTCGCTGGGGTGTTGCTCGCGCGCAAGCAACCGCCGCCAGTGCAGGTAATCGTGCTGACGCCGACGCCGCAGCCCGCGCCAACCCGGACGCCAACGGCGACAACTGTACCCGACACGCCCACACCAGCGTTTACATTTGGCGCAGCGCGGTTGGCCGATTCGTTTGATCAGCCTGATCGCAGCCATTTTCGCGCGGGAAGCAACGCCAACGCCCAATACCGTTTTGAAGGCGGTGCGTACACCATCAGTATCACCAATCCGAATTATATCGCCTGGAGTCCGGCCCGCGATACATTCACCGACGGCGCTATTGAAGCCGACGTCACGCTGCGCCAGGGTCCATCCGAGACAGCGGCAGGGATTGTGTTTCGCTACCAGGATGCGCAAAACTTTTACTTTTTCGGCATTTCAGGCGATGGCTACTACATGCTCGCCATGCTCCAGAACGGCAAATGGACGCCCATGCTCGACTGGACGATTTCGCCAGCCATCCGCGGCGAGGGGCAGCGCAATCGTTTACGCGTGGAGGTCGCGGGCAGCCGTTTTCGCGTGGCGGTGAATGGCACACTACTTGACGAATCACGCGATGCGACATTTAATCAGGGTGGCATTGCCCTTGCCGTCAATACATTTGATCATGGAAACGCCATAGCGGTATTTGATAATGTTGTGGTGTATGGGCCACAGTAAAGGAGGGTACATGTCTGGCGCAGTGAAATCAGGGCTTATCTTTGGAGTCGTGGGCATTCTTGCCACAAGCATCATGAACTTTTTGTTCGGGCTGTGCTCGCCGGTTGTGGCCGCCATTATCGGCGGCGTGGCTGGTTATTTTGGCGTGCGCTGGAGCGTGCCGCCCGAAGGAATTGGCAAAGGCGTGCTGGCGGGGACCATCGCCGGGGCCCTCATGCTGATCAGTTCGCTGGCATTTGTGCTTATTTTTTTCAATATTATTCGCAACGACCCACAATTTTCCGAACTCATCAATCAAGCAATCGCACAGCAGCAAGGCGGCACAGAACTGTCGCCGGATCAGGTCACGACTGCGCTGAATATCGCCGCCCCGATCGCTGGCTTTTGCCTTGGCTTGATCAATTTACTCGCCTCACTGGCGTTTGGCGCTGTAGGTGGAGCAATCGCGGGCCGCAATCGCCCGGTCGCCCCAACCTACCAGCCGCCGATGGGGCCGCCGCCCATGTCACCGCAGTAGAAGGCAGAAGGACGAAAACAGAGAGGATCCACAAAGGGCGCGAAGCTGATTCTTTTTCGCGTCCTTTACGTGCCTTCGCGGATTATCCTTCATGTTTCCAGATGCATTCCTGCAACGTCGCTTCGAAGATAGTAAGCGCTTCGTCGGCCTGCTCGGTCGTCAGCACGAGCGGCGGACACAGCCGGATGGTGGATGCGCCACATGTCAGCAGCAACAGCCCCCGCTCGAACGCGCGCTCCATGATCTCATGGGCCAACGCGCGCGCTGGCTCGCGTGTCGCGCGATCCTTCACAAAATCAACGCCAATCATGAGCCCGCGCCCGCGCACATCGCCAATCTGCGGATAGCGCTCTTGCAGCGTGTGCAAGCCTTGCAGCAGGTACGCGCCAACATGCGCGGCGTTTGCGGCCAGTTCTTCCTCGACCAGCGACAGCACCTCATACGCAGCCGCGCAGGCAAGCCCATTGCCGCCAAAAGTATTGCCATGCGATCCCGGCTCCCACTGCTCGGTCAGTTCCTTGCGGGCGATCATTGCGCCGATCGGCATGCCACCGCCCAGCCCCTTGGCCGACGCGACAATATCCGGCACAACGTCTTCATGTTCAAACGCCCACATCTTGCCCGTTCGCCCAATGCCGCTCTGCACCTCGTCGGCAATCAGCAGAATGCCGTACTGATCGCACATCTCGCGCAGCCCTTTCAAGAAGCCAGGCGCAGGCACAACATAGCCGCCTTCACCCTGAATCGGCTCGACGATAATCGCGGCGACATCGCGCGGCGGCGCAATCGTATGAAAGAGTGTTTTCTCGATGTAGTTCAGGCATTCCTCGGTAACGCGCGCCGGATCGACATCAAACGGCGTGCGGTACGGATTGGCGTAAAAGGCATGGAATGTGCCCGGCACCAGCGGGTAGTAGCCCCGGCGCTGCACCGGCTTGGAAGCCGTGAGCGACAGCGAGCCGTACGAGCGCCCATGAAACGCGCCGAAGAAGGCGACAATGCCCTGCCGCCCGGTCACGTAGCGCGCCAGCTTGATCGACGCCTCGACCGCCTCGGTGCCGGAGTTGGTTAAAAAGAGTTGCCAGTCATGCGCGCTCGGCATCATGGAAACCAGCTTTTCGCCAACCTTGATCATCGGCTCGTTATAAAAATCCGTGCCTGCCATGTGAATAAATCTGGCGGCTTGTTCCTGAATAGCCTTGACGACGCGCGGGTGCGAATGCCCGGCGGACACCACCGCGATGCCCGCGTTCATGTCTAGATAGCGGTTCCCATCCACATCCCAGACATAGCAACCCTCGCCCCGGTCAATGACAAACGGGTACACGCGGCCTGCGCACGGCGCGAACACGCGGCTATCGCGCTCTACCATGGCGCGGGCACGCGGCCCGGGAATTGACGCATGATCAGTGGTGTCTACGTTGTTGTCTTCGATGAAGGTTGTCATATATTTCTCCTTAGCATACGCGGCACACCAATGCCGCCCGCCCGGGCCTCATTGCCCGGACTCTAAGTTATTGTAGCTGATAAATGAATGGCATGTCAATACATTGAGCAGCAGCAGGCACGTACGCGCCGCCCCTGCGCGAGAAGGTGAACGGGGCGAGCGGCACTCATGCATGGGCCGCATGGAACTACCGAACCGGTCGGCGGGGTTGATACCGCCCGGTGGAGGACACGCGCAGCTTACAGATCTGTATTCTGCACTGTGGTTTCGATCTGCGACAGCGGAATCAGCGGCAACCGCACGGTAAAGGTCGTACCCTCACCTTCGGTGCTCTCCACCGCCACCGAGCCGCCATGCTGTTCCACAATAGACGCAACCGTTGCCAGGCCAATGCCACTGCCCCTGATCGCTCCGACATTGCTGCCGCGCCGGAAGCGCTCGAAGATATACGGCAAATCAACAGCCGGAATGCCTATCCCGCGATCCTGCACGGCGATCACCGCCCAGTCACCTTGCGGCCCCTGCTGGCGTGTCACAATCACATCGATAGGCTTGTCGCTCGCGCTATATTTCACTGCGTTTGCAACAAGGTTCGTAAACACGCGCTCGATCCGCCGCGCATCGAAGTAGCCCATGAGATCGGCATCGCTGGCTTGCAAGCGCACCGTATTGTGATGGGCCACTTGCTGCTGCTCCGCGCAGATGGACTTCACCAGCGTCACAATGTTCAGCGGATCACGTTGCAGATCGAGCATGCCGCCGCTCCGAATGACTGCGGTATCGAGCAATTCGTTAAGCTGCTGCGCCATTTTGTCGCCCGCCTCGCGAATGCGCATCAAGCCCTCCGTCAGGCGCGACGGGTCAGGAAGTTCCATGCGCCTGATTCGCCGCTGAAGCACATCCGCATAGCCGTTAATCGTCGTAAGCGGATTTCGCAGATCATGGGTGACCATGGAAAACAAATCATCGCGCGCCTGCACGGCTTGCTGCGCTTCCTGGTACAACCATGCATTATCGACGGCCAGTGCTGCCCGGCGCGCGAGCTCCTGCGCCACCTGCAAATCAGACTCCGTGTATTGATGATTGGCCTGCGCGCGCACAAACATCAGCGCGCCAAGCATTCTGCCGCGCGCCACCAATGGCACGCAGATGAACGAACGGAAGCCGACTTCCTGCAAGATCCGCTGCACCGCCTCGTCAGCAGTAATGGGCTCCTGTTGTGCGTTGGCAGCCAGCAGCGGTTCCCCGGAACGCAGCACCCGTGCAACCGGGTGATCGTCTTCGAGCGCTACGGGCATGCGCTGCTGCAAACTGCGCACAAGTTCTTCTTTGGTGCTATCTGCATGCACCGCGCTGGCCTGAGTCACGCGCTCGTTATCCAGCGTGTACATGGCACACCAATCGGCGAACTCCGGCACGCCAAGGCGCGCTACCCGCGACAGCATGTCATCATAGTCGAGCGTCGCGGCCAGGACACTTCCAGCCTGCACCAACACGCGCTGCACTGCCTCGGCGCGTGTGTACCCTGTGATATCAACAAATGTGGCGACAACACCCTGACTATCGTCATTCAACGGTGCCGCATTGGTTTCCAGAATCAGGCGCGTTCCATTCTCGCGGATCAGCACGATTTCAACGCGCGACACTGGCTGACCTGTTCGCAGCACCTGCGCCACCGGCAAGCAGTCTTGCGAAAACGGCTCACCATTAATCGACATTATCTTCCACGCCGGCTCCGTCGCTGAGTGCCCAAGCAATGTATCGCGCGGCACGCCGAGAATATGCTCAGCCGCGCTGTTGACAAAGGTGATACATCCCTGCGCGTCAACGATGACGATGCCACTCGCATTTGTTTCCACAACCCGGTTGAGCCGCTCCAGAACCGCCGCCTTTTGAACGCGCTGCTGCTCGGCCTCGGCGGCGCGCAACTCGGCCTCGCGCATGGCCATACGAAGATCAATCTCCGTCATGACCATCGCCGCAAGATCGCGCAGAATATCTATTTCACGCCCGGTCCACTGGCGCGGCTGCGTGTCAATCACGCAGAATGAGCCGAGCGCCTGGCCGGTGTTCGTAATCAGCGGCACCCCGGCGTACGCAACCACCTCAAGATCGGCAATCGCAAGATTATCATGCACGAGCGGGTGATCGCGCGCATCGCTAATGATCAGCGGCGCGCCAGTTGCGACCGCATACTGGCAAAATGAGTGAGTCAGCGGCGTTTCTCGTTGTGACGCCCACGGCTCTTGCAAGCCAATGCTACTTTTGAAGAACTGGCGACCTTCATCGACCAGTGAAATGAGCGAAACTGGCGCGCCAATCATCTTGGATGCAAGCCGCGTCAGGCGGTCGAACGCTTCTTCCACTGCGGTGTCAAGTAGTTGGACATGGCGCAGCGCGGCAAGACGTTCTGGATCGCGTATGACGTGCGAGAAATCAGGCTTCCCAATGGACTGCGAATCAGACATAATACCTAAATATCATAACGACAATCAAACAGAGATATTCGCGCAAACGCGGCCCCGCGTGAGGCTACAATATGTTTGCGGAAGGTCTCCTCTCTAGCCTCTATTGTACCAAACTTTTATCTTTATAGAATGAATGGAGAATGACAGTGTATCTATCGCATGATCGACGCGAGCATGTGCTGGTATAATGCCGGAACAGTACGCAATCGCACACGTATCGAGGTTCGCATGATGCTTTCTGGAACAAAGCCCGCCACGCTCAGGCAGGTGCAGCTTGTGGATATTCACGGCACGCGCTTTTATGATATTGCTTACACGCTGGATGATGCGCCCGAACAGGCCCAGGCGGCGCGCATCGGCGTCGAAGATGCCTACGCACATCCTCAGCCTGGCGACGCGATTGGCGTGCAATACCTGATGAACGTCGTTGTCGGCATCACGCGCCGCGAGGGCTAAGCACTCCAATGACACACCACACGGACTATGTGCAGCGCTATTTTCCCTTTTCCAGCGCTGTGTTCAGCATGATCATGGGCACGCACGCGCTGGGAGATGACGTTATCATCGAAGTGGATGTGCCACGCTATCAGCATGAGTTGGAGCTGAAGCAGGCTATTCTGCGCGACAACGACGAGTATTATGTCCAGTCTCTGCCTGGCACCGAATCTATGCAATGGGAAACGGTTGAACTGCTGCTGCCGGAGCTCGCGCGGTGCTATCCAGCGCATTTCGCGCTGCACACCGCTGGCGACGATTGGCTGTGGCGCAACATGCTGCTCGACCAAACGTGGCGCTTCCGTTTCGGCGATCAAGCAAGCCTGCCGCAGCCGCCGCTCGACTGGCTCGGACGCCAGGTGCAGGAAGATCTGCTGCTCATGTCCGGCGATGTGGCGGCGGGCATGCCGTTAGTCGCCGGGCAGCTGTGCTTTGGCAATGCATGGTGCCTGAATGACAAAGTCGGCAAATCGTTTCTGCGTATTCACGACGAAGTGCCGCTCTTTGCCGAAACGATCGGGCGCCCGTCGAATCTGCTCATGGAACGCTTGAAAGCCGGGCGGCCTGTGTGGCGCATCAACTGGTCCATCAAGGCTACCGATGCAATGAACCTCGCGCCGCCGATCAACGACGCGCTGGCGTCATTACAGGAATACGTCACCGCAGAAAATGCTGGCGAACGCTGCTTCCTGCGGCTGGAACGGCAGGTGCTGCTGCGTCTTCCGCGCACTGGCGGCATTCTTTTCAGCATCCACACCTATCTTGCACCAATGGCGCGCATTGCCGCGCATGCCGAACAGGCGCAGCGCTTGCATGGCGTGCTTCGCACTGCGCCAGCATCTCTGCTTGATTACAAGGGCATTGCGCCGTTCGCGCAACCGCTCATCGGCTATCTTCATGCGCGCTCCACGGCAGATTCACAGAATATCCAGCTATACCACAGCTACTGGTAACTCCCTTGTAACGCTCGCGCGCTACACTCTTTTCACAGGGCAATACTGCTTGGCCATTGCTCCACGTTCGAGCAAAAGGAGATTGATGTGGATCGCCGACGGGTAGAATCGTTCTTGCTTCGATTGGTGATACAGGAACATGAAGAAGCCTGTGAAGAGGAAGAATGGGTGGGGCGCGTACAGCACATTCCCAGTGGCATAGAAGCGCGGTTCAGTGGAACACAGGAATTGTTGGCATTTATTAACATGGTGCACGCCGAACACACTATTTCAATCGAGCGCGCCCCAAAAAGCGCATAATACCACACCGTCTACGCTTCATGGCAATGGGACAGAATCGAAGAGCGCGTACCTGTTTCTTCAGGTACCCGCTCTTTGACAATCGAGCTGATTTCTTCACACGAAAGTTAGTGCATGGTACGAATGGACTGATACAACGCGGTTGTTTCATCCAACGGCTCCACGCCAAGCTCGGCCTGCAAGGCTTGCACACAGCGCTCGTACAGCCGCAACGCCGTGCTGCGTTCGCCGAGTGAGGCGTGCGCCCGCATCAACAGCCGGTACGCTTCCTCGTGGGTCTGGTCTTGCTCAAGGACGCGCCATGCCAGCCCAATTGACTCGTGCATGTGGCCTTCTTCCAGCAGCAATGCGCCAAGCCGCAGCGCAGCGTCGTTAAAGAGCATGGTCAGCCGCTCGCGCTCCACCACCGACCAGTCCTCATAGAACGCGTCGGGGAGGTACGGGCCGCGATATTCGGCCACGGCCTGACGGTACAGGCCCACTGCGCGAACACGCTGACCCTGGCGATCGGCCTGCTGCCCTTCGGCCACCGCGGCCATGAATGTCGCCGCATCAAGCTGATAATCGCTGTCGGCGTTGAAACAAAATGTCTCACCCTGCTGCAAAATGTACGAGGAAGGCGCGCCTTCGGGCCGGTCCGGCTCGATCGCCTTGCTGGTGCGGTTCAGCGTCACCCGCAGATTATTCGCCGCCGCCTCGGCATCCAGCTCCGGCCAGAGCGCATCGAGCAGGCGCTCGCGCGGCACGGTGCGCCCGCGCTCGGTAAGCAATAACTGAAACAGTTGGCGGGCCTTGCTGCTGCGCCAGTCACGGTCGCGCACTTCCTCATCGCCGCGCCATAGTGCAAAGCTCCCAAGCGTGCGGATGTGCAGCGTGTATGCCGGACGATAGACCAGGTTACTGAGCGCATGATCGGCGGCCTGGCGCACCTGTGCATCTTTATCCTTCTGCAACGTTCGCAGCGGCACATACGCAGCCGCAGAGCCAAGCACGCCAAGCAAACGCGCCGCATGGGCGCGCACGCGCGCGTCTCGTTCGTTCAGCAACTGGTGGAGCAGTTCGACCGCATCTTCGCCAAGCTGGCGATGGAGGACATGACCGACGACTTCCGGCATGATCTGGCGACGAATGGCCTGCAACACCACATGCCGAATCGCGCGGGCTGGCAGCAGTGGCAAGAAATGCAGGTTCTTGGCCTGCATCAGCATCCAGCCATTTTCAAGTTCGGCATGGTGAAGCGCTTCATCCCCGATCTGCGCCGCCAGGAATGATCGATACAAATGCGCGCAGGCCAGGAACAGGCGATAATTATGCCGCTGCATCTGCTGGATGGTCGTAGCGAGGAGTTCGAGAGCCTGCGTGTGGTTACCGGTTTCGCCGAGCACCACCGCCATCAGCAGCCACAGCCGCAGATCGAACGAACCCGATTGCGAGTCTTGCAGACGGCGTACGACGCTGCTCAAAATGCTATTGGTGTTGACTGATTGGCCGCGCGCGAGTTGGCTGTACACCTCGAGCGCCTGAATGTCCGCAAGTAACGAAAGATTGCCGGTATCATGAAAAGCCGTGCGGGCTTGTGACAGGTAGGTCATCGCTTCGTCGACACGGTTGCTCATGAGCAGCAAGAACGCAAGCTGCATGGCGCTGGTGCCAACAATATTGCCGCGATAATAATCTGTCAGGTAGCGATGCGTTTCGAGCGACAAGCCGATGGCTTCCGGCGTTTGGCCGAGCAGATACAGCGCCATCGCCCGTAAGCGCAGCAGATTTTGACGCATGCGATCGTCAAGATCAGCTTGCTGCATGTGCAACACTTCGTCGATCATGCTGAGCGCTTCCGTCGGGCGGCCAGATTGGCAGCAGATCGAGCCGACGATCATGGCCAGCAGCCACTGCCAGGTTGGACTGAGCGGGTACGCCAGCGCCTGCCGCGCCACCGTGAGCGTTGCCGCGTCGCGTCCTTTGCTGTACAGCATGGTCGCAACACAAACGCGCGCCGCACCCTGCGACCATTCATCGCGCACGTAGTTCGCGGCGCGGATCGCGCGCGCGCACAGCGCCAAGAGATATTGCGGGCGCGCCTGCCAGCCAAGCAGTGCCACCAGGTCGGCGAGGGCGCGCAGTTCACGGCTGTATTGCCCGTTCTGCCGGTACAGTTCCACAGCGCGCTCAATCGCCATGGTCGCCTGTCCCATGTCGAGCACGCCCTGGCTTACGCCCCACATATGCTGCAATTCAGCGTCACTCTCGCGGATTTCTGCTGGCAGCCGCGCAAGCCAGCGGCGCACCATGTCGCGCTGGGGCGTGCGCAGCAGCGGCCATGCCTGGTCGCGCAGCGCTTCGGCTAGCTGCGCGAATGCGTTCGCCTGCGCGAAATGTTCGAAGGCGGCTTCAAGCTCGCCACGGCGCTGAAAGGCGTGTCCGAAGCGCCGATGCAGCTCCATGAGTTCGTCCTGGCTCACGATTTCTTGCACGCCGCGCAGCAGCAGTTCGCGCCACAACGGGTGAAAACGTAGCTTGCCGCTGTATTCATCGACTGGCGTAATCGGCAAGCCGAGCGCCTGCGCCCGTCCGAGGAGATAGTCGGCGTCATCACTTTCCAGCGCTTCGGCCAGCAATTCGGCATCAAAAGATGACGCCAGCGCGGTCAGGCGCAGAAACTGGATCATTTCCGCCGAAAGTTCAGACAGCACTTCTGACGCGAGATAATCAAGCAATTGCTCCTCGCGCCCGCGGAGCGC
Source organism: Roseiflexaceae bacterium (assembly GCA_035765855.1). Taxonomy (GTDB): domain Bacteria; phylum Chloroflexota; class Chloroflexia; order Chloroflexales; family Roseiflexaceae; genus DASTWM01. The sequence goes on from DASTWM010000254.1 coordinate 10,223, forward strand.
GGCGAGAAATGGGCCGCGCTGCTCTGGCGATTGTGAGGCCAGCGCCCGCGCAACAAGCTGCACACTCAACGCCCAGCCTTCCGTGCGCGCCAACAACAGCTCCAATTCTGCTTCGCTCAGCGTGACATGCTGCCCCGCAAGGAGTTGCTCAATCTCTTCCGACATGAGGTGCAGATCGCGCTGCGTGATTTCCAGCAGGCTTCCTTCCGTTCGCAGGCGCGCAAGCGGCGCAAATGTTGGCATGCGGCGGGAGGCCATCACGATATGGAGCGTCGGCGGCGCGGCCCGCAGCAGATAGCCAAGAATCTGGCTGATCACTGCGGAATCCACCACGTTCTGCACGTCGTCGAGCAATAAAAACGCCGCCGTCGGCACTTTGCGCTGCAAATCGCTGCACAACGCGCCTGCCACGAGCGGCCAGTCACGATCAAGGTTGGTTGCCGTATTCAGCATGCGCCATGCGTCCGCGCCGACCGCGGGAAACGCCACCTGAAATGCGCCGATCAAATACGCAAGGAATGATGCAGGGTCGCGCTCGGTAACATCAAAGGTTAGCCAACTTACCGGCGCATTGGTGCGGGCCAGTTCCTGCGCCCACTGCGATAGCAACGTCGTTTTTCCGTAGCCGGCGGGTGCCACCAGCAGCGTTACTGGATGCAGCCGCACGTCAGCGAGCAACGCCTGCAAATCAGGCCGCGGCAGCACACCGACGCGCAACGGTGGCGCGGTATACTTGAGTGGAAGCAGCGTTTGACTGGAAGGGCGAAGCGCCGGTAAGATGGGCGTATGGATCATATGCTAACCATAGTGCGATGCTACGACGTTTTGATTAATTATAGCAATACTAACGAACGATAGATACCCGCCCACCAAAGCTAGTTCGTTGCAAATTATAGCCAATTGCATAGCAAGCAATGTAAAGAACAGCTACGTATTCTTTACATGTCCATGCTTCTTTTTGGGCAATATGTGGATTACAAAGCCGTATAAAGCAGCACAGCACATATCTGCTGGCAGTAATTGAGCAGCATGTGTGAAATGGCAGCCGCGTAAACTTACTTTTGCTGCGATGAGCGCAGGGATTGAAGGCGGGCGTGAATCCACCGCACCTCATCCGCCGCTGCCGGCACCAGGCCGTCGAGCTTCGCGGCGCGGAGTTCGGCCAGCAGCCGCCCGATCTGCGGGCCGGGCGTGAGGCCATGGGCGAGCAGGTACGAGCCATCGACCGCGAGTTTTATGTCGCGTAACGGCAGGTAGCGCGCGATCAGGCGCGGCACTGGCTGCGGCTCGACGATCTGCGCCACGCGAAGCGCTGTTTCATCAAGATCATGGAGCAGGTGATCGATCTGGCTGTTGCGTTGCGCCGCACGAAGATCGGGCATGCACGCTTGCACGCGCGAAAGGTCGTGCAGGAGGCGAATGATCGGCGCGGGCGGCTGGTAGCGCGCAATGAGAGCCTCGCGTTGCGCTGGCGTTAACGGATAGACCGTAATGCCAGCGTATAGTTTAGCGAGGCTGACGTTCGGGAACCTGGCTTGCCGGGCCGCCGCGAACTGTTGAGCCTGGGCTGCCGACCAGCCAAGCGACGGCAGCAGGTGTGGCAGCGCGCCAAGTTCGGCTAAATGCGCGATGGCTCGCTCTGGCTGCGGCTCGTGGAACAGGAGCTGCAACTCGTTCGCCAGCCGCTGCGGCGTGGTGCGCTCCCACATGCCAGTCTGGAGCGCTGCCATGGCAAGATCGCGCGTGTGTGGCTCCAGCGCAAAGCCGAGGCGAGCCGCCAGGCGAACGGCGCGCAAGATTCGCGTCGGATCATCGACAAAGCTTTCGTCGTGGAGTACGCGCAGGCGGCACGCATGCAGATCGGCCAGACCGCCGTACATGTCAAACAACCGACCGTAGTCTGCACCGCTGAGACCGACCGCAAGCGCATTCACGGTGAAATCGCGCCGGAACAGATCGTCTGCAAGCGCGGCTGGCTCGACCTGCGGGAGCGCGGCGGGCTGCTGGTATCGTTCGCGCCGCGCCATGACAAAGTCGAGCGCGACGCCATTCGGCAGCGTCCACGTCGCCGTGCCAAATGGCGCGTAGCTGATAATGGTGCCGCCAAGATCATCAGCTAATGTCTGTGCAAGCAGCACCGCATTCCCTTCGACGACGAGATCCAGATCGCCGTGCGGGCGGTCGAGCAGCATGTCGCGCACAGTGCCGCCAACGACATACGCCGTCGCGCCGTGCTGCGCGGCTACAGCAGCAGCATGACGAATCAATCCCAACCGCTCAGCGCTAAGGAACGCTTCAAGCTGCGCGGCAACGTTGCGCTGTTCATGTGGTGTCGGCTGTGCTACCATGCTGCTTCCATAAATCATCATTTATCGAAAGTATAGCATGCTGCACACACCAAACCTCCAAACGAATCCGGTTGTTTCTGCCGACGCAATTAACGCGCTGCGCGCCGCAGTTGGCTGGCATGGGCAGGAGCGCGATTACCCGGCGGCGCTGAGCGGCTACTGGGCCTGCATTGGCGGCTTCGATGAAGCGGGCCGCCTGGTGGCGTGGTGCGCGCTTCTGAGCGATGGCGTGCGCCATGCCGTGCTCATCGATGTGATTGTGCATCCGGCGTGGCAGCGGCAAGGTGTCGGGAGAGAATTGGTGCGCCGCGCCGTCGAGCATTGTCTCGCGCACGGCATCACCATTATTCATGTGGATTTTCTGCCGGAACGGGCCGCCTTTTATCAGCGATGCGGCTTTCGGATCGGCATGGGCGGCATTTATCAACCACCGGCCTGACAGGCCGCATGGCACCTATCCGGGCGTGATCTCATCCGCAGGATCGATTTCTTCTTCAGCAGCAGCGTTCTCATCGTCCGTTGCGGTGGTGCTCTCATTGGTCGGCGGCAATGTCTGCATGATGTCGCTCTCGGTGGCACCCTGATGCGCGCTTTGCTCGTCAACCGGCGTTTGCTCCTGAGGAGTCGGGGTTTCCTTTTCGGGCGACGCGATGGTAGCTGGCGTCTGAGCTTTTTGGGCTGGGTTTGACATGGTGCAGCTCCTTTCGCCGCTGAACGGCGTTTCTACGTACCTGTTTGCGTGAACGAATAACAGCACTCTTTCAGCAAGTTGTGTACCGAAAGTGCTAGCGCCATGCCAGCACCTCCGTGTCCGCCACAACATACACGCGATCACCTGGCGCTGGCGTAATCATCGCCATGCCGGTGAAGCTGCCGAAGGATGGCAGCACCCCGACCCGCGCGCCGAACCAGAAACAGGGCAACTGCAAGCGCTGCCGACCCGCGCCCTGAATCCGCACGCCGGGGTGAAGATGTCCCGCCAGCGCATATCCCTCGTGCGGCACGGCGGGCTGATGGAGCAGCGCAAACGGCGGCATGGCCTGTGGCGCGTCCACAACCGTGAAGTTCCACTCCGGCGGCGGGTCGCCCGCGTGTCGATCATGATTGCCGCGCACCAGCAGCACCTCCAACAGCGGCCATTCGGCGCGCCACGCGGTGATAGTTTCAAGCGTTTGCCATGCGCGGCCAGCTTTGGCATGCAGCAGATCGCCGAGCAGCACCAGCCGCCGCGCGCCGGTGCGCTGGAGCACGCCGCTCAGTCGCGCAAGGTCATCGGTGGTGGTGCCGCCCGGCAGCGCGATGCCTGCGGCGCGGAATGTGGCCGCTTTGCCCCAATGCGTATCGGCGACGAACAGGGTTGCCATGCGCGGCCAGAACAACGCCCGCTCCGGCAGCAGCACGACTTCTTCGCCTGCAAGATCAATCGCTATATCGGCCATTTTATCGTTAACCGCCGAGGACGCTAAGAGCGCCAGGAAAATCTCTTTTCATCTTAGCGTTCTTTGCGCCCGTGGGGGTTATTATCATGAGCGGCGGGTGAGCAGCACACCGCCGACGATCAGCAGCGCGCCGATGCCTTGCAACAGCACCGGCTGCTCGCCAAGCACCGGCCATGCGACCAACGTTGCGACCAGCGGAATCGCGCAGCCAAAGATTGCCGTGCGGTTGCTGCCGACGTTGCGCACACTCGTGTTCCACAGCAGGTATGCCAGCACAATCGCGAGCAGCGACGAATAGGCAATGCCCGACCAGCTTACCAATCCAATCTCGCCCCATGCCACCTGCACCAACTCCGTCCCGCCAACCAGGAGCAGGCCCGGCAGCCCGATGATCGTCGTCAGCGTGGTGATAGCGAGCGGCGACATGCCACCGCTGAGCGTCCGCACGCCGAGGGTATAGAACGCCCAACACAGCGCCGCGACAAGCGCCAGCATGTCGCCAAGAAACGTCGCCGATGACAATTCCACCCCACGGGCGACCACCACAAGCGCCACACCAGCTATCGCCAGCACGACGCCACCAGCGATTGCGCGCGTCAGCCGCTCGATGCCAAATGCTGCGCCGAACAGCGCCACCAGCGCCGGAGTCGCGGCGATCAGCAGCGAACTATTGGCTGCGGTGGTGTACGCAAGACTGAGCACAAACAGCACCTGGTACAGTGTATTTCCAATGACACCCAGCAGAATCAGCCGCAGCCAGCTACGACGCGGCGGCAGCAGTGTGCCCTCGCGCCGCCACAGGATGAAGCCTAACACCGTACCAGCAATTGCAAAACGCAACGCCACAAACGCGAGTGGCGGAATGTCCGCGAGCGCCACTTTGATCACGCTGAAGTTTGCACCCCAGATCAGCACGACCAGCAGCATGGGCAGATCATTGGATGAAAGAGTTGTCTCCAATGGACGAGCAATAGATTCGGTTGAGCGAAGCACACTATCTCCTTGACAACGACATAAACAGCAGAAATCTTCTTATCGATGACCATGCACTAACTACACCCGGGCGGCAGAAAGCAGCGCAACTTTATTTATCGATCAGCAGCGCGCTCCAACCGCTCCTGCATGCGCCGCACGCGGTCGGCCAGCTTCTCCGAACTGACCGCGTCGCGCATGCGGTCGACCAGCAGCGGAAAGGCTAACGGCGTCGGGCGGCGCACTTCCACAACAACCACACGCCCGGCAGCGATGCGCTCCAAAGCGTTCATGAGGCGGCTGCGCTCTAACTGGCGTTCCAGCACCTCGCGGCTGGCCTGCTGAAGCAGCAGGTTCTCCGGGTCGTAGCGCGCAAACACATCATAGATCAGGCCACTGGATGCCTGTACCTGATTCGTGCTCTTTTCGCCGGGGTACCCTTGAATGATCAATCCTGAAACGCGAGCGATGTCACGGAATTGTCGCCGCGCCATCTCAGTCGCGTTCAGGCTCGCCGTAATATCATCCAGCAGGTGCTCGGTCGAGAACAGGCGTGGCGAAGGACAAAGGACGAGGGGCGAAGACACGTCCTCACCGGAATAACATTCGTCTTTTGTCTTTGGTCTTTCGTCGGCGAGCGCCTGCTCCAGCGGCGCAAGGTCGGGCGAAAGTAACTCGAAGCCGTAGTCATTCACGGCAAGTGTAAACGTGATCGGCTGGCGCTGGGCAAGGCGGTAGGCAACAAGCGCCGCCAGCCCTTCATGGACGAGCCGCCCCTCGAACGGATAGAAAAACAGGTGATAGCCTTCGCGCGTCTTGACGCGCTCGATCAGCAATTCATCCGACGCGGGAATACGCGACCAGCGCGCCTGTAGCTCCAAAATCGGGCGGACGGCTTGCATCTCCGGATCATGAAACACGCCGCGCCGCGCTTCGTCCAGCTTCGCTCGCACGGCCCTTCCAAGCTCATTCGACAGCGGCAGCCGCCCGCCGGCCCAGCGCGGCACCACACCCTGACGGCTGCTCGACAACCGAACCCACGCCACCATGTCGCGCACGCGGACGAACTCAAGCACGCGCCCGGCAAACACAAATGTGTCGCCCGGCTTCAGCCGCGCCACAAACGATTCTTCGATGGTACCCAACGTGTCGCCGCGCAGAAACTGCACGCGCATGGCCGCGTCGCTCGTAATCGTACCGACTGACATGCGGTGCCGCTTTGCAATAGCCTCATCAGCCACTACATAACGGCCATCCTGCACCACCACACGATTGTATTCTGGATAATTTTGCAGCGCCGGGCCACCCCGCGTGGCAAAATCGAGCACCCATGCCCACTCAGCAGCGCTGAGATTGCGATAAGCGTAGGTCGTGCGCACCTCGGCTAATAACTCACTGGCGACAAATCCGCCGCCGAGCGCAATCGTGACGACGTGCTGCACCAGTACATCGAGCGGACACTCGACCGGCGGGCGTGCTTCGATCTGCCCCGCCGTCACGGCCTGGCGAACGGCAGCAACTTCGACCAGCTCGAACGCGTTGGTTGGTACGCACGTCACGCGGCTTGCGCGGCCCGGCTGGTGTCCGCTGCGCCCGGCGCGCTGGAGCAGGCGCGCGACGCCTTTTGGGCTGCCGATTTGCAGCACGCGATCGACGGGCGTAAAATCCACGCCCAGATCAAGACTGGAAGTACAAACAACGCAACGTAATCGCCCATCATGCAGCGCCGCCTCCACCCACGCGCGCACGTCGCCGCCGAGCGAACCATGGTGAAGGGCAATTTTGCCAGCCCAATCGGGGCGCGCATCCAGAATAGCCTGATACCAGATCTCGGTCTGCGAGCGCGTGTTCGTGAAAATCAGCGTGCTTTCACTCTGCTCGACTGCGTCAAGCACCTGCGGCAGCAAGCGCAGTCCCAGGTGCCCGGCCCATGGGAAACGCTCGATCTGCTCGGGAATAATCGCGTCGATCTGAATCGTCTTTGGCACATGCCCCTGGATAAGTTGCCAGTTGCCAGTTGCCAGTTGCCAGTTGCCAGTCGTCGGTAATTGCCCTACCGCAGGCGGCTGACGGCTGACGGCCGACTGCGGACTGCACACTGCCGATTGTCCAACCAGTGCATTCAGCGCCACGTCCAGATTGCCCAATGTCGCGGACAAGCCCCACGTTCGGAGAGCAGGCCGCCAGTGACGTAGCCGGGCCAGCGCAAGCTCGGTCTGCACGCCGCGCTTGGTCCCCATGAGTTCGTGCCACTCATCCACAATCACTGCGCGCAGATCAGCAAACAAAGCGGCAGCGTTCGGCCAGGTCAGCATAAGCGACAGGCTTTCGGGCGTGGTAATCAGCGCGGTCGGTAGCCGCTTGCGCTGGCGCGCCTTGATTGAAGATGATGTATCGCCGGTGCGCGTTTCCAGCGTCCATGGAAGCCCAAGATTCTCAAGCGGCGCGCGCAGCGCCGCTTCGGTGTCGGCGGCCAGCGCCCGCAGCGGCGTAACCCACAGCACACGCAGGGAAGGGCTGACGCTTGATGCCTGGTGCCTGATGCCTGATGCCTGATGCTTGTTCTCATCAAGCCACTCAATGATCGGCCCCATCCACGCCGCATAGGTCTTGCCAGTGCCAGTCGAGGCATGAATCAGCCCGCTTTCGCCGGCAAGATACGCCCGCCAGACCTCGCGCTGAAACGGAAATGGCGTCCAGCCGCGTTCGGCAAACCAGTGTTCAACAAGCGAAAACGGAGCAGGATGTTGCTCGCTCATGCCAGCGCTTTCATGCGTTTTCCTGCCCCTGTGCCAGCAACTGTGCAATCGGGCGCAACTCCATCCACCACTGCTCGCTGGGGCGGTCGTTCTCCTCGTCAATCATGTGTGGCATCTCTTCCATGTTATGAAATTTGATGCGCCCCGCTTCAAGCCCGATGAACGAACTCGCGGGTTGCTGCTTTTCTGTTTCGGCGATCAGAAAATCAATGCAGCGCGCCGACAGGCGGGTGGCCTGGATGCGGTCGAATGGCGAAGGATTACCGCCCTGCTGCAAATGGCCCAGCACCGCCTGGCGCGCTTCAAACAACCGGCCTCCTTCGGCCTCGAACAGCGAGCAGATAAAGCTGGTCGTATAAATCGGGTTGGCGTCCTCGTTGCGCACGAACAGGCTCAGGCGCTTGCCTTCTTCAAAACTGGTCATCATGCGGTGCAGATCATCCTCCAGATCGTGCAGCGTAATGCCTTCTTCTGGCAGGTACACCCGCTCCGCGCCACTTGCAAGCCCGCTCATCAGGGCCAGGTAGCCACAGTTGCGGCCCATGACCTCGACGATGAAGCAGCGCCGCGCGGCCACCGCCGACTGCTTGATCTTGTCCAAGGCTTCCACAATGTTGTTGAGCGCCGTGTCGGCCCCGATGCTCAGCTCAGAACCGGGCAAATTATTATCAATCGAAACCGGCATGCAGATGATCGGAATGTTCAACGCTGGAAACTCCTCGCGCGCGGAATAGAGTTTGTGCGCGGCGTGATAGCCAGCCATGCCGCCAATGATCAGCATGCCATCGACATGCTGCTCTTCGAGCACCTCGGCAATCGCGGGGAGTTCGGCGTCGCGGGGTATCTTGCGGCTGGTGCCTAATTCCGCGCCACCGACCGGCCCCCAGCCATTCACGCTCATCCAGCCAAGTTCGGCAATTTCGCCGCTCATTAACCCCCGAAAGCCGCGCTGCACGCCCAGCATGATGTGGCCTTTATCCACACCGATCCGGACAGCCGCGCGCGCGGCGGTGTTCATACCCGGTGCCGGGCCGCCTGCATGCAGCACCAGCAGACGCAGGCGGCGCTGCCCGGGAGCCGGCGGGTGCGGCAACGCGCGCACTAATGTACGAAATGTCTTGAACGCATCTTTGAAACTGCCGCCGCGCATATCCATGGCCTGCTCGTACTTGCCCTGCGCGATAAGTTCGGCAATCTCGTGGGTCTGGTTCACGCAGAGCATCAGCGGCGTGCGGGTAATGCGGTTTTCGCGCAGCCCGATCAGCAGCGGCTCGGTCTCAGGCGTGGCCTGGAGCACCTCTTCCACGGCCGCATAGCCGAGCAGCGTGCTCATGTTGCGATCAAAGGCCGAAGGCGCGCCACCACGCTGCACATGGCCCAGAATCGTCACGCGCGCGTCTTCTCCCATGCGCTCTTCCAGCACTTGCCGCACATATTCAGCGGTGATCGGGTTGCCCCACCGATCATGCGCGCCCTCGGCAACCACCACAATGCTGTCACGCCGACCAGCCAGGCGACCTGTACGCAGCACGTCGCACATTTTGGCTTCCCAATCGTCCACATCCGGCGGGCTTTCAGGAATCAGCACCCAGTCCGCGCCACCTGACAACGCGCCCATGAGCGAAAGATAGCCACAGTGGCGGCCCATGACCTCGACCACGAACGTGCGCTGGTGGCTGGCTGCCGTGCTGCTGATCGCATCAATCGCCTCGGTGATGCGGTGCAGCGCCGTGTCCGCGCCGATCGTCATGTCGGTGCCAAACATGTCGTTGTCGATCGAGCCAACCAGCCCCGCGATCGAAAGCGCAGGATGCTGGGCGGCGACTTCTTGACTGATGGCGTCCTGCGCCACGAGTTCGGCAAGCAGGCTGGTCCATTCTTGCCGAAACAGATTTGCGCCGGTCAGGCTGCCGTCGCCGCCGATAATGACCAGCCGATCGATGCCGCGCTCGACCAGATTCTGCGCGGCCCGCAAGCGACCTTCATGGGTGCGAAAGGACGCACTCCGCGCCGTACCGATGATGGTGCCGCCGCGATAAATGATGCCGCCGACCGAAGCCCATTCCATTTTGCGAATGCGCGCGCCACCCTCGACCATGCCTTCATAGCCTTCGTAAATGGCGTACACATCCACGCCTTTGCTTAACGCCGTGCGCACCACCGCACGCACCGCGGCATTCATGCCTTGCGCGTCGCCGCCGCTTGTCAACACACCAATGGCAGTTGGACGATCACCAGCCATACTCACATATCTCCTTTATGTTTGTCTGCCAGCATCGTCGCACGGCATCACATCATCAAACGCAGAGCGCGGCGTTGCGCGAGCACACGACTTTCCAGAACTTCTATTGTAATCCACTTGGGGCTTTCCATGGCGGATTTCAGGTCGCGCGTTCCGTATAGGAAAATAAAGAGAACTCGCATATCGCGTCATTCCGAACGGAGTGAGGAATCTCTCTGGAGCGATTTCGCTAGTAGCAAGCCAGAGACAAAGGCCTGCGCCGCGTCATGTACCTGGAAAGCGCACATGGAGTTTACACTATTGGCATGCAGTTTGCATAAGCATCAGCATAATATCTATTGACATGGATGGAACTAAAGGAGCAGGACTATGAAAGCAGGAGATATTCTTCCGCTGCTTAAGGACTCGTATTCTGAGTGGAGCGACGACAAAGCCTCGCGCCTCGCGGCTGCGCTGTCGTATTACACCGCTTTTTCGCTCGCGCCATTGCTAGTCATTGCGGCTGCAATTGCGGGCTTCTTTTTCAAACAAAGCGATGCGAAGGGACAGATTGTCAATCAGATTGGGGGACTGGTCGGCGATCAAGGCGCACAGATCATCAAAACGATGCTTGAGAATGGCAGCACCCAGTCAGGCAACATCATCGCCACTATTATCGGCATTATTACGCTGCTCGTCGGCGCGACGGGCGTATTCGTACAGCTACAGGATTCATTAAACACGATCTGGGAAGTCAAGCTTAACCCCAATCTTGGAATCATGGGAACCATTCGGCAGCGTGTGTTCTCGCTGGCAATGGTGTTCGCGGTTGGCTTTTTGCTCCTGGTTTCATTGATCGTCAGCACCGCCATCAGTGGTATCACGGGGTTCATTACTGGCGGCGGCGATCAGAGTGGCATTATGGCAGTGGTGGTATGGATTATTAATTTCGTGGTTGCTTTTGGGATCACCACACTGCTGTTTGCGGCTATTTTCAAGTATGTGCCGGATGTTGAAATCAAGTGGAGTGATGTGTGGGCCGGGGCAATTTTCACTGCGCTGCTGTTCTCAATCGGGCGGTTCGTGCTTGGTTTCTATCTGGGTCGCGGTAGCTTCGGCTCGACTTATGGCGCGGCAGCTTCGCTGGTGATTCTGCTGGCGTGGATCTATTATTCAGCGCTTATTGTGTTTTTCGGCGCGGAGTTCACCCAGGTCTACGCCCGCAAATATGGCTCGCAGCTCAAGCCAAGTTCACATGCGATACCTGTCACCGACGACGAGCGCGCGAATCAGGGCATGACCCGCGACAGTGGCTCGCAGCCACGCGCTGGCACGCAAACGCCGCAGCGCCAGCCTCAGGCCCGCCCGCATGCACCGACCATGCAGGAGCCACCGCCCAGCGCGACAAGTATCGGTATCGCTGGATTCATCGCCGGTGTGCTGGCTGGCAGGCGCAGCAAGGCGCGCAAGTAAAAAGATATGCCACAGAGGCCACAGAATACTCCGAGAAGAATATAGACATCTCGGAGTATTCTGTGGCCTCTGTGGCTCATTTAAACTGAAGCATGCTGTAGATATAACAAAAGAGGACGGCGCGCATGCGCCGTCCTCTTTTTTGCTTCCGTGTGCGCTTAGCGCTCGATCGCTGCCGGCATGCCCTCGCGCAGCCTGAGCAGCGCAGCAGGTCGCCCCACGGTTTCCAGCGCGCGTGGGTGAACCTGCCAGAACTGACCACGCACACTGTCCCAGCGCTGGAGCAGATCGGCGGCGCGCGGGCTGCCAGTTACTTCCAGGTGCCGCTGAAGCAGCGCCCGAATATCGGCGTCGTCTTGCGCGTCGAGCGGGCGCAGGTCCACGAACTCCGTATTGCAGTACGAGTCGAAGCGGCCGTCCTCGTCAAACACATAGGCCAGGCCGCCGGTCATGCCTGCCGCGAAGTTGCGCCCGGTCGTGCCGAGCACCACCACCACGCCGCCAGTCATGTACTCGCAGCCGTGGTCGCCGACGCCCTCGACGACCGCCACCGCGCCGCTGTTGCGCACCGCGAAGCGCTCGCCCGCCTGCCCGGCTGCGAAGAGCGCCCCGCCGGTTGCGCCATACAGCACGGTGTTGCCCACAATCGTGTTCTCATGCGTGGCGTAGCGTGCCTCATCCGGCGGGCGAATGACAATCTCGCCACCGCCCATGCCTTTGCCAACGTAGTCGTTGGCCTCGCCTTGCAGCGTCAGCCGCACGCCGGGCGCAAGGAACGCGCCGAAACTCTGGCCCGCGCTGCCGGTGAAGTGGACCGTAATGGTGCCTTCCGGCAACCCGGCATTGCCGAACTGCCCGCCAATCACGCCTGAGAGCGTCGCGCCAACCGTGCGATCCTCGTTCTCTATCGCGTAGTGCAATTCGACCGATTGACCGTGCTCCAGCGCAGGCGCGGCGGCCTGGAGCAATGCGCGATTCAGCTCGGTCGTCGCAATCATGCCATTCCATGCCTCGCGGTTGCACAACGGCGCATCCGCGTCGTCCACGCGCGTCACGAGCTGCGACAGGTTGATCGTATCGGCCTCCGGGATGCCGCGCTTGACCTGCTGGAGCATGTCTACGCGACCGATGACCTCATCGATCGAACGCGCGCCGAGCGACGCAAGCACTTCCCGCACCTCCTGTGCAATGTGCAGGAAGAAGTGGATAACATGCTCCGGCGTGCCGGTGAACTTGGCGCGTAGCTCTGGCTTCTGGGTCGCAATGCCGACCGGACATGTGTTGCTATGGCAGGCGCGCGCCATGATACAGCCTTCTGCTACCAGCGCTGTCGTGCCGAACGAAAACTCGTCTGCGCCGATCATGGCCGCCATCACCACGTCGCGCCCAGTCTTGAGACCGCCGTCCACCCGCACGCGCACGCGACCGCGCAGGCCGTTCAGCACCAGCGTTTGCTGCGTCTCGGCCAGGCCCAGTTCCCAGTTCACGCCCGCATTCTTGATCGACGACAGCGGCGACGCGCCCGTGCCACCCGACTGGCCGCTAATCATGACCACATCCGCGCCGCCCTTCGCCACGCCGGCTGCAATCGTGCCGACGCCGGCCTCGGACACCAGTTTGACCGATACTGCCGCGCGCGGATTGACCTGCTTGAGGTCAAAGATCAACTGCGCCAGATCCTCAATGCTGTAGATATCATGGTGCGGCGGCGGCGAAATCAGTTGCACGCCCGGCGTGGTATGCCGGATGCGCGCGATCTCCTCGGTCACTTTATGGCCGGGAAGCTGACCGCCCTCGCCCGGCTTGGAGCCTTGCGCCATCTTGATCTGCAACTCTTTGGCCGAAGCGAGGTACGCCGGTGTCACGCCAAAGCGCCCGGAGGCCACCTGCTTGATCGTGCTGTTGCGCTCATCGTTGAAGCGCGCCGGATCTTCGCCGCCCTCGCCGGAATTGGAAAGGCCGCCCAGGCGGTTCATGGCAATCGAAAGCGTCTGATGCGCCTCCAGGCTGGTCGAGCCGTGCGACATGGCGGCGGTTGAGAAGCGCCGCGCAATGCTTTCCACCGGCTCAACCTCGTCAATCGAGATTGGCGCTGCGGCAACAAAGTCGAGCAAGTCGCGCAGTTCCGTCGGCGGGCGGCTGTGAATCAACTTGCTGTACGTCTTGTAGGTCGCGTAATCGCCACCATTGGCCGCCTTTTGAAGCGCATGCACGACCGGCGGCGAGAAGGTGTGATGCTCGCCGTCCTTCTTGAATTTGTAGAAGCCAGGATGCGGCAGGTTTGTACGCGAACCAGCCAGCGGCGTGCGGTCGGCAAACGCTACATCATGCAACTCCAGCACACTTGCCGCAAGCTTGCCAAAACTAATACCGCCCAGGCGCGACGGAACACCCATGAAGCAGCGCGCGATCACATCGTCGGCTATGCCAACCGCCTCGAAGATTTGCGCGCCGCAGTAGCTATCTACGGTGGAGATGCCCATCTTCGATATGATTTTGAGTAGACCTTTTTCCAGCGCGTGAATGAAGTTCTGCTCGGCTTCGTCGGGGCTGACAGAATCGCTCTCGACAGCCTTGCCCTTCTTGACCTCGCTGCGCTCGGCGGCCAGGTGACGCACCGCCGCCAGCGCGACATACGGGTTCACCGCCTCAGCGCCCATGCCAATCAGGCAGGCGAGGTGGTGAACCTCGCGCGGCTCACCGCTTTCCACAATCAGGCTCACGCTGGTGCGCAGACCGAGCCGCGTCAGGTGCTGATGCACTGTGCCAAGCGCCAGCAGCGCAGGCACCGGAGCCATATCTTCGTTCACGCCACGGTCGCTGATGATCAGCAACGTTTTGTCGGCAGCAATCGCGTCCTCAGCCTCCTTGCACAGCCGGTCGAGCGCGCGATGCAAGCCATCCGGGCCTTCCACAGCGGGGAAGCGCGCGCCGAGCGTTGCGCTGGCGAACGCCGGGTCATCATGAGCGCGAATACACGCCAGATGCTCGTCGTTCAGCACCGGGCTGGCAAGCCGCAGCAGGCGCGCGTGGCCCGGCGACTCTTCGAGCAGATTGCCGCGCCGCCCGAGCGAGATCGTCAGCGACATGACCAACTCCTCGCGCAATGGATCGATTGGCGGGTTGGTCACTTCTGCAAAGCGCTGCTTAAAAAAGTTGTACAGCGGGCGATTGTGCTCCGAGAACACCGCCGTCGGTGTGTCGTCGCCCATGGAGCCAATCGGCTCCTGGCCGGTGGTCATCATCGGTTTGAGCACCGCCGCCAGCTCTTCGGCGGTGTAGCCGAAGGCGCGCTGCAATTCGCCGAGCAGCGGCGACTTCGATGCCCGCGAGGACGATGACTCCGGCTCGTAGCTGTCGCTGTAGTGCAGCGCGCTCGCCGGGGCCAGCACTTCCACCTGGCTGCCGAGCCACTCCGTGTACGGCTGTTGCGCGGCCAGGCGGCTCTTGATTGTGGCGTTATCCTCGAACTGGCCGGTGCGCAGATCAACGGCAATCATCTGGCCGGGGCCAACTTTGCCCTTGCGCACGATCCGCGCCGGATCGACATGCACCGCGCCGACCTCAGAGCCGCACACCACCAGGCCGTCATCGGTGATCAGGTAACGCGCCGGGCGCAGGCCGTTACGGTCGAGCGCAAGGCCGACCACATCGCCATCGCAGAAGGCCAGCGCCGCCGGACCGTCCCACGGTTCCATCAACCCGGCATGGTACTGATAAAACGCCCGCCAGGCCGGATCCATATCTTTGACACGCTCCCACGCTTCCGGCGCGAGGATGGTCAACGCATGGCGAATGTCGCGCCCGGCCAGCACCAGCAACTCAAGCACGTTATCAAGCATGGCCGAGTCGCTGCCGCTGGCATCAACGACTTCGCCGCGCTGTACAACCGCCGTCGCCAGAGCCGAGCCGCCTTCAGTCGCCAGTCGCCAGTCGCCAGTCGCCGGTTCCTGAGTATTTTCGGATGCCTGGAAACTGCCGACTGCCGACGGCTCCCCACGTCGCCACTCCGCCTCGCGGGCGCGCATCCATGTCACATTGCCCTGCAGCGTGTTGATCTCACCATTATGCGACAGCATGTGGAAGGGCTGCGCGCGGTGCCATGTCGGGAATGTATTGGTCGAATAGCGCTGGTGGTATACCGCAAGCGCCGAATCGTACACAGGATCGCGAAGATCGGGGAAGAATTGACCAATAGCCGGGGCAACCAGCAGACCTTTATAAATAATGGTGCGGATGGACAGCGACGGCACCGAGAAGCCTTGCAGGTTCTGCGCCTGCGCCACGGCTTCGATGGCTTTGCGCGCCACATACAGCATCCGCTCGACTACCACGACCGATGCATCGTCCGGCGTGCCGACCAGCACCTGCTCGATCGACGGGCATGTCGCCTGGGCATTCGCGCCCAGCGCGTCACGATCAATCGGCACCACGCGCCAGCCGAGCACGATTAATCCATGCTCAATCAGCCCTTGCTCGACCACCTGCCGGGCAGCCTCACGCTGCGCGTCATCGCTCGGCAGAAACAGCATGCCGACTGCCAGCCGCTCAATTGGATATTGAATGCCACGTCGTTCAAGTTCACGGGCAAAAAAGGCGCGAGGGATTTGGGTTAGCACGCCCGCACCATCACCGGTCTTTCCGTCGGCACCCACGCCGCCACGGTGCGCCATGTTGCCGACGGCGGTCAGCGCCATGGTGACAATGTCGTGACTTGGAGCGCCAGAAAGCTGCGCCACAAAACCAATTCCACAGGCGTCATGTTCGAAGCGCGGCTCGTACAGCCCACGCTGCTGCGGCAATCCCTCAGGCATCTGCAATCCCTTTCGTTTCATCCAAAAACGTGCGGTTGCACGGCTTTGTTTGTGTACTCAAGATACGATCTTATAAAGGGACACTGCCCTTTGACATCAATCATTGATGGAACAAGCCAATATGTGAAGGCATCGAAACGTGTTAAGACAGCATGGAGGGCCGGAATACACAAAAAGCCCGCAGCACAACCTCAGTTCATTGCGGTTGCTACGGGCGACATTGCACTGTCTTCATGTGTTAATGTTATTAGAGAACTATACCTGACCGCGGGGAGCTTGTCAATGCATGTGTGCGCTTGTTGCATAACTCGTCACAAAGTTTGGATATTCTGTACAGCAACGATACGCGATTTTATTGTTACGTTTCTTAATCAAGAAATTTAGTTAAAACTTTATTTAAGCAGAATCGGCGTGTACTTGTACAATTGCTACAAATGAAGAATCATCTTTGCGATCATCAAGTAAATTGCCAGCCCGGTTGCGTCTACCAGCGTGGTGATCATGGGCGCTGAAACCAGCGCCGGATCGAGCCTGAACTTGCGGGCCGCGAGCGGCACCAGCGCGCCCATGACATTCGCCCAGGTGCAAATTGCCACAATTGCGGAGCCGACGACCAGAGCGATCTCCATGGGATGGCCGTTCGCCAGCGCCATGCCAAACGCCACAACCCCAAGCAGCAGCCCCAGCAGCAGGCCGCCAGTTAATTCACGCAGCAGCACCTTCCATATGTCATGCAGCCGCACTTCGCCCAGCGCCAGCCCGCGAATAAGCGTCGAAACTGTCTGCGCGCCGGTGTTGCCGCCAGTGCCGATCAATAGTGGAATAAAGAACGAAAGCGCCACCACTTCTTGCAACTCGTCCTCGAAAAAGCCCAGCACATTCACCGTTATTGTGCCAGTGAAAAACAGGAGCAGCAACCATACCACTCGCCGCCGCACCGCCCGTAATATCGGCGTGGAGAAATACGACTCATCGGTCGCGCCGATCTCCACGCCGCCGAAGCGCAGCACATCCTCGGTGCTTTCCTCGACCAGCACATCGATCACGTCGTCAACCGTGACGATGCCGAGCATGCGCCGATTCGCTGCCAGGACCGGCAGCGCCGACAAATTATATTGCGATACCAGCCGCGCCACTTCTTCCTGATCGGTGCCTGGACCAGTGGTAATCAACTGCGTCGCCATGAATTCCGAAATACATTGTCCCGGCGGCGCGGTAATAATTTCGCGCAGCCCGGCCACGCCGCACAAACAGCCTTCGCGGTCGAGCACGTACAGATCGTTGATCGTCTCGACTTCTGCATCGACCTTGCGCAGATACTGAATGGCCGCCGCTGCGGTCATGTCGCCCCTGACGCGCACGAAGCGGTCGGTCATCAGGCGGCCTGCGCTTTTCGGCGGGTACTGGAGCAGCGCCCGCACCTCGTCCGCGTCGGCAGGCTCCATGGCCGCGAGCAAATCCTGCTGCCGATCCGGCACGTCCTCGCCGAGAATCTCGGCCACGTCGTCCATGGGCAGCATGTCGAGCAAATCACCGGCTTCGTCGGGCGGCAGTTGCTCGATGAGCTCGCGCGTGGTGTCGAAGGCGGTTTCGCCCAGCACCTCGGCAGCCTGCCCGCGGTCGAGCAGCCGAAACACGCGCAGCTTCTCAGCATCGCCCAGCCGGTCGAGCACGTCGGCAATATCGGCGGGATGCATGCCGGACAGAAACGCTTGCAGGTCGTCGTACTGCTCGTTCTCCAGCGCATCAGAGACCTGCTGCTCGAGTTTCTCCAGATTAACGGGGCTCAGCATGCGGCCTCCTGCCGCGCCCGGAGCCAGGCAAGCACAAGATCTCGCACGGCATCCGCATGGGTTTGGAGCAAACTATGCCCGGCTTTTGGCACAACCGCGAGCTGCGCATCGGCCAGACCATGCGCCAGTTCGCGGGCCGACTGAAGCGGCGCTGCCAGGTCGTATTCGCCAGCAATGACCAGCGCCGGGCAGTGCAGGCTGCGGAGCCACGCGCGGCTATCAAAATGCTCCAGCGCATGCTCCACTTCGGCAACACGCTGCACATCGCATGGGCTGTTCTGGCTATCCCGCGCTATCGCTTCCCGCGTGCCAACCCGCGCCAGGCCGCGCCGCAGCCGTCCTTCCAGGCGGCCAAACAGCGCCGGAGACCTGCGGGCGTAGGAGCACACCAGCATGAGGCCGCGCACGCGATTCGGCTCTTCGCGGGCGAGTTGCTGCGCCACTGCGCCACCGGCACCGTAGCCGAGCACATAGCACGCGGGAATAAGCAGCAGGTCGAGCAGATTGCGCACATCCGCTGCCATGTCGGCCACACTGTTGGGGCCGTGCAAGCGGCTGCTGTGGCCATGGCCGCGCAGGTCTGGCACGATGACAAGATACTGTTCCGCCAGCGCATCGACAAGTGGGCGAAAAACAGAACCGTTGGTTCCGAGGTCGTGCAGAAGCAGCACGGGCGTGCCGCGACCGTACACATCGCAGTAGAGTGCGGTGGCGCGCCGGGCGAGCGGCAGGGCGCGCAGAGTTGATACCGTCATGGCAATCCTCCAGTATGCAAAAGATGTGATTGGCTCAAACGCGGCAACCCTGTGCGTTATGCCGTTGCATACCGAAGGACATAAAAAAGCCCCGCAGCCTCGCGCTGTGGGGGTATACACAACCAGAACGCCGTCAGATCATGACGACGCCAAGCCCTGGAGTGTGAGACCACAACGCAAGTTTATCAGCACAAAACGACAACCAGAGCGCCGCAAGCGTGAATGACTAGCGTCCATACGTTCCTTATTGAAAGCTCTCATAGACTAAACACCACGGGAAAGCGCCTCATCGCTTCGGATTCCCGCATGTTTTGGCACTGCACTG
Organism: Roseiflexaceae bacterium; assembly: GCA_035765855.1. Classification (GTDB taxonomy): domain Bacteria; phylum Chloroflexota; class Chloroflexia; order Chloroflexales; family Roseiflexaceae; genus DASTWM01. Next base: position 29,122 of record DASTWM010000254.1, read on the forward strand.
CGCCCCGCTGGCGCACCTTCGCCCTGCTTGCCCACCGTGTGAGCGCGAAGGAATGTGCGGCATGCCGCATCTACAAGCGCACAAACAAACCACCGATACAGGTACCGGTGCTGGGAGTATACCACTGCCCGGCGGCCCGCGTCAAGAATCACAGAATGACAATGTCGTAATAAACAGAAGGTTTGAACAGGTCAACATCACAACAGGCGAAATTGCCATGGCAATATTTTTGCTGATTGAAGAACAGTCTCGATTAGCGCATGTAAATCTCGGTGTACTAGCGGAGTTGATAATGAAAACACAGCATTTGTTGATCAGTGGAGCCGTTGGCGCAGCATGCCTGAATATCATTCATGAAAGCGCGCGGCATGTCATTCCCCATGCGCCACGCGTTGACGTTTTAGGCATGCGCGGGTTAGCCGCGTCGATGCGCGCGGTCGGACAAACGCCGCCGCCCCGCGATCAACTCTACTGGTTGACCCTGCTCAGCGATCTTATCTCAAACGCTTTGTATTACAGTCTGGTTGGCGTCGGCAAGCCCGCGCATATCTGGCGGCGGGGCGTGCTGCTGGGCGCGGCGGGCGGGCTTGGCGCGGTCTTTCTGCCACGGCCCATGGGCCTCGGACGCCAGCCAAATCAATCGACGCCTGCAACGCAGATCATGACCTTCCTGTGGTATTTTATCGGAGCGCTGGTCGCTTCAGCCGTGGCGCAGGCGTTTGCATCATCCTCGTCCGAATAAGCGTTTGCGTTAGCTCAATGCCCGCCCCAGCGCTGGCAACGCCCATGGCGCGTAGCGGCGCAACATGTCGAACGCCCTGGGGATTGCGCCGGGATAGACATGCAGCCGCCGTTCGCGCACGCCCTTGATCGCTTCCGCAACGACAAAGGCTGGATCGTACAAAATCCAGTCGGGCAGGCGGGCGGGCGCGGTTCCGAATTGAGGCGATTCGAGGATCGGCGTGCGCGCGTAAAACGGATACACTGCGGTCACGTCAATGCCGTAGCGCGCCACGTCCGCCGCCAGCGCTTCGCTGAAGCCGCGCAGGCCGAACTTGGCCGCGCTGTAGACCGCTAATTGCGGCCCGCCGATCAGTCCCGCCACCGACGCCATGTTCACAATGTGGCCGCTTTGCCGCGCGATCATGTCGGGGAGAAACAAGGCCGTGAGCCGCATAGGCGCGAGGAGATTGACCTGCATCAGCCGCTCCCATGCCGCTTGCGGCACATCGCTGATTACGCCTGTCAGGGCCAGTCCGGCATTATTCACCAGAATGTCGAGGTGCGGCGTGATGCGCAGGCAGTGTTGGTGCAGCGCTGCCGCGCCCTTTGCATCAGAAAGATCGGCTTCGATAAAGCCGATAATTTTGCCCGATAATGAACCATGCTGCGCGTCGTCGGCCAGCGCCGCCACCGCTTGCCGCAGCATGCCCGCCCGCACATCCGACAGGATGACATGGCTGCCCGCCGCCACGAATTGGCGCGTGAGTTCCTGCCCGAATCCGCCGCCCGCGCCAGTGATCAGCACAATGGTATTATTCAGAGATTTCACAATGCGCTTTCTGCTACTCATGCTCACGCAACAAATTGACGACTCCACTCTTGCAAGCGCCGTGTCCAGCTACTATTGATTTCGCCACGGCGCACCAACTCCATGCCTGTGATGCATGTGCTAAGCCACACACCACCCGCCGCAACGCCGCCAACCACATCGCTAAAATAATGCACGCCCAAATACAGGCGACAGAAACCGATGAGCACCACGAGCGCTGCCGCCGCGCAAATGACCGCCGTACGCAGTTTCCAGGTGCGCAGGATCAGCACGGCGAAATATGCCAGCAGACCATACGCAACGACCGAAAAAAGCACATGACCGCTCGGAAAACTATAGCCGGTTTCAGGAATGAGTGGATGAAAAAAAATTGGGCGCGGTCGCGCTACAATATATTTGATGGTTTGATTGATCACTTCGGCACCGGCAAGCGCGATGAGCCATGTGCCGACATGCAGCCATTGTCGCCGCAAAATATACAGCACTGCTACAACAACAGCCAGCACAACTACTACAGGCTCACCGAAAGCAGAGATAATAACCGCAACGGTAGTTGCCGTTGGCGTCGCCCAACCATGCAGCATGGCCGCAAGGTGCTGGTCGAAGCGCGTCAGTGGATCATGCGCAACCACATCCTGAGTTACACCGCCCAACAACCATAGAAATAGCACGGCCGCCAGCAAGCCCAGCGTCAAATGCAGGCCAAGATATTGGCCGGGCGTCAGCCGGTGCCTAAGCCAGCGCAACTGCGGCGCGTAGCGGGCGCGGCCACGCGCCACTGCCGGGTATGACTCGACGCGCTGCCAGGCTGCAATAATGCGATCTTGATGCCGCGCCACCCATCGCCACACCAGCCCGGCCACCACAACAATCGCAACGAGGCCCACAATGATCCAGCCAGCGTCGCGCACCACCTGTTCGACAACGCCGAGATACTGCCCGAAAAGGTAGCCCAGCATGCCGAACAGCACCGCCCAGAGCATGCCACCTGCCGCATTGTAGCGCAGAAACGTGCCGTAGGGCATGTGGCTGATACCGGCGAAGAGCGCCGAATACGTCCGCAGCACGCCGACGAAGCGCCCAAAAAAGACGGTCTTCGGGCCATGTTTGGCGAAGAATCCCTCGATCCATTGGAGCTTCGATTCATCCATGCGGAACCAGTGCCCGTAGCGTTCGACAAGCGGGCGACCGCCGCGCCGCCCAAACCAGTAGCCGATCGTGTCGCCGAGCACCGCCGCAACTGCCGCCGCCGCAATCACCCCGACGATCGACAGATGCCCTGCGCCCGCATATGCAGCAGCGAGCAAAAGCGCGCTTTCGCCCGGCAGCGGCAGCCCCGCGCTTTCCACCAGAATCAGCAGTGCAACCATGATATAGCCGTAGGTAATGACCAGTTGATTCAGGTTTTGCAGCATAGCGTTCTCTATGTACGAATGATTATGTGAGTTGCAGGCAACCACATTGCCGCGCTCCACAGCGCTATTCATTCGCTTAACTCGTGCCAGCACATCACGGCCTTGGCTGATATACAAACGTGCTGCCTATCTGCTGCGTCACGCGGTAATTGCGCTCGATTGCCGCCAGCATCTCGGGCGTCCAACGTTGACTCAGCAGGTCGGTTTGCGGGGGATTGAACAGCATGACGAGCGCAAACGCTTTGTTGTCAATCGCATCAAGCAGCGGCTGTTGATTCCACATGCCCGCGCGGGCGAGTTGCGTCATTTCGAATGGCTGAAGGTAGATCGGCTTGCCCGCCAGCGCCAGCGCATCCATGCCTTCGTCGGTCAGCACCGCGCCGCCGGTCTGCTCCACGAGCTGCGCGATTTGCGCCGCGTCCTCGCTTCCCATCAGCCGGTATTGCGTGAATAACTGGTATTTCGCGCCGGGAATAAGCAGAAACACCTGCAAGGCCAGCAACAAGAGCAGCCCGCTTTGCAACAGCGGGCGCGTCCGCAGCCATGCCAGCAGCACGCCAGTTGCCAGGCACATCGCCGCCGAAAGCTCCAGCAAATAATTGACGTTCGAGCCAATCTTGCCGATCGTCAGCGCCGAAAGCGTCGCGCCCAACAAATACGGCGCGGCCAGCCACCAGCCGCGCGCATGGAACCAGCCGGCCAGCAGCGCAGTCGCCGCGCTGCACAGCACCAGCAGCGGCATGAATTGCCACAGGTCGCTCGCATAATTTTGCAGATCGCCAATGCGGTACTCGTTGACGTTGGCCGTGACGATGTTGAAGAAAAAGCCGCCGCCGGTCAGCACATTCAGCAGCAGAAAGAGCGCGAGACACGCGCTGCCGACCAGCGCTGCCAGCATCCATGCGCGCCGCCATGCACGCTGGCTGACCAGCCACGCAAACGCGGCCAGCGGCGCGGCCAGCGCGTATGATTGCCGGGTGTAAATCGCCGCCGTGAGCAGCGCCGCCACGACGAACAGGCTCCAGCGGCGCTGCGGCCAGCGCACCAGCACCAGCAGCGCGGCCCAACTCAGCGCCAGCGCCAGCCCATCGATCCGATTCAGCATGGCCCAGTACGACACGTATGGAATGACCAGCAGCAGCAGCCCGCCAATCAGCGCCGCCGTTCGGTCGCCAGTCAGCGCGTCAATCGTCAGTGCGATGCACACCGCCGCAACCACCATGCTGAGCCATGAGATCGCGCGCCCGTACCAGAACGCCGGGCCGAACAGATCGTAGAAAGGGACTTGCGTCAGCATGAATAGCGGCGGGTAGTTCGATATGGTGAACGGTGGCGCGTGGAGATCAGCGCGGTAAATGTTTTGGCCGTGCGCCAGCCTCGCCGTCTGCGCCAGCAGCGGCCCCTCGCCGTAATCAAGGCCGAAGGGAAAGGTCACGGCGCGCATGCCGTAGTACACGAACACGAGCGCGCCGATGCCAAGCACCAGCAGCGTCACCCGCGCCGTCGCGCTTGCGCCAAACTGGGAAAGACCAATCCGCCGGAACAGGCGCGTCGGCCAGCCCGGCTCGGCATCCGCCACCGTGACCACGCCAGTCAGCCCGGCGGCGATCTGCTGCTGAAACACGAGCGCGAGGATGGTGACAGGGCCAAGCACAATCACCGACGCGGCCAGCGCGAAGATCGCGCCCGCGCCAATGTCGCCGTAGTTCGCAATTGCCACCGGAGCAGTGCGCGACGAAATATCCTGCGTAAAGGTGAGCGCGAACAGAAAATCGTTCCACGAAAAGATGAACGCCAGCAGCCCGGTTGTCACCAGCCCCGGCCCAGCCAACGGCAGCAGAATGCGCCAGAATGCCTGAAACGGCGTTGCGCCGTCCACATACGCGGCCTCCTCGATCTCATACGGCAGCGCGGCAACATACACCGACAAAAACCAGATCGTCAGCGGCAAGGTCAATAGCAAATCGGTCATGACCAGTGCGGTGCGCGTGTTGTAAAGCTGAAACTGGCGGCAACTCGCGCCCACAACTGAGCACGGATTGGTAATCATCTGGTACAGCGCGGGCAGCAGCGCAATCTGCGGAAACGCGATCATCGACAGCACCATGAAGCGGAACAGCCTGTGCCCGCGAAACCGGAGCCGCCCCAGCGCGTAGGCCGCCATGGCGCTGAAAGCCAGCGTCAGCACGACCACCGCCGCGCTGACCAGCAGCGAGTTGTGCAGCGGCACGATAAAGTACGGGCTGGAAATCACCTGCGTATAGCCGATCAGCCACGGGTCGGCGGGCCAGTACGTGACGATGCCCTGCGACGCGGGCGACTTCAACGACGAATTGATCAGCCAGTAAACCGGGAACAAAATATACACAAGGATCAGCACCACAACGCCGTAGAACAGGCTTCGTCGCGCAACTTTGACAAGGGCCGGACTGAACATGAAGCAATTCTTTCTTGCTTGCAGGCACGCTGCCGCTTACGGAAGTGCCACCATCTCGCGCACATTGCCGCGCACCCGCGCCGCCGCAGGGACACAATCCAGCGGCATGACCTGCACCGGCATGCCATGCCTGGGCGACAGCGTGATCTTGATCTGCCGGTCGATGCGCGCGTTCGGCTGCACCGCGAGCGTGAAGCGCTGCACGATCATGGACAGCACGATTTTGATTTCCAGCATGGCAAACGTCGCGCCGATGCACATGCGCGGGCCAGCGCCAAACGGCAGGTACTCATACGGCGACGGGTCGATCGTTTCCCAACGCTGCGGCAGGAAACGCTGCGGCTCGGCATACAGTTCCGGGTCGTGATGGGTGGTGTACTGGCTGAAGAACAGGCCGGTGCCGCGCCCGAATTCGTACGGCCCCATCTGGAACGGCGCGGTGCTGACGCGAAAGCTGTAACAGACCGGCGGAAGAACGCGCATGCTTTCCTTGATTACCCGTTCGAGCAGCGGCAATTGTGCGAGTTGCGCAAGCGTCGGCGGGCTGTTATGTAAAACACTTTGCACTTCATCGCGCACATCCTGGAGCACATGTGGATGCTGCGCCAGCAAGAACAACGTCCATGTCAGCGCGTTCGAAGTCGTCTCATGCCCGGCGTTCAGCAGAATGCTGGCCTGCCCGACCAATTCGGCATCCGACAGCGGCGCGCCGTTTTCGTCGTGTGCCTGGAGCAGCATGGCAAGTACATCGTGCTGGCTGTCGAGATTGCGGCGCTTCCAGCTGATCAACTCCATGAACAGCGCCTCGAACTGCTCTGACGCGCGCAGCAGGCGGCGGTACGTCGTGCCGGGCCGATCATACGGCAGCAGCATGGTCAGCGGCGCTTCGTGCAGCGCGAGCCAGCGACGCAGCATGTCGCCGATGCGCGCGGTGGTTGGACCAGCCGGAAGGCCGTACAGCGCCGTGCTGGCGATCCGCAGCGTGAGGTGTTGCATGGCGCGCGACAGGTCGAATTGCTGGCCGAGTTGCCAGCCGCCGAGCATCTCCTCGGTCAGCGCAATCATATCAGCGGCGTACGCTTCCACAGCCTTGCGGTGAAAAGCGGGCATGAGCAGCTTGCGCGTCTGGCGGTGCTGCGGCCCGTTCATACTCAGCAGCCCGACCGTGAGGTGGCGCAGCGCGGTGTCGGGCGGCGACTGCACGAATGGATTGGAATAAAACAGGTCGGGATCGGTAAGTAACTGGCGCGTGTACGCCGGGTTGAAGGTCATGACCAGACCCGCAAAACCATCTGCAAGGCCAACCAGATCGCCGTAGCGCCGCGCATGGGTCAAATAATGAATCTGGTCGCGCAAGAACTGCACGACGTTGCCGCGCCAGCCAAGCACCGGCACCGGGCGCGGGCCGGGAATATGCAGCCGCATGGCGGTCGTCCTCATCATGGACTCCTCGAACTGTAGTTTTCTTTAAGCATCGCGCAGTTTGACGTACACGTATGGCTCAGCCAGCTTGTACTCGTAGCCGTGCTGGCGCGCTTCGTCCGCCGCCTGCTTGCCGAAGTTCCGCAACATGTCAGCGAAATCCCAGTTGCCAATCTGGCTGCGGTGCGCCTGCATGGTCTCCAACTGTTTCTCGAAGTCCTGCGGCTCAATCGGCATCCACAGCGTCGGGCGGGCCGGGCGGGCGATGTAGACATGGCCGACATCGTGCGGCTCAAGCCCTTCCGCGGCGAGTTCCGGCGCGGCCAGGTAGGTGTTGGCGACCGGCATGATCGCGGACAGTGCGATCTCGCCTGCCGCGCGATGATCGGGATGGTTGATGTAATTCGGGCTGTACAGCGACTGCGGGTCGCTCGTCACCACGGCGTCCGGGCGCACCTGGCGAATCACGCGCGCCACGGCAATGCGCAGATTCAGGGTGTGAAACAGGCGTCCGTCGGTCTGACCGAGAAATGTGCAGCTCGCCACGTTGAGCAGCGCGCCAGCGTTCTGTTGCTCCTGACGCCGCGTTTTCGCCAGTTCAATTGGCGACACGCTGACGTCGCGACTGCCGCTCTGGCCGTCGGTCAGGAGGCAGTAGTGCAGTTCGGTGCCTTCACGCGCCCAGCGCGCCATCAGGCCGCCAGCCATGAATTCAATATCGTCGGGATGCGCCATGATCGCGAGCGCGCGCCGGGGAGTTGGAGGAAGCGATGTCATAACCATTCTTTCTAGACTTGAAGAATGGTTTCATGCTACCACAAAAGGGCAACGAACAAAGAGCAACGAACAAAGTAAAAAGCTGTTCTTTTACCTTTGTTCTTTGTTCTTGTCATTCGCGATGGGCAGCACAATGCTGATCGTCGTGCCGCAGCCGTCAGCGCTTTCGGCCCGGATCGAGCCGCCATGCGCCACTATGATCTGCCGGGCGATGGCAAGCCCCAGGCCCGAGCCGCCGCTGCCGCGCGTGCGCGCCCGGTCGGTGCGCCAGAAGCGGTCGAAGATATGCGGAAGATCGGCGGGTGCAATGCCGGAGCCAGTGTCGCGCACTTGCAGGACGACCGACGAAGGACGACCGACGGCCGACGATAGACGACCATGACTTTCCGCCATCGTCCATCGTGAATCGTCAATCAGCTCGCCTCCCCGCCCTCTGGTCTCCTTGTCTCCTTGTCTCCTTGTCTCGTTGTCTTCGACAGTCGCATTAGCACACAGCGTGATTCTTCCGCCCGGCGGCGTGTAGCGCAACGCATTTGAGACCAGATTGGACAACACCTGCGCCATGCGCTGCGGATCGACCGCCACCAGCGGCAAATAATCGTTTGCATCGACATGCAGCGTGACATCCTGCGCGGCAGCCTGCTCGGCAAACGTCTGCGCGGCGCGGTCAAGTAATTCACGCGGCTCGGTTGGTTCAGGGTAGAGCGGCAACTGCCCGGCCTCGGCCAGCGCCAGCACCCGCAGATCATCCACCAGCCGCTCAAGCAGCACCGTTTCATGGACCAGATTCTCAATCTGGTCCGGCGTGGCTTCGTACACGCCGTCCTGAATGCCTTCGAGCCGCCCTTTGATGATCGTAATCGGCGTGCGAAGCTCATGGGCAATATCGGCTGTCATCTGGCGGCGCTGCTGGTCCGATTCGGACAATGTCGCCGCCATGCTGTTGAACGAGGTTGCGAGATCGTCGAGTTCGCGCACCCGCGAGCCGGTGACATGCACGTTGAGTTGCCCGGTCGCGAGCGCCAGCGAGGCAGCCTGCAAGCGCCGGATCGGTCGATTGAACCAGCGCGCCAGCAACGCAGAACCAACCAGCAACAGCATCACAAGGCCGCCGCCAGCAATCAGAAAGCCGCGCAGAACGCTGAACACAAACGCGGGCTGACGCCGAATGGCCGCCGGCGCGACGGGGGCAGCCGGGGGAGCAACGGGCGGTCCGGCGCTCAGCAACAGCGTGCCGACCTGTTTGCCATGCGCTTTGATGGGCGCGCCGCGATTGACCTCACGCTTGGGCAGCACGCGCCCGACCGGCTGATCGGCGGCGCTGCTTGCCACGACGCGGCTGTTCGTGTCCACAACCGTGTACTGCGCTGCGGGAAAGAGTTCGTGGCCAGGAAACGTGTCGAGTTGCTTATCAACACCCTGCCATGAGTCGCCCTGCGCAATATAGTAATCGCTGAGAAACGCGGTATACGTCTGCTCCGTCTCGTTCACGCGGCTGCGCAGCGTGCCAGGCTCCCAGATACCGGCAATCGCCAGCCCGAAGAACGTGAGCATGCCGCACACGCCCATCACGATCACGAGCGTAAAAGCCAGCAGCATTGTCCAGTACAGGCGAAATTTCATGATAAGCTAAACAACTCAGTCTAATGTATCAGCAAACTTATAGCCAACGCCGTAGATCGTCTGAATATAGCGCGGATTGCGTGGATCGGTTTCGATTTTGCGGCGCAGATTTTTGATATGGGCGTCCACCGTGCGGTCGAAGCCGTCGAAACTCATGTCATACACCCGGTCGAGCAGTTGCGCCCGCGAGAACGGGCGGCCCGGCTCGCGCGCCAGCGTCGCCAGCAGATCGAACTCGGTGGCGGTCAGATCAATCAGCATGCCGTCGCGCCGGACGCTGCGGCGCTGCACATCGATCACAAGGTCATCGACGTGCAGCAATGGTGCGACGTCGGCTTGTCCTTCGGTGCGGCGCAGCACGGCCCGCACCCGCGCCACCAACTCGCGCGGGCTGAACGGCTTGGTGATGTAATCATCCGCGCCAAGCTCCAGCCCCACCAGCCGATCTGATTCTTCGACCCGCGCGGTCAGCATGATTACCGGCAGGCCGCTGGTGGCCGGATCGCCGCGCAGGCTGCGAATCACATCCAGGCCGTCCATGCCGGGCAGCATCAGGTCGAGCACGACCAGGCTCGGGCGCTCGCTGCGGGCAAGCCGCAGCGCCGTTACTCCATCGCCGGATGTGATCACGCGAAAGCCCGCGCGGTCCAGGTAGTCGCGGGCAATCGTCGCAATCTGCGGCTCGTCATCCACCACAAGAATTGTTCGAGTTACCATAGCTTTTGACAAGATGACAAAGTGACAAGGTGACAAGGTGATCACTAATATACCTCATCACCATGTCATCTTATCACCGATGTATATCGTTAGAAGGACTGCGTTTCGCCGGTGTAGGGCGGCTGCTCCGATGGCGGAGTTGGCTCGTTGTGCGGCCCCTGTGGCCCACGCCCACCCCCGCGCGGGCCGCCCCAACCACGGCGCTGGAACAGCTTGATCACCAGGAAGATCAGCAAGCCCCAGAACAGCAGCCGAACCAACCCGCCAAGAATGCGGAACGGCCAGAAGAAGAACCCGAAGCCTCCATGACCGGACATGGCTCCGCCACGGAAGTTGTGTCCATGATCGCGCGCGTCCGGCCCGGCCTTCCCGCGTGGCCCGGCGGGGGCTTGCGGCGCGACAGGCGCCTGGGGTGCCACATTCGGCCCGCTCTGATATGGCTGCGCGTAGCTTTGCCCATATTGATGAGCGGCAAACCGCCCTGCACCAAACGACCCTGCGCGCCCGGTCAGCGCCACAACCAGCGCGACCACACCGATAGCGATCGCAACCCATCCAAGCCTGCGTCCATTGTTTTCCATGGTTTGTGTATCCTCCACTATGTAGACAGTATACTCCGTCCGACATGAGTATGGTACACATAAATTGTGAAGTGATTTTGAAGAATTTGTGCAGATATATCATATGTTTATACGCACCTATGGCTCAGAATCGATGTGCTATACTTACATACCTATTAATCATGTGTTGGCGCGCAACGCGATGGAGCTGGCGATGAGTACGATGCGTCTGCAAACATTTGCGGGATTGCATGATCTGACAATTACTGGCCAGGCCGAGATACACAAAGACCACTTTGCGCGCTATTACATTGATGGCGTGCGCGTGGCCTTCACCAATGCCGAAGGCACATTCACCGTGTTGACCTGTGTGGACGGCAGCAAGCGTTATGTCATGACAACTGACTGGGAGGAAGTGGAACGAACGGCAGGCGGGTAGGAAACTCATATGCACTTTCTTCACGCTCCCGCTATCTGGCAGGCATTTCCGCAGCTTGTACCCGGCGTGCTGATCGTCGGCGGCATCACGCCCGCGCCGGACGTAACCGCGCGCCTGGAGCCGTGGTACGAGCGCGCCCGCCAGCGGCTCCAAACCATGAACGAGTCCGACATGCCGGAAGTCGCAGCATGGCGGCGCGCCTACGCACAGATGGGATTAAAGCCGACGCAATATCGTTCGGCGGCGGAGGCGCTGCTGCGGCGCTTCAAGCGCGAAAATACGTTGCCGCCGCTGCATCCGCTGGTCGATCTGTGCAACGCTGTGTCGCTGGCTTTTGCACTGCCAGTCGCCGTGATCGACATCGCGCATGTCGCGGAGTTCATCGAGGTGCGTCACGCCGATGGCACCGAGCGCTACCTGGCATGGAGCGGCGAGGTGGAGCATCCCGAGCCGGGCGAGGTCATTTTTGCTGACGCCGCGCAAGAGGTGCATGCGCGCCGCTGGACGTTTCGCCAGAGTCGCCGCTCGGTCGTGCAGCCGGACACGCGGCAGGCGCTGATTATCAGCGAAGGGCTGCATGCCAGCGCGAACCATGATATTCCCGCGCTGCTCGACGCGCTGACAGCAGAGATCAGCGCCGGGTGGTCGCCGCCACGCCAGCGCGCGCTATTGAGTGCTGACAAGCCGAGGCTTGATTTCAGCGAAGAATAAACCACGAAGCACACAAACAGCGGATCATGTTGCCACAAAGCGCACAGAAAGAATGTTCATCATGACTCTGTGACATACGGCAAGAAGAGAACAGACTTAATCCGAAAGATTCCGAACCGCCTTCGTGCGCTTTGTGTTCTTTGTGGTTAGCGACAGGCGCGAGCGGATCGCGCTGATCGTCCGGCGGACGGGCGGCAACCGCAACACGAGCAATAGCGCGACTACCGCGCCGTACATGAGCGGCTCGCGAATGTCAGCCTTGACCAGCCACACAAAATGGATGATTGCCAGCACAGCCGCGACGTAGACCAGCCGGTGCAAAACTTTCCAGCGCTTGCCAAGGCGACGCATGGAGCCTTTGGTCGAAGTCATCGCCAGCGGCAGCAGCAGCAGAAACGCAGTAAACCCGGCCACAACGTAGCGCTTCTCCAGCACCGCCTCCGAGATCAGCCCCCAATCGAGGCCATAGTCCACCGCCACAAAGATCAGGAGGTGCAGCGCGGCGTACATGAACGCGTACAGGCCAAGCGGCCGCCGCCATGCGATCACGCGCTTCCAGCCGAGCAGCATGTTGATCGGCGTGCATGCCAGCGACAGTATCAGCAGCGTCAGCGCCGTTTTGCCGGTGCGAAACGTCGCCTCCTGAATCGGGTTGACGGTGAGATTATGCTGCGAAAAATCCCAGATCAGCACAATAAGCGGCAGCAGCGCGCCAACATGGATGGCGATCTGAAGCCAGTTTTTGGGGACGAAGGATGAAGGACGGCGGACGAATGCCCGATTCGCCGCGCTTGTTCCCTGGTCTTTCGTCTTTCGTCGGTTGTCAGTCATCATCAATAATTCGCTTTCAAATCCATGCCCTTGTACAAGACCGCGACCTGATCGGCGTAACCGTTGAACGGCAGCGTCTTGCGGCGGCTGATCTCGCCAATGCGCCGCTCGGTGTCCTGCGACCAGCGCGGGTGCGGCACATTCGGGTTGACGTTGGCATAGAAGCCGTACTCGTTTGGCGCGGCAGCCATCCACAGCGACGTCGGCTGCTGATCGACCAGGTCGATCTTGGTAATCGCTTTGATGCTCTTGAAGCCGTATTTCCATGGAACAACGATGCGAAGCGGCGCGCCATTCTGCGGCGGCAGCGACTTGCCGTACAAGCCGGTGCCAATCAGCGCCAGGTCGTTCATGGCTTCGTCGAGCCGCAACCCTTCGACATACGGCCACTGGTAATAGCCGTCGTTCTGGCCGGGCAGCTCTTCCGGCTTATACACACCCTCGAAGCGCACAAACCTGGCCTGCGCGGTCGGCTCCACGTCCGCCAGCAGCTTCTTGATCGGGAAGCCGAGCCACGGAATAACCATGGACCACGCTTCGACGCAGCGCAGCCGGTAGATGCGCTCCTCCTCGCCGAACTGTTTGACCAGATCCTCAACGGCGTAGGTTTTGGGCTTGCTGACCATGCCGCCGACCGTCAGCGTCCACGGCGCGGTCTTGAAGCCCTGCGCCAATGGGGCGACGCCTTCTTTGTCGGTCGAAAATTCATAATAATTATTGTAGGTTGTGATCTGGTCAAAGCTGTTAAGCGCGTCGCCCAGTTCGTCGGTGGTTTTGCCGCTCAGGGTTTTTGGAGCCGGTCCAGTGGCCGCAGGCGCTGGCTGCGTGCCGCATGCCGCCAGCGCCGCCGCCACGGTCAGCGCGCCCATGCCGGTGATGAACTGCCGCCGCGAACGGTACAGCTGCTCGGGCGTGATTTCGGATGAAGGAATTTTGATCATGGCACTTGCCTTTGTGTATATGTTCACTCATAGAATAGTACGAGATAACGATAGCAAAAGGATGTTACAGAATGATAACGTCGTGCTAAAATATTCATTCACTGATTCCAACCGGCGATCTGTCACGCCCGGCAATGATTTGTGGGACATGCGCGCAGCGCTCATAGCGCATGTCGGGTTCTAACACAAATCTTATGTAAAAATCAATCTCTATGCGCGCATCTTGCGTAGATAAAAGTGAAGCACATGCGTGAAGTGGAGGATACCATGACGAAAACATACACAAAACCATCTGACGCGGAGCTGCGCGCGCGGCTGACGCCCGAACAGTATCAGGTGACACAGCATGAAGCCACCGAGCCGCCGTTCCGCAACGAATATTGGAACAACAAGCAGCCTGGCATCTACGTGGACGTGGTCTCCGGCGAGCCGCTGTTCAGTTCATTCGAGAAATTTGATTCCGACTGCGGCTGGCCGAGCTTCACCAAACCGCTGGACGAAAGCAGCATCACAACCAGGACCGACCGCAAGCTGTGGATGACCCGCACCGAAGTGCGCTCGAAGCAGGCCGATTCGCACCTCGGCCATGTGTTCGATGACGGCCCGCGCGAGTCGGGCGGCCTGCGCTATTGCATGAACTCGGCGGCGATGCGCTTCATTCCAGTGGACAAGCTGGAGGAAGAGGGTTACGGCGAATACCTGGCGCTGTTCCAGCAGGATAAGAAATAATCTGTACCCTCACCCTGCTGTTACCACAGCTTCCCTTCCCCACCGCCATACCGGCCTCGGTATGGCGGGGAGAGGGGCTGAGGGTGAGGGTAAAGCTCCTTCATTAGACGGTTGCCTCCTCTGCACGGGTAATGATATACTCCGAGCGGCTGACATCTGGACTTTTTGCCACAGCGATCACAGAGAACACAGAGGGCGTGAACACTTTCTTCGCTGCGTTCTCTGTGGCAAAGAATAACCCGTTCACAGTATACAAGCGCCTGCACAAGCAGAGGAGGTTTTTTCATGATCACGATTCACGCGATATTTACCGGGCAGCCGCAGACCATGACTGATGCGAAAGGAACCTGGAAATCGTCCATTTTCCGCTCGCCGGTCAACGGACCAATCGAACTCGGCATGCGCGGCCTGGCAGGCGACCAGGTGACTGACGCCAAGAACCACGGCACGCCCGATCAGGCGGTCTGCTGCCATTTTCTCGACCACTACGCCTTTTGGAACGAAGCCTACGGTTTAACCGCGCCCGACGCGCTCGGCCCCGGCTCGGTGGGCGAGAACTGGACGCTTGCCGGAGCCGACGAGCAGGACATGTGCATCGGCGACGTGTACAGCGTTGGCACAGCGCGCGTGCAAGTTACCGCGCCGCGCTACCCCTGCTGGAAGCAAGACCGCAAGCTCAAGCTTCCCGATTTCCACAAACGCACCATGGCGACGCTGCGGACCGGCTTCTATCTGCGCGTGCTTCAGCCGGGCGTGGTGCAGCCGGGCGACGAGCTGCGGCTGGTCGAGCGCCCGCAACCCGATCTCACGCTGCAAGCGGTGAACGCCGACATGCACCACACCTCCGACCCGGCATTCGCGCAACGATTGCTCGACGCGCCGGAGCTTGCCGCCGGTTGGAAACGGATTATCAGGTCAACGATGAAAGATTGAGTGGCGCACAGAGAACTACAGGAACTACGGGAATTCGCAGGAACTTACTGGTTCTCTGATTCTATCGCCTATCGTCCATCATCCGTCGAATATCCATTCTCATCTGTTCCATCCGCTGATTAGAATAATATGGAAATCACATGAACAGCCCAGAAACGCTGTACCAACTCCAATTTGCCTCCGACCCGCACACCTCCCATGATGGCCGCCTGGTGGCATTTGTCGTCACGCGCATCGAGGACGAGCAGCCGACGACAGAAGCCGACAAAAAGCCGCCCAGGAAAATCTATCGTTCCGGCATCTGGCTCAGCCGCGACGGACGGCCTGCTGCGCCGTTCACCGCCGGTGTCAACAAGGATGCCAGCCCGCGCTTTTCGCCGGACGGCACGCAACTCGCGTTTCTGTCGAGCCGCCCGGTGATTGGCATGGACAAAGAGCGCGCGCAGTTGTTTGTCATGCCAACGGGCGGCGGCGAGGCCCGCGCGCTGACCCAGCTGGTGAGCGGCGTGGCAAACCCGCAGTGGAGTCCTGACGGCCAGCGGATCGCGTTTTTGTCGAAAGGTGATTACCAGAACACGCATCTGGAGGACGGCACGCCATGGGTGGTCGAGCGGCTGCGCTACAAAGCTAACGGCCTGCCCGGCCCCGGCGTGCGCGACGACGAGCCGCAGCAACTCTGGCTGCTCGATCTTGCCACAAACGACGCGCGTGCTCTGACCACGCACCCATGCGACGTGGAAGATTTCGATTGGCTGCCGGACGGCTCTGGCATGGTCTTTACGGCTGCGCCGGATGAAGCGCGCGGCACACACTGGCGCGCGGATGCCTTTCTGGCGCGGTTAGACGGCACGACGCGGCAACTGACCGACTGGGATGGCGTGATGGCCAGCCCGGCAGTGTCGCCGGACGGCGCGCATGTCGCCGTGGTTGCCAACCCGAACTACGCCGCCAAGCCGGGCGACCGGCACCTGTTCGTGTTTCCATTGGCTGCCGAGGGCGCGCAGTTCGCCATGCTGAAGCACATTGACCGCGACTTCGACAACTTTGCGACCAACGCGGTGAACGCCGACAGCCATTACGGCACGTACCTCGGCGGGCCGCACTGGCAGGCCGGCGGTTCTCTGCTCATGAGCTACACGCTGGGCGGCTCCGGCGCGATCTGCCGCGCAACCCTCGATGGCAAGATCATGCCGCTCGTTTCAGAAGCGGGCGCGAACATCGCCGCGTTTCATGCCAACCAGCATGGCCAGATCGCGTTCTTGCGCGAAACCAGCGCGACGCTGTGCGACGCGTATCTGTGGAACAACGGCGCGCTGGCGCAGCTTTCGCATATCTCGGAAGTGGCCCTTAATGGCTTCGAGCTTTCGCCCGGCATGGAACATATCGAGCTTGAGCGCGACGGCTTCACGGTCGAAGGCTGGCTGATGAAGCCGGTCGGCTGGCAGGAAGGCACGCAGTATCCGGTCATTTTGAGTATCCATGGCGGCCCGGCCACGGCCTACGGCCACACCTTTTTTCATGAATTTCAGGTGTTCGCCTCGCACAGCTACGCGGTGCTGTTCGGCAACATTCGCGGCTCGGTCGGCTACGGCGAGGCGCAAACCGCTGGCACGCAGGGCCGCTACGGCGCGGGTGACTACGCGGATCTCATGGCGCTGCTCGACACCGCGCTTGAGCGCTATCCATGGCTCGACCGCGAGCGGCAGGCGGTGATGGGCGGCTCCTACGGCGGCATCATGACCAACTGGATCATCTC
>DASTWM010000255.1:0-47168 GCA_035765855.1 Roseiflexaceae bacterium
AGCAGCATGAATAGCGTGGCGTTATTCGGACCACCTTTTGTCATAATGTAGGCCTGAGTGAAGATTTGCAGCGCCGCGATAATGCCGACCACCAGTTGAAAAAAGATCACCGGCGTCATCATGGGCAGCGTGATGTGGCGGAAGCGCGCCCAGCCACCCGCGCCGTCAACCGTGGCGGCCTCGTACAGATCGGTGGGGATGCCTTGCAGCCCGGCGAGGTAGATAATCGTGCCCGCGCCCACGCCCCACAGGCTCATTAGCACCAGCGACGGCAGCGCCCAGCGCTCGTCGCCCAGCCAGCTTGGGCCATGCACGCCAATGTACGCCAGCATGGAGTTGACCAGCCCGAACTCCGGTGAAAAAATCCATTGCCACAGCATGGCGACTGCGACGCCCGACAGCACCGAGGGTAAATAAAAGGCCGTGCGGTAGAAGCGCAGGCCGCGAATCGGCATGTTCATCAGCAAGGCCAGGCCGAGCCCCAGCGCAATTTGCAGCGGCACGCTGGTCACGGCGTAGATGGTCGTCACGATCAACGACTTGCGCACGAGTTCGTCGCCAAGCATATCCTGAATGTTGCGGAGGCCGGCCCAGCGCGGCGGGCTGAGCAAGTCCCAATCGGTGAATGCAAAGCCGAGCGAGGCCAGCATGGGGCCCAGCGTCCACACCACGAAGCCGATGATCCACGGCGAGGCGAAGAGCCAGCCTTCGAGGTTTCTGCGCAAAGCAGTGCGCCTGATCGGTTTGCGCCGTGTCGATGAGTCGGATGGAATGCGGTTGGCCGTCGTTGTCACGCGCGCCTCCTTGCATGCAGTGTTTGCGTGAGAAAGGTTTGCCTGGTTATCCCAGCTTCGGATAATTACTTACATTTTCCCTCACCCCGTGGCTGCCGCGCCATCCCTTCCCCCACCATACCAGCCTCGGTATGGCGGGAGAGGGGCTGGGGATCAGGGAGGCAAAGTTTACGTATTCACCTGAATTGATACTACACCGAATCGCGAACGATCAGTCGCCAGGGCAGCACCAGTTCGCGATCTTCGATCATGCCATCTGCCTGTAATCGATCAAAGAGTAGCTGCGCAACCGCGCCAAAGTCAAGCGGCTCCTGCCCAACCGTGGTCAGCCGCGGGCGCATGGCCGCGCCTTCGGGAATGTTGCCGACGCCGACGACAGCGATGTCCTCTGGCACGCGCAACCTGGCCGCCTGAATGGCATTGATAGCGCTGATCGCGCCAATGTCTGAACTGGCGAAGATCGCGGTCGGGCGTTCAGGCAGTGCCAGCAGGTCGCATGTGCTGCGATAGGACGCCCCGCGCTGTTCCGCGCCGACCCGTACTAATGCTGGATCGAGCGGAATAGTGTTGGCCTGGAGCACGCGCACATAGCTTTCGTAGCGCGCAAAGGGCGTGTCGATATGCGGACGATGATTCAGAAAGGCGATCCGGCGGTGGCCGTTGGCAACGAGGTAGTTCATGGCTTCGTCACAGGCAGTCGCTTCGGTGGTCCGAACGACGTCGAACCCAGCGGGCGTGATCTGGTTGCTCATGACGACCAGCGGCAAGCCGGTTGCGGCAAGCTGCGCGACATGCGCCGGATCGATGTGGTACGGAATCAACAGCGCGTCGGCGATCCCGCGCCGGATCTGCTGGATGGCATGCTGCTCGCGTTCGGGCGAGTTGCTCACCGCGATAATCACGGTGTAGCCGTACTGATCGGCACAGCGCTGCACGTCTGTCACCAGTTGGTCATAGGAAGGCACGCCAACGCGCGAAAGCATCAGGCACACGCGCTCGGTGCGCTGCCGTCGCAGCGCGCGCGCCGTCTGGTTCGGCACATAGCCCAGTTCCTGCGCGGCGGCCATGACGCGCTGGCGTGTGTCCTCGCTGACGCGCAATTTGCCGGAGCGCCGCCCGCTCAACACGTATGACACGGTGGCCTGCGAAACGCCCGCGCGACGCGCGACATCGTGGGATGTAACTCGCTTTTGTACTTGCGCCATCGCCTGTATATGCATGGTGGTTATACGTACAACCAACAATACAGGACGAAGTGTATTTTGTCAAGCGCTGCATGGACGAGCAGCGCATAATGCGTTGCGGCCCCACTACTGTATGTTGCGGGTTCTCTTGTTTCGCAATGGGTGAGAAACGCATGAAGGCGCTCAATCAACCGAAGTTCACGGGGCTGTTGTTGCTCATCGTCCGACTGTGGCTTGGTTATGAGTGGTTGACATCAGGTATGAAAAAGGCGCTTGGCGACAGCAGGGCGGCGTGGGTCGATCCGAAGGCTGGCACGGGCGCGATTCGGTAAACCATCCAAGGAGCCAGACGCCCTCGGCGCGCACCGCACGCACGGTACGCCGCTGCTGGCGCTGCCCCGCCTGACGCGGCCATCGGTGAGACGTGCTGCCCTTAGTCGTTGACGGTGCGGGCGGCGTTCAGGTTCGTGCCACAGCGCATGCAGAAGTTGGCGGTGGCCGGGTTGGACACGCCGCACTGCGGGCAATCGCGCGCTTGCAAGAAGGTGCCACACGCCTGACAGCGCTCCGTTCCCGGCGCATTCGGCGTGCCACACGTTGGGCACCGTTCGCCCGAAAGCCGTGTGGTCTCACCCGTGGCGGCGGTGCTTGGTAAACGGGTCGTTTCACCGGTGGCCGCCGTCCGTGGGAGGCGCGTCGTCTCGCCCGTGACAGCACCTGCGGTACGAACATACTGGTCAATGGTGTCCCAGACCTGCGCGGCAAGGTGCGCGTCGATGGGTTCATCGCGTCCTCCTCCACCGAGCGGCCACGTAAAGAAGAACGGAAAGAAGCCAATCAGCCCCCCGACCATGAGTTGTCCACCGCCGTCGCGATACCACTGTTGCTCCGCCATTGTCACGCGCAGGCCATCACTCACCGGCTCGAGTGCCAGCGTCAGGGCATTGCGGGGCTCGTCATTGAAGAACCCGCCCGTCCGCTGCCCAATCTGCACAATAAGGCCGTCATCGCCTTCCAGCGCCTGGGCCAGGGTGTCTTCCTGGTCCCAGGTATCGAGCAGGTACTGCGCCACCTGTACCGGGTCAAGCGTGCCTTGAAAGATGCGCTGTTCCATCATACCTCCATCTGATCAATCTTCCGGTAGCAGCAATGCAATATCTACACCACGACACCCCGGTGCGGAAGCGGTGGCGTGCGTCTATGGCCTGCCGTGTGGGCGGCAAACAGATCCTGCTCGACGACCCTTCTGGCAATCCGATTGAACTCTTCGAGCCCTTTACATGAGGACCGCTAGCGTAATCCGCGACTGAGCCAGCCACCCGGATGATGCGCGGGTGCGTAATGTCACAGAGCGCACGCCCAACAGTCTGGTCATTGCTCTGGCAGGCGGCGTCGCGGTCGGCTACTACGGCCTGGACTTCTTCGCCCGCCCGGTGGAGCGCACCTTGCTGAAGCGCACCGGAATCCATTTTGCACCGCAGCCAGGCTCATCGGCCAGCGCACAAGCGCGCAACGTTTGTAAGGGGCGCATTTGGTACGCCTTTTTGTATTTTTCGTTGACGGAGCACGCAGAAAATGCTACCATCCATGCTGATATATGTCGCAGCAGGAACCTGGAGTCACGCATGACGCAGCATGAACGTATTTTGGTGGTTGATGACGAGGTGAATATCCGCCGCACCCTTTCGGCGCTGCTTCAGCGCGCTGGCTACGAGGTGACGAGCGCCGAGCATGGCCGCGAGGCCATTGGGTTGTTGGGGCAGCGCGTGTTCGATCTCATGCTGGTCGATCTGAAAATGCCTGAGATCGGCGGCATGGAGGTTGTCGCGGCGGCGCGCGAACGGCAGCCGGAGATTGCCATTATCGTGCTGACTGGCCATGGTTCGCTGGAAAGCGCCATCGATGGTTTGCATCACAACGTTTTTGACTATATCCTCAAGACCAGCGAACCATCGTATGTCATCGAGCGCGTTAAAGCGGGCCTTGCCGCGCAAACGCAGCAGCGCCGCCAGAAGCAACTGCTCGACGTGGTTGGCGAAGCGGTGGATGCGCTGCGGCAGCGTCCAACTCAATCCAGCGAATCATCTGCGGGCGCGCCGCAGACGGTGGTTGCCGGGGCGCTGCGGCTCGATCCATGGCGTCAGGAAGCGACGCTGGAAGGCCGCACGCTGGCGCTGACCCCGACCGAGTTTCGCGTGCTGCTGTGCCTGGCCGAGCGGGCCGGTACGATGCTCAGCTACACCGAACTGGTGCAGTGCGCGCAGGTCTTCGCGCCGTCGGAGCAGGAGGCCGGCGAATTGATCAAGCCGCATATTCATCACCTGCGGCAGAAGCTGGAACCTGATCCCGGCGCGCCGCGCTATCTGCTGAATGTCCGTGGCAAGGGCTATTTGTTTTCGCCGGTGGGCGACTAGTCGCCCTGTTTATTCACAAAAACGTTATGCAGCTTGCTGAAGCACAGTTCAAGGCACTGATAGAATCCGCGCCCGACGCCATGGTCATCATTGATGAGGCCGGGCTGATGGTTGTCGTCAACAGCCAGGCAGAAAAGATGTTTGGCTACAGCCGCGCCGATATGATCGGCAAATCGGTTGACATACTGCTGCCAGAAACGCTTCGTGCTATCCATGGCCATCACCGCGGGCAGTACATGGATCAACCCCACACGCGCCCCATGGGCGTCGGCCTTGATCTGGTCGCGCGGCGGCATGATGGTACGGTTTTTCCGGTGGAGATCAGCCTCAGCCCGCTCCGCACAGATCAGGGCATGCTCGTCACATCTGTCATTCGCGACATCACCGAGCGGAAGCAATTTGCGGATGAGTTGGAGCGGCAGGTGCGGCTGCGCACGAATCATCTCAATGCGCTGCTCCAGTTCAGTCAGTCGCTGCTGGAAGCCCGCGGCCTCGATGTTGTGCTCCAGCGCGCCATGAGCGAGGCGGTTGCGCTGGTTCCTTCCGCTCAGCATGGCGCGATTTACCTGTACGATCCGACGGCACAGCGGCTGGTGTTGCACGCCAGCCTTGGCTTTCAGTCGCTGCCAGGTGTCAATCTCCCGCTTGACGCGCCGGTGATCGGCACGGCTTTTCATGAGCGGCGTACCAAAATCATCCAGGGTGAGTGGCAGCATACCGAGGCTGCGGCGCAGATGCAGCAACTCGCCGCGACCATGTATCTCCATGATGTGCCCAGCGGTGTGGCTGCCATGCCGCTGCTGGCGTATGAGCAGATTATTGGCGTGCTGCTCGTGCTGTGGATGAACGAGGACACGAAGCTGGATTTCGATGATCGGCCAACGCTGGAAGGACTGGCGAATCTTGCCGCCGCCGCGATTCAGGAAGAGCGCAGCGCCCGCGAGGCCGCCATGCTGTCCAACCGCCTTGAGCATCTGGAAGACCAGCAGCGCGCGCTGACCGAGCGGCTGAACGCGACTGAGGCCGGCATGTTGCAGGCCGCGCGGCTGGCGGCCGTCGGCCAGCTTGCGGCGGCGGTCGCGCATGAGATCAACAACCCGCTGTATGCCACGCGCAACGCCTTGTTCCTGCTGGAAAGCGACCTGTCCGACGAACTGCGCCAGTCGCCGTTTCTGGATATTGCCCGCAGCGAACTTACCCGCATCGCGAACATTGTGCAGCGCATGCGCGACTTTTACCGGCCACCGCGCGGGCGCATGGAGCCGCACGATCTCAACAGGCTGGTTGAGGAAACGCTCACGGTTGCCAGTCTGAATGTGCGCCAGGAAGACATTCAGGTTATCTTTACGCCCGCCACCGATCTTCCCGCAGTTGTGTGCGACGCCGATCAGCTGCGGCAGGTGTTTCTGAATCTCATGCTGAACGCGATCGAGGCGATGCCGGATGGCGGCACGCTGACCGTGCGCACCGCCGCCGGCTCGACGGTGGCGCTGGTCGAGATTCAGGACACGGGCCTGGGCATCCCCGAGGCGATCCGCACCAAGCTGTTCGAGCCGTTTTTTACGAATAAATCGCAGGGTACTGGCCTGGGTCTCTCGATCAGCGCGCACATTGTCACGCAGCATGGAGGCCAGATCGAGGTCGACAGCGAGGAAGGGCACGGCAGTATTTTCCGGGTGGTGCTGCCGTACCAGCAGAAGGGCTAGCTACGGCACAAGGTTCGGGTCGGCCACATATTGCCACCAGTTGTTCGCCACGCCGTCGGTTTCGCCCGCGCCATGCGGCAGGTGTTGCAACCACCAGATGTGGTGCGCCCGCATGTCGCCATTGCCCCATTCGCTGCACGTCACGGTGCGGGCATGGCCGGGCAGCAGCGGATAGCTGTACCAGTCGTCGCAGAAGCTCCGCACCGCGCGGCGATTGCCCCAATCGTAGTCGCGCTGGCTGTTGGGCGCGAAGTGAACGTTGCCGCACTGCGCCTGCCCCGGCGCGATCTGGTCGTAGCGCGTGAACACTTCCCACATGTTGCGCCCGCCATGCCGTTCGTACATGTGGCTCATGATTGACTCAACGCGGTGGCCGAAATTCTCCAGCATGCAGCCCACATCGCGCTCGTAGTTGAACATCATCATGACGAAGCGCCGGTTGCAGTCCCGGCTCTGCATCGGCGGCGCATTGCACCAGAATGCGTTGCGCCCCACTATCATGGATTCGTAGTCGCCCGCGTAGGGAAATGAGAAGAACCAGGCCTCGTCGAACTCGCCGCGGTTGTAGCGCTCGATCAGGTTGAACGCGCGCAACTGCGCCGAATAGTCGATCGCGTCAGGCTCGTGGAACGAGCGCGTCTGCCATGCGCGCAGGTACGTTTCACCGGTGTATTGAAACCCATCAACCTTTGGCGGGAACCAACCCGCGTCGATCCGCTCCACAATCTCGTAATTGAGATAGCCGCTGCTCGCCATGCGCAGATCGGCGATGTATTGTTGCGCCAGTTTCGCCGGGTCGCTCCAGCCAAACACCTCGTGGAGCCGCCGTCCGCCATGTTCGACCAGCGGCGGATCGTGGACGATCATGAGCACCCGCAGCGTGATTGGCGCGACTGGTTCGCCGGGCGGCAGTGCGCCCGTTTGTGGCCGATCTTCTGGCGTTGCTGGCGGCCCAAACAGTTTTCGCAGATAGTCGAACACCGTTGCTCCAATCTACAACTGATCGTTATTCATGCGAACAGGGACTTGCTATTTTAGAACAAACGTGCTATACTATTGTCAAACGATAAGAACACCAATCCCATCAGCATGATGGAAAGAGGGACGAGTATGTACCACAAGGAAATCATCTACGACCGGGAAACACGCGACTACGCGATGTACCTTGACGGCGAGCTTGTTGGATTTGCGCGGACCTACCATGAGGCAGAGGTAACGCTCGATCAGCTGGTGTTTGAACTGATCAGCGGGCAATATTTTCGCGAAGCAGCCTGATGCTTCTGCGCGAAGATCCGCACGGCGGCGCGACGGCAAGTAATGTCCCAAATAAAGCGTGCAAACATTAAAGCTGGCACCCGTGTGTCAGCTTTTTCATGATCGCTCGCCTTCGTTATCAACATCAATAATCCGGCCTTCGCTCGCGCGCAGCATGCGATCCCAGATCGCCAGCCCGCGCCCGCTGCTGCCAAAACTGTGCGTCAGAATAATGTCGACGTCGCGGCGCTCAAGTTCGCGCAGCCCGGCAAACAGCCGCGCCCCTACCGCCGCGAGATCGGTGCTCGCTCCGAGGCCCACGACCTGCACCGGCAACTCACCGAACGTTCCCTGTTCGTCCTCCGGTAGCAATGCGCCCACCTGTTTTCCATCATGAACATACTGCTGTGCGGCTGCGCGCAGGCGCTGCTGAACGCGCGGCAATGCGCCGGTAAAGACCAGCAGCGGCACGCGCGGCGCATAGTGCTTCGTCAGCATGCCGGGCGACGCCAGCACTTCGTCGCTTGCTTCCACGTTGCGCGTGAGTTGCCGCATTGCCACATCTGGCACAACCTCGCGCAATTCTTCCAGCGACAGCCCGCCGGGCCGCAGCACCAGCGGCGTTTTTCCAAGCAGGCTGAGCACCGTCGATTCAAGGCCGATCTCGGTTGGCCCGCCGTCGAGCACGATCTCGACGCGACCGTGCAGGTCGTCGAGGACATGCTGCGCGGTGGTCGGGCTGGGGCGCGAGAAGCGATTGGCGCTTGGCGCGGCAATTGGCGTCCGGGCGGCGCGAATCAGGGCCAGCGCAACCGGGTGGCTGGGCATGCGCACGGCGACACTTTCGCCACCGGCCGTAACGTCGTTCGGAACGACTGCCTGGCGCGGCAGCACCAGCGTCAGCGGGCCGGGCCAGAAGCGCGCCGTCAGCCGCCGCGCCAGTTCTGGCACGGCTGCGGCAACCTGCGCCAGTTGCTCCATGTCGGCGATATGAACGATCAGCGGGTCGGAGGACGGTCGCTCTTTCGCGGCGAAGATGCGGCGCGCTGCCACAGGATCGAGCGCGTTTGCGCCTAGGCCGTAGACCGTTTCAGTCGGAAAAGCTACCAGGCCGCCGGCGCGAATCACAGCGGCGGCCATGTCGATTGTTGCTGGATCTGGATGCGCCGGATCGACAGGCAGGATGCGGGTTTCAATAGCATTTGACATAAAAATATCGCGCTTTTACTCAGCGGAAGGTGGCGAACACCACCGCCGCCAGCAAGCCGCCGCCCAGCAAGCCATACTCCCAGAACACCTGGCGCGACAGCGTGCCTTCCAGATAATGCTGCAAGAGGCCGCTGGTCGTGTAAAAAATAATGAGCAGCAGCGCGCCGCCAAGCAGGAACGGTGCGGCCCAGTAATTGAGCGCCCATGTCGCCTCGGCGAGCGTCAGCCCAACCACGCCCGCCAGCACGCCCAACCCGCGCCGCGTTGGCGTCCAATGGAGCAGCGCGTAGGCCAGCAGCGCGCCGACCAGGCCGATCAGCGCGGCGGAGTACAGCGTGCGCATGCGCGAAAAGTACACGGCGCTAAAGCCGCCAAACGCGATACAAAACGTAATCGTTTGCAGCACCAGCCGCGCCGTGTGGCGAACGTTTTCGCGCCGGTCGAGCGCATAATGCTGGCCGATCAGCGTTGCCAGCAACGCAACGCCTGCTACGAGAATCGCAATGATAAAAGCGACTGTCTGCAACGATGCGCTGAACAGCCGAAAAAACGCAAACGATGTGACAATCGCCAGCGACGGCAAAATCCAGAAGCCGGGCGCGAACTCAAGCTCGTAGCGGCCAATCCGCAGTGTCGGCAATTGGCGTGCCTGCATTTGCGGGTGCGCGCGGATGAACAAATCCGCACCGGTGCTGGTAATAACGACCAGCGAGGCGATCAGCAGCCATGAAACCGTGATCACCGGCAGGTCGCCGCCGAGCCGCGCGCGGATAATGTTCGGGTTGATATCAATAAAAAAGACAAGCGCGAGACCAAGCAGCACCAGCAAAACCAGTGATACTATACGGTCGTAGCGCGGCTTTGGTGAAGGGGCAATCATTCCTCATCCTCCAGAACGTGTTGTGCGTTGCAAGGCGGATTGTATGCCGCTTCGCAGCCGGTGTCAAACATTTGCGCGGCATGCCTGCGTGCGGCATCGTTTTCGCGGTGTGACTAGCGCTGCTTTTTTGTAAGTGCTAGAATAGCAGTACGCAGAAGCAGGCATCACTCTTGCTTGCTCACCATGACTATTGTTTACAGATACGAACCATGCTGGTGACCACACAAGCTGACCACGCTCCACTGACGATTGAGATTCGACCGGCACGCCTGAACGATGTGTACCCCGTGCTTGCGCTGCATCGTGACGCTTTCGCCGATAAATTCGGCGCGGCGTTCGGCGCGCAGCGCACAGCGCAGGGCGTCGAAGCGATGGCGGAAGCATGGCGGCGGCAGGGCAGCAGCGCCTTGCGGGGCATGCTGGTCGCCTGTGTCGATATGAACGTGATTGGCACGATCACACTGCGCACATGGGAAATGGGCGGCGACGACACCGCCGCCGCAGAGTTGGCCTTTCAGCAGGTGCTTGGCCCATGGGGGGCGTTCCGCTCGATCTTCGCGCTGTCGCTGCTCGATCACACCATCAGCCGCGACGAGGGCTACATCACCGATGTAGCAGTTCTCAGCGAGTTCCGGCGGCGCGGCGTGGCGCAGGCGCTGCTGGCGCGTGCGGAGGACGAAGCACGCATGCGCCGCAAGCGCTATCTGGCGCTGTACGTGAGCGCAGCCAATCACGGCGCGCGAACGCTCTACGAGCGCATGGGCTTCAAGTCGCAGCGGGTGCGCCGGTCGCTGCTCACCAGCCTCGTGCTGCACCAGATGTCGTGGGTGTTCATGCGGAAAGACCTCGACACGCGACAAGATGACATGGTGACAAGATGACACGGTGATATTCAGTTCGTTGTTTCATCTTGTCACTCGGTCATCTGGTAGTCTTGTCAGATTAGCCGTTCTGCTGCATGAATTCGTCCATGAAGCTCGCCAGCGTTTCACAGCCCTCAAGCGACATGGCGTTGTACATCGACACGCGGATGCCGCCGACCGAGCGGTGGCCTGCCAGTCCGACCATGCCCGCCGCCTTCGCTTCCCTGACGAACTGCTTTTCCAACTCCTCGCTTGGCAGGCGGAAGGTGGCGTTCATCTGCGAGCGGCTGGCTGGCTCGGCATGGCCGCGATAAAAGCCGCCACTGCGGTCAACAGCGTTGTAAACCGCCGCAGCCTTCTGAATGTTGCGCTGCCCAATTGCTTGCAAGCCGCCCTCGTCCTCGATCCATTGCAGCACCAGATCGACCATGTAGACCGCGAACACCGGCGGGGTGTTATACAGCGAATTATTCTTCGCGTAGGTGCTGTACTGAAACATGGTTAGCGGCGTGACTGGCTTCTGTTCCAGCAGCGACGAGTGGATGACGACGACCGTGACGCCCGCCGGGCCGATGTTTTTCTGCGCGCCGGCGTAGATCAGCGCGAACCGCTGCGCGTCGAGCGGGCGCGACAAAAAGTCGCTGCTCATGTCGGCCACCAGCGGGCGGTCGCCAACGTCGGGTAGCACGTGCCACTGCGTGCCGAACAACGTGTTGTTGGTCGTCATGTGGACGTAGATCGCCTTGGGGTTGAGATCGAGTTCGCTTTGATCGGGAATCCGTCGGAATTTGTCGGCTTTGGTGCTGGCCGCCACGCGCGCCTCGCCGAGCTTGCGGGCCTCCTCATGCGCCTTTTCCGACCACGTGCCGGTCAGAATGTAGTCAGCGGATGTGCCGGGCTGGAGCAGATTCATCGGCACCATGGCAAACTGCGTGCTGGCTCCGCCCTGCACGAACAGCACGCGGTAGTCATCGCCCACGCCCAGCAGCCGCTTCATGCGCGTTTCCGCCGATTGATTGACGGCTTCATATTCCCTGGAGCGGTGGCTCATCTCAAGAATCGAAAGCCCGCCGCCCTGGTAGTCGAGCAACTCGCGCTGCACATGTTCCAGCACCGGGCGCGGCAGCACAGCCGGGCCGGGATTAAAATTGTAAACGGTCGTCATGCCTGTACCTCTCATGTGATGTGGCACGCCGTTGTGCTTCGTGCAAACATGCGTCTAGTATACCAGTTTTCATGTGAAACATTTCCCAAAGACTGCTGCAACGCCGCGCTTGACCATCCTCGGTGTCTCCTTTACCATGGCGCAATCACATTGTGCGCTTCAACGGCGATCGCACGGATGCTGCATGGCGGCAGCCTGTTTGCTTGTGACGCACGATGACAAGGAGTACCATTGTGGATCGTATTCTTGTAACCGAGACGATCGCCGAAGAAGGATTGGCGAAGCTGCGCGCCGCAGCGGATGTTGATGTTCGCACGAACCTGGACAAAGCCGGGCTGATCGAGATTCTGCCCGAATATGACGCGCTTGTCGTTCGCAGCGCCACCAAGGTCACTGCCGACGTGCTGGCCGCCGCAACCCGGTTGCGCGTGGTGGGCCGGGCTGGCACCGGCGTCGATAACATTGATGTAAACGCCGCGACTCAGCGCGGAATCATTGTGGTAAACGCGCCGACCGCCAACAGCGTCGCGGCAGCGGAATTGACGATTGCGTTTATTACCGCGCTGTCGCGCCATGTGCCGCAAGCGCTGGTGTCCATGCAGGCGGGCAAGTGGGAACGCGCCAAGTTCATGGGCCGCCAGGTGACGGGCAAAACGCTGGGCCTGGTCGGGCTGGGCCGCATCGGCGCGGAGGTCGCTCGCCGGGCGCGCGGGCTTGAGATGACGGTGTTGGCCTACGACCCGGTCGTTTCAACCGACCGGGCCGCGCAGCTCGGCGTGACGCTGGCGACGCTCGATCAGGTGCTGGAGCAAAGCGATTTTGTGTCGGTGCATGTGCCGCTGCTCGACGTGACCCGCCATTTGATCAATGCCGAGCGGCTGGCGCAGATGAAGCCGACCGCGTACCTGATCAACGCGGCGCGCGGCGGCATCGTGGACGAGGCGGCGCTGATCGACGCGCTGGAGCGCAAACAGATCGCGGGCGCGGCGCTGGACGTGTACGAGGACGAACCGCCGAAGAACAATCCGCTGGTTGGCCATTCGAACGTGATCACCACGCCGCACCTCGGCGCGTCTACGGTGGAGGCGCAGGAAATGGCGGGCGTCGATGTGGCCGCGGGCGTGCTGACGGCGCTGGCGGGTGGCACGCCGACCTATGCAGTGAACGCGCCATTCGTGCCGCCAGAAGAGTGGGACGTGATCGCGCCGTACCTCAAATTGGGGCGGCAGATTGGCGCGATCTGCACCGGGCTGATTCACCAGCCGGTGCGCCAGTACGAATTGGAATATCGCGGCGAGCTTGCCAATGTCGAAACGGCGGCAGTGCGCATGGCAGTGCTGCAAGGGCTGCTGGCGGGCGTGTGCGAGCAGCGCGTCACGCCGGTCAATGCGCCGCTGCTGGCGCGCGAGCGCGGCCTGAAGTACCAGGAATTTTCGACGGCGGAGGCGGAAAGCTACGCGGGCCTGCTGGTGCTGCGCGCCGTGACCCCCGACGGCAAGCATGAGTTCGCCGGGACGGTGATTCGCGACCAGCCGTACATTGTCGAGGCCGACGGCTACTGGGTCAACTTTGAGCCAGTCGGGCCGCTGTTATTCACCTATCACCGCGACCGGCCCGGCATGATCGGGCGCGTGGGCCAGTTGCTCGGCGCGGCGGACGTGAATATTTCTGGCATGCACGTCGGGCGGCTGGCCCCGCGCGAAAGCGCCATGATGGTGCTGACGCTGGACGACCCGGTGCCGCCAGCGGTGATCGCGCAAATCGAAGAAGAAGAAGACATTGACCGCGCCTACAGCGTCGTGCTGGCGTAGCAAATATTGCCAACAATCTGTAGCGGCACCCCTGGTGGGTGCCGTCCGCCCTCGACGCCCACCAGGGGCGTCGCTACGTTGCCATACTCACATCATTTCACAACGTTTATAAGGCTGCGGCTCCATGGACAAGGCCACTCGTGCGGCATCAGCAGCCTTGCGGAGCGGGCTTTGTGTCCGTAGCCCGCGGCTTCAGCCGCCGGGCGGTAGCTTACCGTGATCGCGCAAATCGAGGAAGAAGAAGATATTGACCGGGCCTACAGTGTCGTACTGTCGTAGCGGAACATTGCCAAACCATTGAGCGTGATCTGTAGGGGCGAGGCATGCCTCGCCCAAGCGGGTTTACATCGAGATGTTTCGCTTCGCTCAACATGACAAAGAAGTGTGTGCAGCAAGAAATGTTGATATTATTCATACCGATTATGGAGGACATAATCGAGTGCTAGCTGTAAGATGGCTTCTAGCTGATTGATCTTTCGGGTGCGTACGAGGAACTTCGGGGCAGACCAGTCGTGAGCTTTGATAACTACGACCATGAACTCAGGTGATTGATCGTTATTATAGATACCATAGCATCCCAGATCTAGTATCATGTTGTCTGGAAATGTGACTTGCAGCAAATCCTCCTTCAAGTTGCCAAGTTGTGCCTCTAGTAGTTCATCCATCTGGATCAAATGTGTCTCATCAAAGACGATTATTCCTGGTCCAAAATCAAGGGTATCAAGCAGCTTCCTCATCATGCACCATAGATCGTAAGGGAATATAGTTACACTATCACGGCGCTGGCGGGACTAGCTGCACCAACTCACGAAGCGCTGGTGGCAGACGATCCGGCGGCACTGCAAAGACGGGATCGGCAAAGCGCCCACATTGAAACACAACACTATATTTGTCCTCCGTCAGCGGGCCAGTTGCAAAGGCTGGGGGATGATCACACCATGCACGCCGGAGTGCCTCCAAGTTATCCCACATTCCATCAGGGATAGTTGCATAATTGACTGCTACTGGGCTTAATGATGGAGTAAATGCACGACCGGCCCTTCGTTCTGCATTGACCTCAATGACGTCTCGCCGCGTACCATGGACTGGCAACCGGAGCGACAAGATTGTATTACCCCGTAAATACCCAGTAGCCGACGCCTGCTGCTTTCCGGCCTGACATCCATTGCATAGCAGTAGACCAGCAACCAATGGCACAAGGATGAACCTGTATCTATTGAGAAAGTATCTCTGCGTATGAACCATGTTCAGCGACGTTGACACCTTATTATTATGCCAGCCGGAACTTCTCATGCAGCGCCTGCACCACCGTATCCACTTCCTCGTCCGGCAGCACGAACGAGATGTGCGGCGAGGTTGCGCCGCGCGAGAGCGCCATCACATGCGCGCCTGCGCTGCCGAGCGCCGCAAGCGTGTGCGGCATCAGGTCATGGTTGTCGGTGGCGCTGATCACGGCGATCAACGCGACCGGAGCTGTGACCTCCACCGGTTCGAGTTGGCTGTTGCTGCGCTCATGAAGAAAGATCGACGTGAGCCGTTCCTGCGCAAAGGCCGCGTCCGAGGAGCGCATGCTGAGCTTCAAGCTCTGGTCGCTGAAACTCTGGGCAAACGTCAGGATTTCGATGCCTGCATCGGTGAGTTCGGCCAGCGCCTGCGATGCCAGCGCCGGCGTCCAGCCAGCGCCTGCGCGGGTGGCAAGCGTCAGCATGCTGAGGCTGCGCGCGGAGATAATGGCGCGCGCGAAATGCGCGGTGGGCTGCGGGCGCGCCACAATCCGCGTGCCGCGATGATCCGAGCGCAAAACGTTGCGGATCGCCAGCGTAATGCCCTGCGCCATCAGCGGCTCAAGCGTGCGCGGGTGCAGCACTTCAGCGCCGCCAAAGGTCGCAACCTCGGTTGCTTCGCGGTATGATAGCTCCTGAAGCGTGTGCGCTTTCGGGACCGATTTCGGATCGGCGGTCATGATGCCGTCCACATCGGTCCAGATGCAGACCTCGGCGGCCTTGATCGCCGCGCCGATCAGCGCCGCCGTGTAGTCGCCGCCGCCGCGCCCCAGCGTGGTAACAAAACCCTCGCGGGTGGCGCCGGTATAACCGGTGATCACCGGCACAATATGCGCTTGCAGCAGGGCGCGCAGCCGTTTGTGAATGCGTTCGAGCGATTCATCATGGAATGGGCGTGCCGATCCGAAATGATCGTCGGTCACAATCATTTCCGCAGCGTCGACCATTTGCGCCGCGATGCCGCCCTGCCGCAGCGCCACCGCCACAAGGTGCGCGGTGAAACGCTCGCCCAGCGAGGCCACCGCGTCGATGCCGCGCAGTGATGACTCGCCCAGCGTCGCAAGCGAGCGCGTGAAGCGATCAAACGTTTTCAGCAACTCGGCCCAATGGCGGTACAGTTCCTCGCGTTCCCACTCGTCACGCACAATCCGCTCGGCCAGCGCGCGGTGGCGGCTCCACAGTTCGCGCCGCGCCATTTCGATTGTTTCCTCATCGCCATGCACCGCGCCGCGCGCCGCGCCAATCAGCAGGTCGGTCACGCCCGACATTGCGGTACATACAATCGCCAGCGGTTGATACGTTTCTGCGCGCACAATTTCCACGAGATTCTGGAGGCGCTGTGGATCGCTTACCGAAACAGCACCAAATTTCATGACATACATGGCGTTGCTCCATCAGGTATTGGGCCGGGCCGTATCGTTCCGGGCGGCGGCATGCGCGGCAACCTGCTGCGGCGGCCATGCGCCGCACACGCCGGGTTGCGCGCGCAGGTGCGGCGGCAGCGCAAACGCGGCCATGAGAAAGGCGTTATGCGCCTGCGCCACTTCAGTAAGTAACTCGGGTTGGCGATTGCTCGCTATCAGCCGCTGATGGCGAGCGCATCAGGAGGCACGCAGACTACTGCCGACTGGTTCCTGCCAACTGCGGACTGTTAGAGCGCCACTTCCGCGAGCACCCGATCATGATACACGCCGCGATACTGCTCTGGCAACAGCGCGGCGATGCGCGTCATCATGTCGCCGGTCAACTCTTCCAGGCGCGCTGCTGAAAGATGGGTGCCTTGCGGCGCAGGGTGGTACGGCGCGCCAACCCGAAGATGAATGGGCTTGCGCAACATCGCGCCGCGAAAGCCCGACTCGGTGCCCCACACGGCCACCGGCACAATCGGGCAGCCAGTGCGCACCGCCAGCCGAATCGCGCCGTTGCGGCCTTCCTGCAACTGGCCGGTGCCGCTGCGATGGCCTTCAGGGAACATGAGCAGCACCGCGCCGCGTTGGAGCGCCTCTTGCGAGGCATACAGCGCGGCAACATCGCGCTTGCCACGCCGGATGGGAATACACTGCATGGTGCGGAAAAACCATTCTGTTAGCGGGTGTCCAAACAGTTCGGCCTTCGCCATCCATGACAAGCGGTGCGAGTACGGCAGCGAGCCGCCAATAATGGGAATGTCGATCCAGTCGATGTGATTGACGGCAATCAGCATGCCCTGGTCGCGCGGTGGTAAATGTTCAAGGCCTTCTATGCTCCAGCGCCACCAGAAGCGCCGGAATCCGTAGAGCAGCACCCACAAAAATGCGTACATATATGCGCCAGCCATGCTTCCTCCACAAACATGTCAAAAACGTTCGATAGCACGTTATCCCGTTTATTATGGCCCGTTCACGCCCACGCCGAGCGCGTACACCATGTGGCCGCCGATCCACCCATCGAGCACCAGCAGCGCCACGCCCAGCCCAAGCCGCACGAGGTAGCCGCGCCGCTTGTGTACGTCGGCCAGCACTGCCGGGTGGCGGCGGCGCTGTTGCCATGCCTGCCAGTACACCACGACCAGCGCGATGCCGACGAGCGCATGGGCGTTGATCCAGCCGAGCGCGCTGTTCCCCGCCGCGCTGCTGGTCAGGTGCCACACCGCGGCGTATGTGCCGGTCAGCACCGCCGGAAGTGTCAGCAGCAAGCCAAGCCACAGGCAATGATACGCGCTGGTTTCCAGCGCGGGGTCGCCGCGCCGCAGGTACAGCGCCGTCAGCAGTGCATTGCCAATCAGCAAACCAATCGGCAGGTGAACAGTCAAGGGATGTAGTGCGTACATTGGGCTTCATTATAGCATGGAAGCTACGGCTGCTGAATGTACGCCCGCGCGAGCGGCACCCACAGGGCGCGCGGCGCGGGCTGCGGGCGCATGTCGATTGGAATGCGAACGGTTTGCTGGAAAGGATCGTTGCTGGTGATTTCGAGCAGCGCGCGCACCGGCTCCAGGCGGGCGGAGAACAGCCAACGCACTGACAGGTCGATGGTCTGCTGCTGGCCAGGCGCAAGCGTGCCGCTCTGCACGGGCGTGTCGAGCCACGCATACGCGGGCGGCTGCGGGCGGAACTCGATGGCCATGCCGTCGGCAAGCTGCGTGGTTGCGCCACAACCCACCGCCATGGATTCAAACGACGTATGTTGCACGCCAACCGCGAGCCCGGCGGGCAGCGCGCCGACATGCTGATACAACATACGGATGCGGCCATCCGGCATGAGCACCACCTGGAACGTCACGGTTGCATCAGGCGCGGCGGCCAGCGCAATGTTTTCAAAGCTGATCACAAACATGTCGCCGACCGTGGCGTAGCGTGCCTGCCCGCCGCGCGACCAATCGAACGAGGTGCGGAACGGCGCAATGAATGGCGCGCTTGCCGATACATCGGGCAGGCACCCGGCGGTCGGCGCATATTGCGCGGCAAATGGCCCGAACGCCAGCACGCCATCGGCGGCAACAACCGCATGGTCGTATGTGTTGCCGAACAGCGGAAACGCAAACCCGAGCGGCACGGTGATAGTGGCGGTGCGGCCTGCAAACGAAACATGCGGCGCGTCGCTCGGCAGGTCGATGGATTGCGCGGGCGGCCCGTCCGGCTCGTCGCTGCGCCAGAACGCCAGCGGGTACGACGGCAGATTCACATGGTAATACAGCGTGATGTCGCCAGTGTTGCTAATCGGAATGCTGATCGTTTGGCTGGCAGCGAACGGAAGACTGATCGGGCCGTCGGGTGCCGCCAGCGTCAGCCCCGGCTGATACGAACTCAGGAACACATCGGGAAGCTGCGCCGAGCTGGTCACATTGATCGTGCGGCGGAGGGATACGTACGCTGGGGCTGATACTTCGAGCGTGTGCTGGCCGGGACTGAGTACCAGCGTGTAGCGGCCATCCTGGTCAGACGCAACCCTGGCACCACCGTCAATCGTAATTGTTGCCTGCACCGGGCCGCCACTCTCGACGCTGCGAATGCGTCCGCTTGCAATCACCTGGGGCGCGCGCGCAACCACGTTCATGACCACCTCGATCGAGCTCGGCGCTTGCGTCAGATCATTAAAAATCTGGATGCGCGCCCGGTAGAAGCCCGCGCTTGCGACCTTGCCGGCATCCAATAGAACCGTGAGTTGAGCCTCGCCGCCGGGCGCAACTGGCCCGCTCGGCCCGATAACGCGCAGCCATGGCACGTCAACGCGTACCCGCGATACGGCAGCATATGCATCGATCTGCCCGTAGCCGTAAACGTTGTTTGGCACCACCGGCGCGCTGTTGCAGCGTCCGTCAGGCAGCGGCTGGGCGCTGTCGCGCAGCACGGCATACGTCGCATCATAATTGCCGATCAGGCTGGGATTGGCGGCCCACAGCAAGGCCACGAGCCCGGCGACGTGCGGCGCGGCCATGGACGTGCCTTGCAGTGCCTGGTAATCATAGCCATCGCCGATCCACGTCGAAAGCAGCGGCGCGCCGGGCGCAACGACATCGGGCTTCACATGGCCGTTGCGGCTCGGCCCAAACAGGCTGTACGGCAGGATTTTTTTCTGCTCGTCCACCGCGCCGACCGCAACGACATCGGGATAATCGGCTGGCGAACCAATCGCGCCGCATGTCTGCGCAAGCACGCCATTGCCATTTCCCGCCGCAAATATCGGAAACATGCCCGCCGCACGCCACGCCGCAACGTAGCCGGTGAACCAATCCTGGCCGCCGTTGCCCGACCATGAATTGTTGACGATCATGGGGCGCAGATCGGGGCGCGGGGCCGAGCCATCGAGCCGGGTGGGCGCGAGAATCCATTGTGCGGCGGCAATCAAATCCGCGTCGGTGCAGGTGCTGTCCTGGCAGCCCTGCGCGGCAATCCATGTCGCGCCGGGTGCCATCCCAACCGCTGGCTGGCGCAGCGTGCCGTCGCCAAACGCCACCATGGTCCCCATCGTGTGGGTTCCATGGCCGTTTGGATCGGTTGGTACGAGCGCTCTGTGCCGTGGGTCAAACCAGTTATAATCATGATCGAACGGCGCATCCACCCGCGCGCCGCGATAATTCGCAGCCAGCGCCGGGTGATCGAAGCGCACGCCGGTGTCGATGTTGGCGACCACCACGCCGCGCCCGGTGATGCCAAAATCGCGCCACACCCGGTTTGCGCCGACCTGTTGAATGTTCCAGCAGACTGTACTTTGAACCTGCGCCGCGTTGCATTGCACCGGACTGATCACTTCATCCTGCGGCAGCGCAGCGGTGGTATTGGCGCGCACGAACGCGACATCTGCGCGGCTCGCCAGCGCTTGCGCGTCCGCGAGGCCGCCATGGACCAGCACCGCATTGACGATCCAGAGCGGCTGATACGGAATGGCTTGGTGATCGAGCCACTGGCGTAACGTCTGTTGCGTTTGGCGCGCATGATCGACAAGTGTTTCGTAGACATAACGCCCGCGCTCGTTCCAATCGCTGATCGCGTACGCGGGGCTGAGGTCGACCTGATCGGAGAGATACACCAGAAAATCAGTTTTTTCGGCAGTGTGAAAAGAAGTACGCAGGCGCGGATCGAGCCGTTCCGCTTGCACTGGGAGCGTCACGCGCCGCGCGATGGCGGGAGTTTGCGCATGACGTGCTGTGACCTGTGGTGACGGCAGCGCCTCGTAGACGAGCGGCTGAAAGGGTGTCGAACCGATGTTGGTCAGCCGAACGGTTGTGGTGCTTTGCGTTCCCAGCGCCAGCGCCGCCGTGATGTGATCGGGCGAAGTGACGATGGGCGCGGCCGTTGGTGCTGCCGTGGCGGGCGGTGCCCACATGCTGACCAAAACGAGCAGGAGCGCCGCCCTCATCATGATAACGAGAAGTCCCACGTATGTTAACGTTTCCGTAATGCTTCAATCACTGCGGCAAAGTCGGCGTCGTCGTAGCCAAGGTTGCGCGCCATCTGAAAGACCTCACGCGCCGCAGCCGACGCGGGCATAGGCACGCCATGCTCGCCAGCGGCGCGGAGCGCGTAGGTGGCATCTTTATGCATCCAGCGCAACGCAAACTGGGTGTCGCCGTAGTCGTGCGCGGCCATGCGCGCCGCCTTGCCCTTGACAATCGGGCTGCCCGGCGCGCCATTGATGATCAACGCGACAACCTGCTGCATGTCGAGCCCGGCCTGCTCGGCAAGCAGCAATCCTTCAGCTAGCGCGGCGGATTGTGCTGCGACCATCATATTGTTGATGAGCTTCATGATCGCGCCGGAACCGTTCGGGCCAAGGTGAACAATCCGCTGGCTGACGGCTTCGAGGACGGGCCGCGCCC
Source organism: Roseiflexaceae bacterium (assembly GCA_035765855.1). Classification (GTDB taxonomy): domain Bacteria; phylum Chloroflexota; class Chloroflexia; order Chloroflexales; family Roseiflexaceae; genus DASTWM01. The sequence continues at coordinate 20,862 of DASTWM010000255.1, forward strand.
GGTCAATCGCTTCAGCGTCTCCGCCAATGTACAGCCGCAACTCGCCCGCTTCGGCGGCGTCCTTGCTGCCTGTTACCGGCGAATCAAGAAAGGCCAGCCCGCGCTCATGCGCCAGACCGGCCAGCTCGCGCACCCAGCCAGTCGAAAGCGTGCTGCATTCCACCAGCACGGCATCCGCAGCCGCACCAGCCAGCGCGCCATCCGCGCCGAGCCACATCGCCCGCGAGGCATCGTCGTCGCCAACCATGCTGATCACGACCTGCGCGCCTGTCACTGCCTCGCGGGGCGTCGCGGCAACCTGCGCGCCGCGTTCCGCAAAGGGCTGCGCTTTGGCCTGCGTGCGGTTGTACACAGCAAGCGGGAAGCCCGCTTTGAGGATGTTGTGCGCCATGCCGCTGCCCATGATTCCCAGTCCCAGCAGCGCAACATTCTGCATAGTCATCGTGCTTGTTAATCCTTTCTATGATCACTCGTGTTATCGTCACCGGTTTCGTTCTGGCGCGCTCCGGCTGGCACCACATCAGCAATAAGGAGAATGACCGCTGTGGCGATGCCGAGCAACACGCCGAGCCACCAAAACCATGTGCCGATAGCTAACCCGATTGCGCCGGTGATCCAGATCGCCGCGGCGGTCTTGATTCCGCGCACGTCGGTGCCACCTTTGAAAATAACCGCGCCGCCCAAAAATCCAATTCCTTGCATCAAGCCTTGCAGCGTGCGGCTTATTGCCGATGGATCGGTCTCCGAAAGGTGTTTGGCGAGCAGCATGTAACTGGCGCTGCCAATGCCGACCAGCATCATGCCCGCAACGCCGATGGCCTTGTGATGCATGCGGCGCTCGTACCCGATGATGCCGCCAATCAGACCGGCAAGCAGCAGGCGGAGCAGCATGTCTCCGACGGTCAATGCGCCCGATTCATTCATACATTTTTCCTGGCCGAGGCACAGCCATACGTAACGAACATGTGCAAATGACCTATAGTATAGCATTTTTTATGTCATCGCTGCGCCTGCAGATTGGCAGGAAAAAGTTTACGCAGGCGCGCCAGCCCAGGCCAGAGCGGCGACAGCCGCATCGGTTTCGAGCGGCGTTGCGAGCTGCGCCTGCCATGTTGCACGGGCATGAACGGCAGCCGCGATGGAAATTGGCATACAGCGGAGCGCATCGCCGGGGAGCAGTTGCGCGGCGAGCGGCAGGTCGGGGCCAATCACCACGCCGATGATTGGATAGCCGCCGGTGGTTTGCGCGTCGGCCATGAGCAGAATGGGCGTGCCGTCGGGCGGCACCTGGATTGCGCCGGGCAGCACGCCGAGCGACGGCAGGCTGCATGGGCGAGTGTAGCGCAAGGTTACGCCTTCCAAACGGTAGCCCATACGGTTCGAGGTCTGGCTCACGCGCAATGGTGTGACGCCAGGCTGATCGAGCGCGTCGGCGGAGAAACAATCGCTGTGCGGGCCGGGGATCATGCGCAGCGTGGGCGTTGCGCTGTATGGTGGTCGGGCGTGTTCCGGCCAGCGCTGCCCGGCGAGCCGCTGCGGATCGGCGCATGACTGCCCGGTGCCGAGCTGATCGCCTGCGCGCAGCGGACGCCCATCCATGCCGCCGAAACTGCCCGGCAGATAGGTGCTGCGCGAGCCGAGCACGACGGGCGCACCAATACCGCCAGCAAGCGCGAGATATGCGCGCGCGCCCCATCCGCCATGCCGCGCCGTGAAGCGGAGCAGCGCGCCGCGCGGTGCCAGCACGGCGGTCCAGAGCGGCAGCGGCTGGTCGTTCAGCGTCGCGCCGAGGTGCGCGCCAGCGACAGCCAGCAACGTTGGCGCAAGCAGTTCAAAGATTGCGCCGCCGGATGTGATTTCGAGCGCGGCGGCATCAAACGAGTTGCCGACCAGCCGGTTGGCAGCCGCAAGCGCGAAGGTGTCCATTGCGCCGCTGATCGGAACGCCGTAGCGCTGCATGCCTGGCCGCCCGAGATCCTGAATCGTGGTGAGCAAACCAGCGCTGTGAACGCGCAACGTGGCTGTCATGGCAGGATTCCGGCAGGCAATGGCGTAAATTGTACGCCGTCGCCTGCAAAAAGCAGTGATGGTGGTGCGGCAGCAGGATCAAACAGGCGTACATCGGTGCGCCCGACAAGGTGCCAGCCGCCCGGCAGCTTCGCGGGATAAATACCTGCCAGCCCGGCGGCAATGGCGACCGAGCCTGGCGGCACCGCAGCGCGCGGCGTTGAGCGACGCGGCACATGGAGTTGCTCTGGCAGCGGGCCGATGTACGGATAACCGGGCGTGAAGCCGATCATCATCACGCGGAGCGCACTGCCGCACAGGAGCGCCACAATTTCATTTGACGAAAGACCAAGCAATTGCGCGACATCCTCTAGGTCCGGTCCAGCCGCGCCGCCGAACTGCACCGAGATTTCCACGATACGCGCGGGTATTTCGGGCGCGGGCTGCGTTCGGGCAAGCAGCGCCTCAAGGTGGGCATGGAGTACATCAAACGCCAGCACAAGCGGATCGAAGGAGACGAGCAGCGAACTGATCGCTGGGGTTGCGGTCGTCATGCCGGGGAGTGCTTCCCGCGCAAGCTCGTCGGCGAGCGCAAGGACGTAGCGATTAACAAGCGGCGTGGCGGGCATGCCTTCGAGGAGCAGCGCCGCCTCGCCAAAGGGAAGATAGCGCCATGTAATTGCTTCGTTCATAGGTGAAGAACAAGGAACAAAGAACAGCTATCGAGCATCAAGCATCAAGTATCGTGTCACCGTGTCACCGTGTCATCTTGTCACCCACTCATCCCGCAAGTGCCACAACCTCCACGCCCGCCGCGCGAAGTCCTTCGCGCAGAAACGCCGCCCGCCCTGCCGCGCCCGGCGCGTCGCCATGCAGACAGATGGTGTCAGCCTGCACGGGAATGCGCTCGCCGCCGTGAGCAATGACCGCGCCGTTCTTCACAATGCTGATCGCTTGCAGAAGGTTCTGCTCGTAGTCGAAGATCATGGAGTCGTTGTAGCGGCGCGCCCGCAGCGTCCCGTCGGCCTCATACACCCGGTCGGCAAACGCTTCGCGCGCCACCGCCAGCCCGGCGGCTCGGCCAGCTTCTTCGAGCGCCGATCCGGCAAGTGCCACCAGAATCAGGCGCTTGTCATACGCGGCAATGGCCCCGGCAATGGCCTGCGCGATCGGCGGGGTTACGGCGGCATGGTTATACAATGCGCCGTGCGGCTTGACATGCACCAACGCCACACCTTCCGCCCGCGCAATTGCCGCCAGCGCCCCGACCTGCGCCAGCACGCTGTTGGCAATCTCGTCAGCCGACATGGGCAGCACGCGCCGCCCAAAGCCCTGCAAATCAGGGAAGCCGGGGTGCGCGCCCACCGCAACGCCGAGATCGCGCGCGAGGCGCACTGTGCGCCGCATGGTGTCTGGATCACCCGCATGCGCGCCACAGGCGATGTTTGCCGAACTGACATGCGGCAGCACGCCAGCATCGTCGCCCATCGGCCATGGGCCGAAGCTTTCGCCGCAGTCACAATTCAGATCGATACGCATCACACGCTCGGCTCCTTCAACAATCTGCTTTCCCAGAATTGTAGCGTAACAGCGCGAGTATAGCAGTTCGCAGCAAAGTCAGCAAAATCAGCCATTTATGGCACATCATCTGCTGTGCAGCACAGAGAAGGTGATCGGGACAGCATGAGGGACAGCATGAACGATGTGACTACGTTAGATCAGATTATTACCTCAGTTGGCAGCGCAGTAGACGCGGGAGGAGTGATTGTTATTGTGCTCGGTGTCATCATGGCAACGGTGCGCTTTCTTGTGCAGGTGCGGCAGCATGCGAGCGCGGGGGATGCGTTCAAAAGCTACCGTCAGGGGCTTGGCCGTGCGCTGCTGCTCGGGCTGGAAGTGCTGATTGCCGCCGACATTATCCGAACGATTGCCATCCCAACGGATTTCCGACAAATTGGTATTCTCGCCGGCATTGTCGTGATTCGAACGTTTTTGAGCTGGTCGCTGGAGGTGGAGTTGGAAGGAAGCTGGCCCTGGCAGCACCACGGCACCGGAGAAAGCGGCACGCTGGGGCGTGACCAGACGGCAACCGAATGAAATACAATACCCTTCAAATACGGACGACAGGCATGTTGACCACGAAGGCGCGAACACACGAGGGGCTTCACAATGCTCCTGAAACTTCGCGCCTTCGTGGTCATTTGAATGCTATTGCGTCTAGATGTACACGCGCCGCCGCGTAAACAGGCTGATAATCGCGGCGAACACCGCCGAGCCAATAATTGCCCAGATGATCGGGAAGGTTTCTCCTTCAACATTGATTGCGAAAAACATCGGCAGGTGAAACTGGCTGGCAATCCAATAGCCGATGAATGCGCCAATAAAGCCGACAACAATCGAAACGACAAACCCACCGAGCGAGTATCCGGCCAACGCTTGACCAATCGCGCCACAAATCGCGGCAATCACCAGGAGAATAATAAAACCAAGCACTGACATATTGGCCTCCTCTTCCACGTAACCCATGCTGTTGTTCATGTCTCTATTGCAACCTATGGGCCAATTGATCGCGTGAAACCGCAAAGCCCGCGCGCTGTTGCCGGAGCGGCAGGCACGGGCGACAAAGAGGAGATCGTTGCCTGAATTACGCTTCAGATGATAGCCGCGTGCTCAGTGGGAGCGTGACCGTAAAGGTGCTGCCTTGCCCGGCAACACTCTGCGCCTCGATCGTCCCACCGTGAAGCATTACCAGCTCCTTCACGATGTAGAGACCGATGCCCATGCCGCTGATATGCTGAAATGACACATTCGTGGCGCGGTAGAAACGGTCGAATACATGCGGCAACTCGTCGGCGGGAATGCCGAAGCCGGGATCGGTGACAGCCAGAACCGCCTGATCGTGTTCGCGCCGCAGATCGATGGTAATGTCGCCACCCGCAGGGCTATACTTAATGGCATTCTGAAGCAGATTGTAGACGATTTGCTCCAGACGAAACTCATCGCCTTCGACAACCAGTGGTTCCGAGTCTGCATGGATGCTTAATGTGTGCTGTTCCGAAACCATTTGCAATTCGTCGACGGCCTGCACAACCACCACGTGCAGATCGACTGGTTGCAAGGCAAGCACGAGTTGCTGATCTTCTAACCGGGTCAGGTCGAGCAGCATGTTCGTTAATCGATCCAGCCGCAATGCCTGTTTCATGACAATATTCAGCGTGTGTTGCACGCGCTCGGCGTTGGAAAGGCCACGTTCTGTGCGCCGCTTGAGCAGTTGCGTGTAGCCCAGCAGCGAAGTGACGGGCGTGCGCAGTTCATGGGCCGTGACCGTCAGAAACTCATTACGCACGTGTGCCAGCGCTTCGATATGGGCGCGCGTTTCGCGTTCATGCGCCAGTTGTTGCTCCTGGAGCCGCAGTTGCTCGCGCTGTTCTTCCGCGCGTTTGCGCTCGGTCAGGTCGCGGGTGACTTTGCTGAAGCCATACAATGCGCCCTGCTGATCGTACAGGGCCGTGATGACCACATTGGCCCAGAAGCGCGAACCATCTTTGCGGACGCGCCAGCTTTCCTCTTCATAGTGGCCCTCCGTTGCCGCTACGTGCAGAATCTGCTCGCATTTCCCAGCCTGCACCGCTTCTGGCGGGTAGAAGATCGAAAAATGATGCCCAATGATTTCACTGGCATGATAGCCTTTAATGATTTGCGCGCCGGTGTTCCAACTCACCACCGTTCCGTGTGGGTCGAGCATGAAAATGGCATAATCGCGTACACCTTCCACCAGAAGCCGTAACTGCTCCTCGCTCTGGCGCAGCGCTTCCTCGTTCTGCTTGCGCTCGGTCAGGTCGCGGGTGACTTTGCCGAAGCCATACAGCTTGCCGGTGGCATCATGCAGCGCTGTAATCACGACGCTTGCCCAAAAGCGTGAGCCATCCTTGCGGATGCGCCAGCCTTCGCCCTGATAATGACCTTCCTGTGTGGCAATGTCCAATACACGAGCAGGTAAACCAGCCTGCCGATCTTCTGGCGTATAAAATGAGGAAAAATGGCGACCGACAATTTCTTCTGATGTGTAGCCTTTAATTCGCTGCGCGCCGATGTTCCATGTCACCACGAATCCCTGCACATCCAGCATGAAAATGGCGTAATCCTGAACCTCCGTCACCAACAGCCGAAAGCGCTCTTCACTTTCTCGCAAGGCATATTCCGACTCAATCGCGCGGATGAGCAGTTGATCTATATCATCGACGGCGCTACGCAGGGTTTGCAAGCGCTCGCGTACCTGTTCAATTTCGAGATGGGTATTGTGTTGTGATACCGTATCCATATACTCCGACTACTCCTGAACGCGGTTCCTCGCACTGAGGAGTATAGCACTTATGGCGAGAAAGGTTCTTGATGCCCGTCCATGGCTATGCTGCTGCCGAATGACGAAATTGTCAGGTGATCCGAAGACCGATGGGGCAAACCCTTCATTTGCTCTTCATGTTGGCCTGTTACGCTCATTGTATCAAATAGATATCACCAATATCTATTGTTAAAGACATTCTGCCAGTGCTGGCGTCGCAGACCTGTGCGGCGCTTTCGTTCACAAACAGGTAAAACATCATGAAAACGCGCAGCATCTCATCCTATCAGCCGTCGCCGCTTCAATCGAATACCGCGCTGAGGCATTCCTGGACGCGCGCATGGCTGGCGAGCTGGCCTATGGTCGCGCTCGGCGGCGTGCTCCTGCTTTCAGCCGTCCTGCTGTTTGCGCGGCTGGGCAGCCAGGGGTTCGGCAATCTGTATTACGCGGCCAGCATCCAAAGCATGCTCAAAAGCTGGCACAATTTTTTCTTCGTCGCATTTGATTCAGCAGGCTTTCTGACTGTCGATAAGCCGCCGCTTGCATTGTGGGCGCAGGCCGCCAGCGTAAAGCTGTTCGGCTGGAATCCGGCGAGTTTAATGCTGCCGCAGGCGCTGTCGGCGCTGCTCTCGGTGGCTGTGCTGTTCCATGTGGTGCGGCGCTCGTTCGGCGCGACGGCGGGCGTGCTGGCCGCGCTGGTGCTGGCGCTGACGCCAATTGCCGTGGCGACAGGCCGCAACAACACCATGGATAGCATGCTGGTGCTGGTGCTGCTGCTTGCGGTGTGGTCGTTACGCAGCGCCGTGCAAACGGGTAAACTTCCGGCATTGCTCCTGACCGGGTTGTGGATCGGCATCGGGTTCAACATCAAGATGACGCAGGCGCTGCTGGTGCTGCCGGCCTTCTGTGTGTGGTATGTGGCCGCCGCGCCGCTGCCGCGCAAACAGCAGATCATCAATCTTGTGCTGGCCGGGGCAGTCATGGCGCTGGTGTCGCTGCCCTGGATTCTCGGGGTTGATCTGACGCCCGCATCAGCGCGCCCGTTCGTCGCCAGCAGCAGCAACAGTGAAGTCGATCTGGTTATCGGACACAACGGTGGCCTGCGCATCATGGGCAACCCCTTCAAGCCATCCGAGCCACTGACGAGCTACGTGACCGACGAGATCGGCGCGCCGGGACCGCTGCGGCTGTGGCAGCGGCAGCTTGGCGGCCAGGCTAGCTGGCTCATTCCGCTGGCGCTGCTTGGGGCGCTGGTGGCGCTCTGGCCCGCCAGGCAGCGTGACATGGCTGTGGAACAATTCACGACCAATCGGCCTGCGATTCTGATGTGGGCGACGTGGCTGGTGACAGCCATGCTGTTCTTCACCGTCGGGCATAAGTTCCACCGCTACTACATGGTCATGCTCGCGCCGCCAATCGCCGCGCTGGTCGGCGCGGGGCTGGTCGCGCTGTGGCGCGCATTCAGCAGCAGCAAACGCGCATGGCTGGTGTTGCCGCTGGCGCTGCTCGTGACAGCGGCTGTGCAGATGGTCATGGTGGCGGTGTTTCCGGCGTGGGGCCGCGTGCTGATACCTGTGATTGGCGCGCTGGTGCTGATCGCGGCCGGCGCGCTGATCTGGCTGCATCGGCGCGGCGCGTATCGTCAGGCAGCATGGGCGCTGGCGCTGGGCGTGTTCGCGCTGCTCGTTGCGCCCGCCACATGGGCGGTCACGCCGCTGCTGGCGGTGCATGGCCCGCAACCGTTCGCCGGGCCGGACCTGTTTATCGAGGGAACGTCATACGCCTTGCCGCAGCTCGAACGATTGACCAGCTATCTGAACGCGCATCAGCAGGGCACGCGCTTTCTGGTCGCCACCACGCGCGCGAATACCGCCGCGCCGCTGATCCTCGAAACCGGCCAGCCAGTCATGACATTTGGCGGGTACTCCGGCGGCGACGAGATTCTTACGCCCAGGCAATTCGCCGCGCGGGTTGCCGCCCACGACGTGCAATTTGTGCTGCTCCCCGCGTCCACCGACCAGCAGCGCCCGATTGTCGGCTGGGTGGCGACAAACTGCCGCGCCGTGCCACCCGCGCAGTGGCGCGCGCCCAACGACCCGGCAGATCAGCCGCTTGCGCACGCTTTTGGCGAAGCGTACCAGTTATTCGATTGCGGCAACACGCAGCCTTGATCTGATCAAGAAAAATACTGCTGAATGCGCTGCCCCAGGAACAAGAAAAGGTACGCGAGTTGTGACACCATAACTTGCGTACCTTTTTGGTAGTATCATGCGTTTATTACATGTACTATCTCCAGCTCTTGGGAAAGGAATTGTGCATGCCACGCCGCATTGCCGCATGGGGCCGTTTTATTGGTACGCTGCTGGCTTCCATGCTATTGGTGTCGCTTCTTGGTACACATCCGGCCCATGCCGCTACCGCAATCACTGTAACAAGTCCGGGCGGCACGGTGCAGGGTGCCTTCTCGGTCGATAATTCAGGAACGCTGCACTACCGCGTTTCGCGTGGCAGTGTGCCGGTGATTGAACCGTCGCCGCTGGGAATCACGCTCGATGGTGTGGCGCTGGGCAGCGGCGTGACGCTTGGCACGCCGACCACCACCACGGTTGACGAAACCTACCCCACGCGCGGCGTGCATCCGGTCGCCGTGAATCACTACACGCTAACTTCGATTCCGGTGACGCATGCTGGCTCAGGTATTACCTACACGCTGGAAGTGCGCGCATACGACGACGGGCTGGCCTATCGCTACAACATACCTGTCGGCGGCGCGCACACCGTCACGAGCGAGCAGTCGAGCTGGACGATTCCTGATGGCACAACCGTCTGGATTTTTGAAAACGCCTCCGACGCGAAGCTGAAAACCTACTCCGGCTCCATGACGCCCGTCAACGTCAACGATCTGCCGACTGTCTCACCACAGGGGCCGGTGCAGGGCGCAGGGCTGACGCTGGTACTGCCCAATGGCGGTGGCTACGCGGTGCTGAGCGAGGCGGCGCTGGCGAACTATAGCGGCATGCGGCTGGAGGCGATTGGGAACCGCACCGTGCGGGTTAATTTCACCGAGGGCGCGTCCGGTTTCGGCGTGAGCGGCCCGGTAACTACGCCATGGCGCTTCACGCTTACCACCCCGGACCTGAACGGCCTGGTGAACTCCGATCTTGTGACCAACCTGAATCCCGCGCCCGACCCGGCGCTGTATGGCGACACCTCATGGATCAAGCCCGGTCGCTCGTTGTGGAGCTGGCTTTCGGCTCCGAATCACGCCATCACAATCGATCAGGAGCGCGCGTACATCAACGCCGCCGCGCAGCTTGGCTTTGAATACACGACCATCGACAATGGTTGGGAAACGGCATTCGCGCAGAATGGCGCTACCGCATGGGACACGCTCAAGGCGTTGTGCGATGACGCGCGGTCGAAAGGCGTCGGCGTGTTCGTGTGGAAGAACTCCAACGCGGTTTCAAATCCAAGTAATAATTGGCAGGATCTGCGCGCATTTCTGGATCAGGTGCAGCATGCGGGCGCGGCGGGCGTGAAAATAGATTATTTCTATGCCGAGTCAAAGAGCAAGATCGACTTTGAGGTTGCCATTTTGCGCGAGACCGCCGCGCGCCACCTGCTGGTCAACTTCCATGGCATCAGCAAGCCGACCGGCGAGCAGCGCACCTTTCCCAACCAGCTCACGCGCGAGGCCGTGCGCGGGCTTGAAGTCGGCCTGCCCGGCGCGCGCCATGATGCGGCGCTGCCATTCACCCGCTTCGTGCTCGGCCCGGCCGATTACACGCCGCTGGCCTTCACGAACAATTATGCCGAGCAACTCGCAACGCTGGTGATATACACATCGCCGCTGCAAGTGATCAGCGCCAGCGCGCAGAAGCTGCTGAACGATAGCTCCCTGGCTCCGGCGCTTGATGTGGTCAAGGCAGTTCCTACCGTGTGGGACGAGACGCGCGTGCTGCCGCCGAGCCAGATCGGCCAACTGGCGCTGTTCGCGCGCCGCGCCGGCGATCGCTGGTTCGTGGCGGGAATCAACGGCGACAAGAACAGCAGCCGCAGCCTGCCGCTCGACCTGTCGTTTCTCGGCACGCGGCGCTACGACGCGGTGCTGCTTACGTCCGGAGCGAACGACGGCTCGCTCGTGCGGCAGGATCTCGCCAATGTCGGCGCGGATACGCTGGTCAATGTCGACATGCTCAAGGCTGGCGGCTTTGTGATGATGTTGACACCGCAGCCGGACCCAACGCCAGCCAGCACCACCACGATTTTGGCGGTGTCGCCCAACCCAGCGACAACCGGCGACATGGTGACGCTGGTCGCGACGGTCAGCGCGGCGACCGGCATGCCGACCGGGAATGTGCAATTCCATGATGGCGACAGCGTGCTTGGCACAGCCGTGATCGACGCGCAGGGCGGCGCGGTTTTGACCATCGCCGCGCTGACGACCGGCAGCCACACGCTCACTGCGAGCTACGCGGGCGACAGCAGCTTTGCCGCGAGTACATCTGCGGTGGCAGTCGAGCAAATTGTCCCGGTACCAGATCCCACGTTGACCAGCACCACCACGAGTTTAGTGGTGTCGCCCAATCCTACGACTGCTGGCGACATGGTGACGTTAGTTGCGACGGTCAGCGCGGCGACCGGCATGCCAGCAGGAAGCGTCCAATTCCGCGACGTCGACAACGTGCTCGGCACAGCTCCATTGGATGGGCAGGGGCGCGCGGTTTTAACCACCACGGCCCTGCCGCCCGGCAGCCACACGCTCACTGCGAGCTACGCGGGCGACAGCAGCTTTGCTGCAAGCACCTCGGCGGCGGTGGTCGAGCAGATTGTTTCGGCGGCGGCGGAGCAGCGCCAGATCTTCATGCCCATGATCGCCCAGCCGTAGCCACTGCCCAACAAAGCCACAGAGGTCACAGAGAACTCAGAGAATGATTACTCATCTCTATATGCTCTATGACCTGTGTGGCTACAATTATTCCGCAGGCACGCGCCGCCGTTTTACAATCTCGCTTACTTTGCGCTGAGTTGTGCAAGCAGTGCGCGGGCCTGCGGGGCATAGCGCACCGAAAAGGACGGATTGATCGCCAGCGCCTGGTGCAGCTGTGTCTTTGCCGCCGCATGGTCGCCCAAAGCGTTGGCGATCATGCCCGCGCGGAAGTGCAGCGCGGCGTCGCGCGTGCCGAGCCGCAGCGCTTCCGTGCTGTAACGCTGTGCTTCGGCGTAGTCGCCGTGCTGGTACAGCGCCCATGCCAGCGCATCCGCACCATAGATGCTGGGACGTTGCGCGTAGGCTGTGCGGGCGCGGTTGAGCGTCTGCGCCGGGTCCGCGCCGTGATCAGCATCGAACAGCGCCATTTCCATGTCGACGTTCATGCCCGCGCTCTCATTTAATTGCTCCATCGCGCGAACAAGGTCATACTGCGCCTGGGCGTCCCTGGTTTGCCCAAGCGACTCATACAATTCGCCGAGCTCAATCACAAACTGCGGCAGTGGCAGGCGTTCCACAACGGTTTTGTAGGTTGCAATCGCCTCGGATGTGCGCCCCTGCGCGGCGCGGATGCGGGCCATGCCAGCCAGCGCATAGATGTAATCGGGCCTGGTGGCGAGCGCTTCATCGAAGGTTTGCTCGGCCTGCACAAGATCGCCGCTGTTGAAGTACAAATTGCCAAGCTGGTACTGCGTCCAGAGCGCGTTTTCGGTGCCGGGCATGCCCGCTTGCACTGCCATGCGCATTGCTTGAATTGCGCCCGCTGTGTCGCCGTGCAGCTCGCGCACGTAGGAAGCGCGGCTGTAGGAGCTGAGATCAGGGCGCATGTCGACCATAGTCTGCACGGTGTTGCTGGCCGCTTCGTATTGTCCAAGCTCGTTTTGCGCGTCGCCGATGATGCCGTAGATCGCCGGGCGGTAGCGATTCAATTGCTGGGCCTGCTGACCCATTTTCAGCGCTTCCGCAAAATGATGGCGCGAGAGCGCCAGCGAGCCTTTGCCGATCAGCGCGTCGACATGCTGCGGGTCGCGCTTGAGCGCCTCGTCAAACGCTTGCCCGGCCTGATTGTACAAATTGGGATCGGCGGTTTCGCGCACCTGCTGGAGCAGCGCCAGTCCAAGCTGTGCGTAGGTGTTGACATCGTCGGGGTTGCTTTTCAGGCGGGCTTGCAAGGCCGCAACCGTATCTTTCGCGCTCAGTTCCACGGGCGCAGGCGCAGGCCCGCTGGTGTCAACCGCTACATTGACCGGCGCGCTGCGCATGGTTCCACGCAGCACAAGCGCAATGATAAAAATGAGCACTGACGCAATCAGCAAGATTTCCGGGCGCTGGCGAACAAGTACGCGCATGGTTTTCTCCGTTTTCCTGTGAGAGTCTGGTGAGGACAGGCAGGCTGTGAAATCTGCCTGTCCTCACGCACATCCTACGATGGCTTGCCGTTGGAGATGAGCGGGAAGAGGCTCGTCCAGATGTTGGCATGGATGCGGTCATAGCCGGGATGCGGCGTCCCAACATACGGGAAGCTGCTCAGGCAGGGCCGATCATCCTTGTCCACGCCATCGCCCAGCAGGTTGCCGGGGGTGAAGTTCGGCAGCCCAAGCCCAGCCGGAGGCGCTGCGCTGAGCACCGGTCCGTAGCCACCGGCCACCGCGCGCAGCGAGATGTCGATGACATCATCCTCCAGCCGCCGCCCGTTCGGGAAGCCAGCAAAGTCGCCGTCGAGCGCGCCCAGGCGTTTGCCCTGGCACACGCCAGCAGTTGGCTTAATCGCCACGTTCAACCGCAGTTGCTCGGATGCGATCTTGCTCGGATTCGCGCGCGGGTCGCCCGACTGCGCCTGCTGATTCACGCCCGGAATACCGGTGAGGAAAATCGTGAACAGGTCGTTGCGGTCGCCCTGCGGCAGATTCGAGTCGTTGAACGCGCTGGGATACAGCACTTTGTACAAGGATTGGAGTTCAGGCCGCAGGATGCTGCGCTGCACAAGCGCGCCGATCTCGGGTGTGAACGGTGCAGCGCCAGTAAAGAGCTTCTGATCCAATTCCGGCTTCAAGGCGTTGAACGCATCCTTGAGCGCCAGCGGAATCACAACCTCGTTGGTCAGCGGCATGCCGAGCCGCGACACTTGCACGTAGCCGCCCGAGCCTTCTTCGCCGCCGGGATTCGTCAGCGTGCTCAGGCCAACTCTGGTAGTGATGCGTGGCCGGTCCGCCGTCGACCAGACGCCGATCGCGCAATTCGGGCTGCCGCCGACGCCGGGATCATTCGCCGGGCAGTTCGGCGCAAGCTCGGAAATTGGCACCTGAATAATCGTGGCATGGACGTTGTACCCTGCTGTCGAGTCCAGGCCGGGTGAAGCGCTCAGCGGGATCAGGTGCAGGCCGTTGAACGGGCGCAGGCCGCCGAGATCGAAGATTGAGTTCACGTCTACGTAGAACGGATCTTCACGCTGGCCGGTGAACTCTTTGTAGCCTGCCGCGTCACCCGTGCCGATGTTGATGAAATTCGCGGCGAGCGCCTCGTAGTTGGGCGTCGAGCGCGGGCCGATGTTGTCGGGCGGCATGAGCTCGTTGGCGAACAGGACGCTGCCGTTGCTCGCACGCGCGCCGGACGAGTCCGTGTTGTCGCCCATGAATTCCGTGACGGTGTAGTGCTGCGTGTAATTGAACGTGCCGCTGTCGGGCGCTGTAATCGGGCCGGTGTTGTACAGGAAGGTGTCGCCTTTTTTGATCTGAGTCTTGAAGCGCCACTCGTACGTGATATCCGGTATCGCATCGCCGTTCGTGTCGATCTTGATGTTGTACAGCGCGTTATCATCAAAATGGTAAAAGTTCGGTCCGCCGCCCGGCTCCTCGAACGGAATCCAGTTGGCGACTAGTGTCACGGTGTTTGGCGCGTCCGGGCTGACGAAGGCGTACACGTCGGTGTTGTCCGCCGCGGGGTCCTTCGAGATCAGGGGTGCCTCGCGGTGGCTTGACGCGCCCACTTGCCCGCCGCTAAACATGATCGCCATGCTGGTGATCAGAAAGAGCGGCGTCAGAACAAGTGAAAGCTGGCGAAAGATACGTCGGGATGAACTCATTGCGTGTCTCCTCTTTGAACTACAGAACCACCAATACTATGTTTCTCAGTAAACCTCCTTTTTAGTGACGAAATAAGCTACAGCAAACCGGTTTGTATCAATGCTTCCGCGGTAATGCCGATGCCCGCGATGGCGATGATCAGCGCGCTCATCACTGGCAGCGTCGTGATTAACCGGTTGTGCGAGGGAATCCGTTGAACAAAGCGGCGGGCATGAACCAGCAAAATACCGATGCCGGTCAGCACGCTCGCCAGCCCTACGCTGAAGGCAATAATCAGCAGCAGCCCAAACCCGACGCGCCCGATGGCAATCGCGCCCAGCAGCACCACCAGCGCCGACGGGCATGGCAGCAGCCCGCCCGAAACGCCGAGCGCCAGCAACCCGCGCCATGTAATCGGCGAACCGTCCGCGCCGGGCGGCATGTGCGTGTGCGTCGTGCCGCCGTGCGTGTGCGTGAAGGCTGAACCGTGGTCGTCATGATGGTGTTCGTGAGTCTGCTCGTGATGATGATCATGGGTATGGTCGTGAGCATGCTCGTGATCATGGGTGTGGTCATGGCTGTGGCCGTGATCGAGCAGCCCGCGCAACCGGCCCCGGAAGAGCGTGATACCGATCGAGAAAACCAGCACGCCCGACGCGACGCCAAGCCATGGATAGATTTGCTCCGGCAGCACAAATGTCGAGACAAACAGGGTAATCAATCCCAGCGCGAACACGCCTGCCGTGTGCGTAATGGTTGTCGTCAGGCCGAGAAACAGCGCATGGCGGGTTGTGCCGCGCGCGCCAACCAGATAGGCCGCGACAATCGTCTTGCCATGGCCGGGCGAGAGCGCATGCGCGGCACCCAGCACGAATGCCGTCAGGAGCGCGATGAGCAACGCCGTCCATGAAAGGGTTGGTGCAGCAACCAGCGCCGTCAGCTGATCTGTGGCCTGGCTGATAATTAACGGTGCCTGTTGTTCGGCTGCGCGGCTGTCGCCGGTCGGCTGCCGGGTACTCGCTGCTGATTGGAAGCGGAACGTAGCGCTGCTTTGTTGCAGCGGGCTTTGCAGCAGGTCGCGCGGGTAGTTGCGCAATTCCTGGCTGACATCCTGCGCGGGCGCGCTCGAATCGACGATCTGTGCGCCCTGGCCCGCTTGCACGACGATTTCGCGCCAGCCGATGCGGCCAGCAAAATTGTTGTCGTGATAGGTGAGCGACTGCGCGCCTTGTGCATGCGGCAGCGCCGCCGCGAAGTGCAGCGTGAGCCGCATGGTCTTGAGGCCGCCCTGGCCTTGCGGGAACTCAAGCTGCTGGGATTCCATGGCAAGCGGCAGTGCTGTGTCGCCAGCAAGCAGGTGCAGATTGCTGCCCAGCGCGCCAGATTCGCCTGCGAGATACTGATCTCGTTCGGCATTGCTCACGGTTTGATCATGGTTGGTGTCGATCCGCGCCATCTCCTGAAAGGTGGGGATTTCTGCCATGTCGATGATGTAGAGCAGTTGCACCTGTGCGCCGTTCACAACCAGTCGGCTGTACTGATTGACCGTGAAGTTGCCGAGCGGATGCGCCAGCACCGCGTTCGGCACGAGCAGCAGAAGCACGGCGACACATAGGGCCATCCATTTGAAGACGCGCGCCCTTCGATACAGGTGTTGCATAAACATCCTTTCCATGCAATTTTGGACACAACAAAGCAGAACTATGCCTTGCAGGCGTAGCTTGCTGCGGAACAAAACGCGTACGAACGATGGCCGTCGTTCAGGTATCGTTCATCGATACAGGAAAATTAAAATCATCAGTAGTGCTGCTGAACTATGCGTAGCAGAAGCTCGGACGGATGTATATTTGGCCGTCATTTTTCAGCGAATATTGAAACGTATACATACCGTTTGTCCAGACGCATGTGTTATCGGTATGTTCCAGGATACGCTGCGCTGTTATTCACTTTCTAGTGCAAAAGGTATTCATTTGTTGCTCACTTCCTGATGAGCGGCGTGCCAGGAAACGCGCGCGGCCAATTGATGCGTGTTAGCGAAAAGGAGAAGCACAAAGCGGAGGAGTGGATCAACATATACGCCCAATCTGTGTTGCCAGTGACAGAAAAGTTTGGCAACACAGATTGGGCGTAAGCACCTTGAGGAGGGGTGTCGTTCAGGCAGCCAGCGCGACGGGGAGCAGCGATGTAATCATATCGGCGATTTGATCGCGTGCCTGGCGCGCCGTTGTGGTCGAAAACTCTGGAATGGCTTCTAATGTCTGGAGCGTGGTCTGCGCCATGTGTCTGACCAGCACCTCCATGTCGGTTCGCACCGAGGTGCTGTCGAGCAGTGCCAGCATCTTTTCCACATCGCCATCGGTGATCGTCTCTTGTCGGTAAAACTGGGCCAGCGCTTCGCCATGCTCGGGATTGCGCAACGCCCGAATGATCGGCAGGGTGATCTTGCGGCGATACAGATCAGACGTTCCCGGCTTGCCAATCACGTTTGATTCGCCCCAGATGCCCAGCAGGTCATCCTGCACCTGAAACGCCATTCCAAGATTGACGCCCACTGCGTACAGCGCCTGCACCGTCGCATGCTCGGCCCCGCCCACCAGCGCGCCCAACCCCATGGCCGCGCCGATCAGGGTCGCTGTTTTGCGGCGGATCATCGCCAGGTAATCATCCTCGGTGACGGCCAGGTTGCTTTCATAGCTGCAATCAAGATACTGGCCTTCGCAGACGGCAAGAATCGTTTCGTCGAACCACTGAAGCACCTCGACAACCCGCTCTGCTGGAACGCCGGCGGCGTACAGGCGATGAATGGCCATGTGCGCCAGCGCGCACATGCTGTCACCCGCCGTGATCGCCTGCGCCACGCCCCACAAATGCCATACCGTGGCCCGCCCGCGCCGCGTGGGACTCACATCTTGAATATCGTCGTGCAACAGCGTGAAATCATGAAAGAGTTGGATGCCAGCCGCCAGCGGCAGCGCCTGCTCCACCTGCCCGCCCACGGCCTGACATGTAAGGAGCGCCAGGCGTGGCCGCAGAAGCTTGCCAGGATCAGTCATCGCTTGCTTGAGTTGCTCGTCGCGCCAGCCGAGATGATAATGCTGCATGGCATAGAAGCGTGCAACCCGCGCTTCTACTTCTGGGAATGCGGCCTGCATCGTGTCCTGAATGGCGTGGCGCATGCTTGATGTTGATACGCTACTTATCATATCGTCTCCAGTGAAAATGCCCATGTAACGTACATGGATGGTCGAAAAGCATTAATGGATGCAACGAGCCTGCTCGTTGTGCATCTGTACAGGCTGTTACATCGACGATCAGACAGCCTGTACGCCTGACTCATGAGATAACAGGTCGCGCATGGTTCCGAGTAATCGTTCGAAATTCACAGGTTTGGTTTCAAACGCATCGCAGCCGACCGACAAGCACCGCTGCCGGTCTTCAGCCATCGCAAAGGCGGTCAGGGCAACAATCGGAATGTCGCGTGTGTCGCTCGACGTTTTGATGCGGTGGGTTGCCTGCCAGCCGTTGATGATTGGCAAGCCCATATCCATGAGAATCAGGTGCGGATGTTCCTTTTTCGCCAGCAGCACCGCGTTTGCGCCATCGCCAGCGCTGATCACATGGTATCCTTTTCCGTTCAGATACCGGGCGATCATTTCACGATTCATCACATCATCCTCGACAAGTAAAATTGTTGTCATCGCGTCACTCGCTCACTAAAGTTTTTTATGTCATTGCGCTCAAACGGGGAGCATTTCGTCGCCAGCGAGCATGGGCATGGAACGCGGTGCCATCTCACTGGAAGCCCTGATTTCCTTCTATCTATGCGATGGGCTGCACCTGCGGAGTCATCAGGAGCAGATCGTCCTCAGCTATATAAGTAAGTGGATCCTGCGCGTCCTGGCTGCCTCGCCGCGCAATCGTGCGAATCCGGTCGATCAGTTGCTCGACCTCAACCGGCTTGACGAGATATTCTGTAGCGCTGATACCTTCGTGTTGGCGCTTATCGCTGACACTGAGGATGATGACTGGCGTATGCGCCAATTCAGGGTCGTTCTGGATGGCGTGCAAGACCTCCCAGCCACTTTGGTCGGGTAAGATAACATCCAGAATAATCACGTCCGGCTGCATTGCCTGGGCTATCAACAGGCCGTCTTCGCCACGTTGCGCGGTTATCACGGACATGTTGGAAGCGGTGAGACACCGTTCCAGGAAATCGCGCGTGTCTGGATCATCGTCGATCACCAGCACCGTAAGCGCATTATCTGTATCAACGAACATAGGCTGCGCGCTCGATCGGTTGCTGTGGTTGCTCTCATGATCAGGCTCATTCACCTCATGATGTGAGGGCGTCATGCTGATCGGAAGCCGCACAGTGAAGGTTGTTCCCTGGCCCAGTGTGCTTTGTGCCGTGATGTCACCCCCAAGTAAGCGGCACAGATGCCGGCTTAATGCGAGCCCCAGACCGGTGCCGCCGTACTTGCGTGTTGTTGATGAGTCGGCCTGCGTAAACTCATTAAAGAGACGGCTGAGTTGTTCTGCGGAAATGCCAATGCCAGTATCCGCCACGCTGAAGGTCATCCATGTATTGTCATCAGTGCTGGCCTGCTCCACGCTGAGCGTAATGCACCCATGTTCCGTAAACTTGCCGGCATTGCTCAACAGGTTGAGTAAAATCTGCCGCAGCTTTGTCGGATCTGAGCGCATGACGGCAAGGTTCTCTGGTAACTCTAGCTTTATTGTGTTGTGATTCTGCTCGATCAGCGGAAATGTCGTCTGGATGACATCCTGCACCAGGAACGGGATTTTGATTTGCTGCACATCCACGTCCATTTTGCCAGCTTCGATCTTTGAAAGATCCAGAATATTGTTGATCAGCGTAAGCAGGTGGCTTCCCGCCTTGTGAATGCGCGCCAGATCGGATAAGAGATTTGTCTGGCCCGTTTGCTGGGCATCAATCTGAAGCAGTTCGCTGTAGCCAATAATGCCGGTGAGCGGCGTGCGCAGTTCATGGCTCATGTTCGCCAGGAACGTACTTTTTGCGCGGCTGGCGCTTTCAGCCGCCTCTTTTGCGCGCTGCAACGCCACGGTGGCGCGCTCACGTTCGCGAATGGTTACGCGCTGGGCTTCGTTTTCGGCCAGCAACCGTGCCTGCGCGGCGATCCGTTGCGCGTCAAGCTCCGCGAGCGCCTCCTGCAGCGCCTGATTGGCCAGTTGGGTCTGGTGCAGCGTATCGGCTAAACGGCTGGCAAACTGCCAGAGCAACACCATGACCAGCGTGAGCGTTCCGCTTACCGAGCTTGCGCGGAGCACGGTAAGCAACTGTATTGGAAGCGCGGTGTGAAACGGTAACAATTCGCCGATCAAGACGATGGTGCCCGATGCAATCCAGCTTGCAAAAATAAGACTGCGCAAATTACGCCCACGGAGATATTGAAGCGCCATTGCCACAAACACCAGCGGAACAATAGCAAAGTTAACGTAGAGCGCGGGCTGGATCACCGTGATCACAATCGCGGCTATCAACGGGCTTACGCATGTAATCAGCACTGCCTTCTGGATATTGCCGCGCTGAAACAATATCCATGCGCCCACAGTCAGCCCGCCATAACCCAGCAGAATGACACTGTTGAGCAGCGTCGGGACATCGCGGAAAAATGCGCCAATGCCACCATACAGAAGACTAAAGCCAAACACGATTGGAATAAGCCAGATGAGAAACTGCCGTAGACGGGCGTGCTGCGCCTTGTCATCAACATTATCTGGCGGACGGACAGTAAGCATATGTTTCTCCTGGCGACCCGTTCTATCATTCAGTGTGTACGATGTGCTAAGCTGGCAGCAGTGTCTAGGCCAGTGCTGCTGCAATGGTTGGTTGGGTAGTGCGGTAGCGTGCCGCAGCCATCGACCAGTCGAGATTCGCGCGCATCCAGAAGCGCATGCCGGTTATATAGCGCTCAAGGTCGGCGTCTATCTCCGGCGTGATAGTGGGCAGGTGCCTGGCTAATGCTATAAACGCGCGTACTTCCGCATCGTGAAGAGCAACGACCTTGTCCATCGCCGCCGCGAGTGAAATGCGGTATTCATGGGCAATAACGAGCACAAGATTATGGACATCGCCCTGCTGGCGTTCCTTTTCACAGGATACAAGGTCATTTGCCCAGGAGATGACATTGTTGGTCATCAGGCCAAGGCGCTGCACCGATGGATGCTGTAAAATCTCCGCTGGGATATCCAGATTTTCGGTTACTTCGATCAGCATGAGGCACGGATACACAGCGCTGGTAAAGGGCCGCATAGTGCAATATGTGACGACATCAGGGGTACGGCCGCTCCGGCGGTTGGTGGCTTCCCACACATTCGCCTCGAAATACATCCGTACACTTTCGCGAAAGCGTTGAATCCATTCCGTATCTTTTTGGTTGCGGAGCCGCAGGTAGATATCCCATAATCCATGCGCGAGCGGATCCGCATGAGGGGCTGGCGGCGTGCCATATAAGACAGCCAGGAACTGCGCATGCAACCGCGCCATTTGTTCTGGTTCCCTGCCAATGCCGGCCTCGTCGCATTGATCATCGAGCAGGAAGAGCCAGGTGCTCCAGTCGGCGACGAGTTGCAGCCCTTCCAGCGATGCAGAAGGATACGCCTGCGCCATGAGCATGCCGTACTGCAAACGATTGAGCCGCCGATAGGCCGCCTCCCGGTGCTGAAGATGCAAGCGCCGCGCCCACGTAATCGCCCGTTCCTGAACGAGATCAGCATGCGGATTCATTGCTGTAGGAAAAGGACAGAAGAGTGGCGGAAACAGTGCGTACATAGAAGCCTCTCTACGAACAGAACAATTCATTGACTACAACGTAGAACCAGGATTCATACGACAGCTGTGTATGCACCCTACGTGGCAGGTTAGCACGTGTTCGTTACGCATCCATTACCAGCCACACACCACCCGCTTTTCGGTTCAGTGGGCGTGCTGATAGTTTCACAAGCACAGGACAAGGGGAAGTTACGGCGTCGATAACCCTGCTTTAAGGTATCACAACAAACCCTGAAAAATTGTTACGAAAAAGGATCATGATATGCGCAGTTTCGCGGCGCAAAATACCTTTATTGCATGGGGAAGATACGCTGATGGCTACGTGAGAAGAATAGGTATTCTGGTTGACCTGGAGTTCTAAAAAGAGGTCTGGATGGGCCATCATATGGCTGATAGGCAAAAAATAGACACGCATGCCATCCCGCGCAATCGGCGGAACAGCATGCGTGTTTGTTCAGTCATTCCGCCGTATAGCGCTCGTATTCCTCGTAGCCGCCTGCCAGGCTGCGCGCATGCCCGTCGCGCACCACGATCACGCGCTCAGCGAACGAGCGCAGAAACGCGCGATCATGCGCGACGACGATGATTGTGCCTTCAAAGGCATCGAGCGCTTCTTCAAAATGCTCGCGCCCGTCAATATCAAGGTGATTGAGCGGCTCGTCGAGCAGCAGCAGGTTGCAGCCCTGCAACACCAGCCGCGCAAGCTGGAGACGGCTGCGTTCGCCAAGCGAGCATGCGCCGACTGGCCGGAACACGCTGTCGCCGCCGAACAGGAAGAAGTGCAGGAAATTGCGCGCCTCGGTTTCGCTCATGGGCCGCGCCGCCAGCACGGTTTGCAGCACCGTCCGGTCAAGGTCGAGCGTCTCCTGCTCCTGCGACATGAGTCCCAGCCGCACATTCGCGCCCAGCCGCACATGCCCCGCGCATGGCTCAAGTTGCCCGGCCAGCAGCTTCAGCAGCGTGGTTTTGCCCGCGCCGTTTGGCCCGACAAGCGCAATCCGCTCGCCGTACTCTACGTCGAAGGAGACATCAGACAGGAGATAAGGAGAAGGGGAGAGAGGGAGGGGCGATAGATCTATTGCCGTCTTTTCCGCCTCCTTGTCTCCTCGTCTCCTTGTCTCAGCAGCAATAGGGTAGCTAAAGCTGAGGTGCTCCACCCGCAGCACCGCGCGCCCGCCCGGCGGTGGCGGCCTGAAGTCGAGCTTCATGCCCCAGCTTTGCTTCGGCTTCTCGACCCGCTCATCGGATTCAAGGTAACGCTCCAGCTTGCGTTCGCGCGATTTGGCCTTTTTCGCGACCTTCTTCGCATAGCGGCGGATGGTCGGCTGCGCCGGCGTGGTCGAAAGTTCAACACCCAGCGCCTGCCCTTTCAGGCGCGCAATGTCGCCCTCAACTTTTGCGACGTAGTCCTGTTGCTTTTGCCATGTTTCCTGATGTAGCTCGCGCTCATGCTCGCGGGCGGCGTCAAAATCGCTGTAGTTGCCCGTGTAGCTCGTCACCGCGCGGGTTTTCGGATCGAGGTACAGGATGCGCTCAACCGTGGCGTCGAGGAACGCGCGGTCATGCGACACGATCAGCGCTGCGCCGGGGTAGGCCCGCACGAAGCCTTCCAGCCATTCGAGCGCATCAACGTCAAGATGATTGGTCGGCTCGTCCAGCAGCAGCAGGTCCGGCTCGCTCAGTAACAGCGTGGCCAGACCGAGGCGCGTCTTCTGCCCGCCGCTCAGTTGCGCGACCGGCGTCGCGCGCTCCACCGCGCCCAGTCCAAGCCCATCGAGGACCGCTGCGGCGCGCATTTCGCGCTCGTAGCCGCCCAGCGCCTCGAAGCGGGTCAGCGCCGCGTCATAGGCCGCCATGGCCGCATCCATGTCGGCGGCGTTCGCCATGGCCTCGGCGGTCTGCTGCACGGCCTCCATGGCGGCGTGCCACTCGGCCTGCGCGGCGGCAATGACCGCGCCAACCGTCTGGCCGTCGTCGTTGGCGAACGCCTGCGGCAAATAGCCAATCGTGGCATGCTGCGGCACGCGCGTGATGCTGCCGCCGTCGGGCGTCTCCTCGCCCACGATACAGCGCAGCAGGGTTGATTTTCCAATACCGTTGGGACTGACGAGGCCGACATGCTCGCCGTCGTTGATGACGAAGCTGATATGTGCGAGGACGGTCGCAATCCCGTAGCTTTTTTGAAGATTCTGTATCTGAAGCATGTGTCTCCTCAATAATTTCATATGGGAGACATACAAAGCGTAGAACAGAAAGCAGAGAACAACATGGTTTTGTTCTTTGTTCTTTCCTGTTTGTTCTTCCGCTTGTGTCTCCGCACTACAACGCGAACTGAATGAGGAGCATGCTCAGCATACCAATCTCCTTGCTACGAGAACAACCAGCCAGCCGCGATGTATGGGGCTCGGGGCGTGGCGACGATATAGTACCACAACATGTGGCATGCTGCTTCGGTCGAAAGGCGGAGGCTATCAGCTTTGTATCACCAATGGCCTATTGACATGTGCTGTCGCCGATTTTATAGTCAAATTAGAATGGGCTGTATACCGGGCATGAATTCGGTGCCCTCATTATGCAGTTGTATTCCCAATATGTGTCCATTGTCGAATGAGCCTGGCGGTTTTCGGCCTCAACCTAAAATCAATATCGTAGTTCGTAGCATGACTCGTCTCACATGGAGAGGCGGGTTTTGTGTTTTCTACAATTAGGAGCATGGTGTGAAAGGTTTGTCGCTACAGCGGTTTGCACTCTGGAGGATCTGGCGGGAAGAATTTGCTAATTATAACCGAACGATGCTTCAGCGCGATGTGCTGGCGGGCATCACGGTTGCGGCGGTCGCGCTGCCGCTGGCGTTGGCCTTTGGCGTGGCGGGCGGCGCGACGGCGGCGGCTGGCATGGTCACGGCTATTCTGGCAGGGCTGCTCATCGCCGGGCTTGGCGGCGCGTCGTTCCAACTCAGCGGGCCAACTGGCGCGATGTCGGCAGTGCTGATCGTGGTCGCGCAACGCTACGGGATGGGAGGCGTGTGGGTCGCCTCTCTGCTGGCGGGCGTGGCGCTCGTGCTGCTGGGCGTGTTCCGGCTCGGGCGCTCGGTGTCGTTCATTCCCGCGCCGGTGATTACCGGCTTTACCAGCGGCATTGCGTTGATCATCGCAGTTGGCCAGATCGATAATGTGCTGGGCGTCAAAACACCCGCGGCTGAGAGCGCGCTCGGCCAGTTGTGGCAGGTCGTGAGCCATCCGCCCGTGCCAGATTGGCGCACGCTCGCGATTGCGGGCATTGTTGCGCTCGTCATGATTGGCTTGCCGCGCCTGACCACTGCCGCGCCTGGTTCGCTGGTCGGCATTATTCTGGCGACCATGGTAGCGCTGCTTTTCGGCTGGCAGGTTCCGCAGATCGGCAGCATTCCGCAGACGATCCTCCTGGATCAGCGACTCACATGGGGCGCGATTCCATGGGCGAATCTCGGTGACCTCGTCCCGCCTGCGATCTCGATCGCCGCGCTTGGCGCGATCGAAAGTCTGCTGTGCGGGTCGGTCGGCGCGACGATGGCAGGGAAGCCGATTCACAGCGACCAGGAACTGATCGGCCAGGGCATCGGCAACATTGTGATACCGTTTTTCGGCGGCGTGCCTGCGACCGCCGCGATTGCGCGTACCAGTGTCGGCATCAAGAGCGGCGGCGTCACGCGGCTGGTCAGCTTCGTACATTCCATTGCGCTGCTGCTGAGCGTGTTCGCCCTCGGCCCGCTGATCGGACGCATTCCGCTGGCGGCGCTGGGCGGCGTGCTCATGGTCACGGCCTGGCGCATGAACGAATGGGAATCGATTCGTTTCTTCGTCCGCACGCGCATGAAGCACGCGCTGGCCGGCATGATGATCACCATGGTGGCGACGGCGGCGCTCGATCTCTCGCAGGCAATCATCATCGGCGTGGCGCTGTCGGCAGTGCTGTACCTGCGCCAGTCGGCGGTGAGTACGACTGTGACGCGCGCGCCGGTCAATCTTGAGCGGCTGCTGGCGCAAGGCCATGATTTGCCAGCCCATGGCCCAAAAGTGCATGTCTATTATCTGACCGGCCCGATCTTCTTCGGCAGCGTCGCCACCGTGCTGAGCGCGCTGGAAGATGATTGTAGCGATGTGCTGGTCATCAGCATGCGCGGCGTGCCGATGATTGATGCGACCGGCGCGCATGCGCTGACGCAGATCGTGGAAATGCAGCATCAGCGCGGCGGCCAGGTTTACTTCAGCGGCGTGCAGCCGGCTGTGCAGACCATGTTTCGTCGTTCTGGCCTGCTCACCGTAGTTGGTGAACACAACATGTTCTGGAGTGCCGATCGAGCAATTGTCGCGGCCTATGGCGCAGCGCCACGCGCTGAACTTCGTGAGCCGCGTGGCGCGACGAGTGCTGTGTAGATCATGCGCGTGTTGCTGTACCAGATTCCTTGCTCCCTCTCAACTATAAGGTGGCCTGATAATAAGGACCCCTTATTATATGGTATACTTCTTTCCATGCCGAACAGCACGGCACAGTAGGTATCGCCATGGTTTTCAAGAGGATGGAGCAAGAAAAACATGCAGCAATCTACCACGGAGCCGAGTACAATCCGGCAGCTTTACTCGCTGGTCATGCCCTATCGTCGCACAGTCGGCATTGGCATGCTGTGCATGGTCTTGTCGGTGGTCGCCGAGCTGTACCCGCCACTGGTGTGGCAAAAAGTGGTGGATGTCGGTCTGGCACAGCGCGACTGGAACTTTATCATCTGGCAGCTTGTGCTGCTGACCGGCGTGTACGCGCTCGGGCAGATCTTTTCGGCTGTTCGCGGCGTGCTGCTGGAGCGCGCCAGCCAGAAGCTCATGCTCGATTTGCGGCTGGCGCTGTACCACAAGCTGCAACGCCAGTCGGCGGCCTACTTCGCCAACCGGCGCACCGGCGATTTGCTGGCGCGCATCACCGCCGATGTCGAGATCGTGCAAAATGTGCTTGTGAACGGCACCGACTCAGTGCTGGCGAATGCGCTGCGGGTGGCGGGCGTGGCGGCGATCTTTCTGTGGCTCCAGCCAATGCTCGGCGCGTTCGTGTTGCTGCCGAT
>DASTWM010000256.1:0-11409 GCA_035765855.1 Roseiflexaceae bacterium
GGATAACAGCATATATGTAATCGTTTCCAGGGTGGTGTGCCTTACGTAAACAGTATTGCTGATGATCGTTCATTACGATAAGAATTCGCAGAAAACTGCTTGTCGTTTTGCCTGTTCATGCGGTACCATGTATTTAGCTTACGGTGACGAGGAAAGAACTATGCGGCCAACATTTCAGCACGTCCAGGCACACCGCACCATGTTGCGCGGCCAATTGCTTGATCTGTTAGCACCTTATGTTGCTGAGCAAGCGGAGCTTGAGCAACAGATTGATGTACTGCTGGGAGCATATCTTCCTGATTCTTCAGGTGACGAGCGCACGCGTATTGTTGTGACGGGCATGGGCCTTGTGACGCCGCTTGGCGCTGACGTTGGCACATTTTGGAACGGGCTGGTAGAAGGGCGGAGTGGTGTCGCGCCGGTTTCACTGCCGGATATGGACAGCGTGCCGTCGAAGATTGCCGCCGAAGTGAAAGACTTCGAGCCGCGCGCCTTCATAGATGCGAAGGATGCCCGCCGCATGTCACGCGCCAGCCAGTTTGCGGTCGCGGCGGCGCGCATGGCGATTCAAGATGCCGCGCTGACGATTACCGACGCAAATCGCCGCGAAATGGGCGTGATCATGGCGAACGGCAGCACCTCGCCCGCCGACACGGAGCAGTTCGTACGGACGGCGTTGGAGCGCGGACCGTCGCGCGTGAATCCGTTCTATATTACCATGGCGCTGCCGCACATGCCTTCGTGTCAGGTCGCCATGCAGCTTGGCCTGATGGGCTACATCACGGCGATTTCCACCGCGTGTGCCGCCAGCGCGCAGGCGATTGGCGAGGCCGCCGAGGTGCTGCGGCGCGGCGACGCGCAGGTCATGCTGGCGGGCGGCACGGAAGCGCCGATCAGCAAGCTTTCCATGCTGAGTTTCTCGGCCATCCGCGCCCTCTCGACGCGCAACGACGCGCCTGAGCGAGCTTCGCGTCCGTTCGATGCCGAGCGCGACGGCTTTGTCATTGGCGAAGGCGCGGGCGTGCTGGTGCTGGAAACGCTGGCGCATGCCCGGCAACGTGGCGCGCGAATCTACGCTGAGCTTGTGGGCTATGGTACCAGCAGCGACGCTCATCACGTCACTGCGCCGCATCCTGAAGCGGAAGGGGCGGTGTTGGCGATGCGGCGCGCGCTGGCGCATGCCGGCCTAACGCCGCAGCAGATCGACTACATCAACGCGCATGCGACCAGCACGCCGGCTGGTGATATCGCCGAAACATTGGCAATCAAGCGTGTGTTCGGTGACCATGCGCGGCGCGTGCCAATCAGCGCGAACAAATCCATGCTGGGCCATCTGACCAGCGCAGCAGGCGCGGTGGAAGCCGCCGCCACGGTTTTGTCGCTTGTGCATGGCGTTGTGCCGCCGACAATCAATTACGAGCACGCCGATCCAGCTTGCGATCTGGATTATGTACCGAACCGTGCTCGCGAAGTGCCGCTACAGTTCGCCATGTCGAATTCATTTGGCTTTGGTGGCGTGAATGCCGTGCTGGTGTTTCGCCGCTGGATGGAAAAATGAACCGTCGATGAACGCCGATGATTTATAACAGGGGCATTTGTAGAGATGGTGGGCTACGTCGGATAAGCGCTTATGTTTTACATTTTGTCTCAGCATATGCTCAAACTATACTTTTTAATCTGCGTCTATCGGCGTGATCGGCGGTTAGTATATTCTGGCGTGTATCGGCGATTACGATTTATGCAGAAAGGGTTGTGGGTAGCAACTGGCCGATACGGTGGAGCAGGTAATCAATATTGAAGGGCTTTTCGACGTATCCGGCGCAGCCGATGGCCTCGGCGCGTGCAGTGTGGATCAAGGTGTTGTACACTGTAGTGCCAAGCATTGGCGTGTCCGCAAGCGTGGGCATGGCGCGCAGCGCGCGGGCGGCTTCCCACGCCGCCTGGCCGGGTAGCGACAATTCGGCCAGAATAAGGTCGGGCTGCTCATGTTGCGCGCGAGCCGCTGCCTCTGAAGACGGAGCGGTGACCACGCGGTAGCCAACTGCCTGGAGTAAAACACGCAAAAGGTCGCGGTGGTCAGGCGTGTCGTCGACGATGAGAATGGTATGATCTGCCATGGCGGTGCCTTTTAGTAAAGTCCTCACTATATATAACGCAGGTAAGGAGCGAAAAGATTCGCTCAATAGAAAAAGATGACAGAATCATTACAAAATTGGGGGATGATCGGCCACAAGTGGGCGGTGGAGTTCTTGCGAAGCTCGCTACAAAGTGGGCGGATGGCGCATGCCTACCTGCTCAGCGGGCCGGCTGAGATCGGCAAGGCGCTGCTGGCGCTGCGGCTGGCGCAGGCGCTGAACTGCGAAACCGGCGGCCCCGATCCATGCAGGCAGTGCCGCACATGCAAACGGATCGCGCGCGGCAATCACCCCGACGTGCGTATCGCGGGCATGGCGACGCAGGCCGAAGGGCTGAAGGCTGATGAGGCCGCCCGCCAGCGCGATCTCAAGATTGACACGGTGCGGGCGTGGCAAAGCGACATCTCGCTGCGGCCCTACGAAGGGCGGCGGCGCGTGTTCATTCTGCATGACGCGGAACGGCTGAACGATGCGGCGGCGAATGCCATGCTCAAAACGTTGGAAGAGCCGCCGCCGTATGTCACGATCATTCTGGTGGCGAACACCAGCGGCGACCTGCTGCCGACGATTGTGTCGCGCTGCCAGCCGCTGAAGCTGCGGCCTGTGCCACGCGCCGAAGTGGCGCGGGCGCTGCGCGAACGCTGCAATCTTGCTGCCGAGGACGCTGACTTGCTGGCAGCATGGAGCGGCGGGCGGATTGGCTGGGCGCTGCGCATGGTCGAAATGCCGGATGAACTTGAAGCGCGGCAGGCGCAGCTTGACAGCCTGGTGGCGCTGACGAACGAAGGCCGCGCCGGTGCGTTTCGCTGGGCCGAGGAGCGCGCCAAGGAGTACCGCGGCGGCGAACAGGCGAATGTCATGGCGCTGCTGGAACTGTGGCAAAGCTGGTGGCGCGACATACTGCTGGTTGCAGCGGGCTGCCCCGAGCAGATCACGCACATTGACCGCGCCGATGATCTGCGGCAGGCGGCGACGCGCTACCGCGTCGGCGACATCCATGCCTTCATCGAGCGGCTGCACGAGGCTCCACAACACTTGCGCGAGAATGTGAATCCGCAGCTTGCGCTGGAAAATGTGCTGCTGCACATGCCGCAAGCGGCGGCGGGAAAGGTGCGGGCGTAGTCTTGTCATGCTGAACGAAGTGAAGCATCTCGTCGTATTACATTGAGATGTTTCGCTTCGCTCAACATGACAGAGAAACCCTTGTAGTCCTCCGGCGAGAATGCTATTCGCCCTTCACTGCCGTCCACAGGTCAGTAAAGGCGGCGGTCTTCTCGTCGCGGACGGCCCACTCGAGCCGCTTGTAGGTTTCCTCGTCGGGCGCGAAGCCCTCTTTGTACAACGCCTGCGTTTCCGGTGAAAGCTGCTCCTCTGCTGCGGCGTTCGGCGTCAGGTAGCCGATATATTCGGTGTTGCGGGCGGCGATGTCGGGGCGCATGAGGAAGTTCATGAACACGTGCGCTGTGTAGGCGTTCGGCGAGCTAGCCAGCACCACCAGATTATCCTGCCAGATCATGCCGCCTTCTTTTGGGATCACAAAGGCGATGTCAGGATTGCCCGAGAACTCGTCGCCAAGACCCTGGCGCGCCTGCATGGCCGAGCCGCTCCAGCAGTGGGCGATGATGTATTCGCCGCTCGCCAGCTTGCGGTTGGTGTCCGTGCTATTGTACGCCGCGACAAACGGCTTCTGCGTTTTCAGAATCTCCTCGACTTTTTTCAGGTCGGCAGGATCAGTGTCGTTCAGCGACTTGCCGATGTACTTGAGCGCCGCGCCGGGCGTTTCGCGCTCGTCGTCCAGCATGCTGAACTCGCCCTTGTACGTTTCGATTTGCTGCGGGTCAAAGAGCGCCGACCAGCTATCTGGCGGCGTGGGGAATTTGCTTTTGTTGTACGCAATGCCGGTGATGCCGAACATGTACGGCACAGAATACACATTGCCCTTGTCGAAGTACAAGTCCATGTTCTGCGGTTTCATGTCTTTGAGGTTCGGCAGCTTGCTTTTGTCGAGCGGCGCGAGCAGCTTGTCGGCGGCCATGATCTGCACCGCGTAGTCCGACGGCGTGACAAGATCGTAGCCGGAGTTTCCAGCCTGAATCTTGGCGAGCATGTCTTCGTTCTGGTCGTACAGATCGACCACAACCTTGACGCTGTACTCCTTTTCAAAATCCTCCAAAATCGCCGGGTCGATGTAGTCGCTCCAGTTGTACCAGTGCAACTCTTTCGCGAGTTTGGATTTATCAACCTGCACCTCGCCCGCCGCGGGGGCGCTGGTGGCCTCGTCGCTGGCGGTAGCTGCCGGAACAGCGGTGATATCGCCGCCTGTCGTCGCCGCCGGGACGCTGGTGGACGCTGGAGCGCTGGTGGCTTCGCTGCCTGCTGTCGCTGCCGGGGCGCTGGTCGGCTGGGCGGCTGTGCCGTTGCTGCCTGTTCCTCCGCCCGCAGCGGGTAGCGCGCCGCCGCTGCCGCATGCCGAAAGCGCAAACAGCGCCGCAAACAGCAGCCCAAAGCCCTTGAATTGGTTCATGGAAACGTGCCTTCCTCCCATAAACGACGTGAAGTATTGTTGATGAACATGTTTGTATTGTATCATCTCATGCTTGCTCGATCTGCACAGCCGTCCCGCTACCCGCCGCGCGGTAGAAGGCCAGGCAGGCGGCCAGGTTCGCGCGCGCATCCGTGACCGTGGCGACCGGCGCGCTGGTTCCCGCAATACAGGCCAGCATGTGATCGATGATCTTGCTCGGGCCGGGGCCTTGCTGCTCCAGCGCCGTCCAACCGTCAAAGCCGAAATCGCCGCGCAGCAGCATGCGTCCAGTCGTGCGCGTTTCGTCGCGGATCGCGCCCGCGCTGCCGATGATTTCGCTATGATTGAAGAAGAAGCCGCGCTCGGCGGTCCATGTGTCTTCGATAGTCGCGACGACCCCGTTCGCCAGCGTGTAGGTCGCGAAGCCATAATCTTCGAGCGGCAGCTCGGGGTGGCGGCGGTTGGCGACGACGCCCTGGACGCTGGCCGGCTCCGCGCCGAAGAACCAGCGCGCCATGTCCACGGCATAGATCGCATGGTCGAGCCAGCCACCGCCCGGCACGCGCGCCGGATTGACCCACCAGCCGCTGTCGGTGTTGTCGGGAATTGGCGGTGTGTTCTGCACCACTGCGGTTCCGGCGGCCGGATCGAGCCACCAGCCGCTGCTTGTGCTTTCGTGCCAGGCGCGCGGCAGCGAACTGTGCAGCGTCTGCATGTAGCGCAGCGGCTGCCCGATACGCCCTTCATCAATCCAGCCTTTGACGCGCTGCATGCCCGGCGCGAGCCGGTACACGCTTTCGTACGGGAAGAAATGGACGCCTGCCGCCCGCACCGCCTCGACGATTGCGTCGGCCCCGGTCAGGTCCATCGCCACCGGCTTCACGCTGACGATGTGCTTGCCGGCGTTGGCGGCGTCGCGGCACACGGCTACATTGCGGTCGGTGCTATACATGGCGATCACGATGTCAACATCATCGCGATCAAGGACGGTGCGGTTGTCGGTCGTGGCGATCTCCGCGCCGTAACGCCGCGCGGTCTGCTGCGCGCGGGCTTCGTAATCGTCGGCTACGGCCACCAGGCGCACCTGATCATTATTTGCGGCTTCGTCGGCAAGGCTAAACGCCGCGTACCAGTGATCAAGCCCCAGAATTGCTATCCCAGGTTTGTTCATAGATTATGTACTCCTGTCTATGAAAGAAACAATGTATTCGCTGCATCCTTCGATGCTGTGAGCAAACTCTGTCACCTTGTCATCTTGTCACCCGCTCACCCGCTCACTGCCGCCGCTGCTGCACAAACTGTGACAAAAACACAAGCGTCATCGAAAGCACCAGCATGACCGTTGAAATGGCGTTGATCTTGGGCGTGATAGCGCGTTTGACCTGTCCGTACACCTCAACCGGCAGCAGCGACACGCCCGGCCCGGTGGTGAAAAAGCTGATGACAAAATCGTCGAGCGAGAGCGTGAAGGCCAGCAGCGCCCCGCCGATGATGCCGGGCAGAATCAGCGGCAGCGTGATGTGCCGAAACGTCTGCCACTCGTTCGCGCCGAGGTCTTGCGCCGCCTCCTCCAGCCGCTGATCAAATCCCTTCAGGCTGGTACGCACCACTACGACCACGAACGAAATGCTGAACGCGATGTGCGAAATCGTAACGGTGACAAGGCTGAATCGCATCGGCTGGCCGGTAAGCGCCTCCACGATGCCGAGCGAAAACGAGAAAAATGCCAGCAGCGCCAGCGCCATGACAATTTCTGGAATCACAATCGGCAGGTACAGCAGCGCATCAAAGCCGGTGCGCCCGCGAAAACGATAGCGCTCCATCGCCAGCGCCGTCAGGGTGCCGATGATCGTCGAGACGACGGTGGAGATCACAGCGACCTCCAGGGTGTTCAGCGCCGCGCCAAGCAATCGGCTGTCATCAAGCAGGCGGACGTACCAGTCGAGCGTGAAGCCGGTCCAGCGCACGCCAAACGAATCTTTGGTGAATGAGAACAGCACCAGAATGAAAATCGGCGCGTACAAAAAGATAAACGTCAGCACCGAATGCGTGCCAAGCAGCGCCGTGCGCCAGTTTCGGCGGCGGTCCGTGGTGCGAACCGGAGCGGCGGCTTGCGGCTGGGTTTGCGATTGCGCCTCGATCATGCCTCAGCCTCCGCCGTTTTTCGGAAGTAGAGCACCACGCCAATCGTCAGCACGGCCATGAACACCAGCGCCATGGCCGAGCCAAGCGGCCAGTTGGGTGGGTTCGAGCGCGTGAACAGGCGTTGCAGAAGATTGCCGAGCATGTCCACCTTCGCGCCGCCCAGCAGGTCCGACACGACGAATTGTCCCACGGTCGGCACAAAGACCAGCACCGAGCCAGCCGCCACGCCCGGCATGGTCAACGGGAGCATGACGCGCAGAAACGCGCGGGTGCGGTTCGCGCCAAGGTCGGCGGCGGCTTCCATCAGCGTGAAATCAAAGCGGTCGAGCGATGCGTAGATCGGCAGGACCATGAACGGCAGTTCACCGTAGATCAGGCCGACGACCACCGCGCCAGTTGTGTTCAGCAGCGTCTGGCGCGGCAGCCCAACCGCCTGAATGAGGCTGTTCAGAATGCCGTTGTTGCTCAGGATCAGCATCCATGCGTAGGTGCGCACCAGAAAATTGGTCCAGAACGGAATCAGAATCAAAAACAGCAGCACACTGCGCCAGCGCGGCGACTGCTGCACGATGTACAGCGCCAGCGGGTAGCTGATCAGCAGGCACAGCAGCGTGGTGACAACGCCGATCCAGACCGAGCGGACGTAGGCAT
Organism: Roseiflexaceae bacterium; assembly: GCA_035765855.1. GTDB lineage: Bacteria > Chloroflexota > Chloroflexia > Chloroflexales > Roseiflexaceae > DASTWM01. The sequence continues at coordinate 7,456 of DASTWM010000256.1, forward strand.
TGACGTACAAATCCTGCGTGAACAGCTCGACATAATTATTGAGCGTGAAGGTGAATAATACGCCGCCGCGCGGCCCCGGCGTCAGCACGCTGTACAGCACAATCACCAGCAGCGGCAGCGCGAAAAAAAGCACCAGCCAGAGCAGCCCCGGAAAAATCAGCAGCCCCAGCCGCAGCCGCGCGCTGCGGCGCAGCATGCCCATCAACCCTGTGCCGCGCTGCTCCGACGATGAAACCGTGTCAACAGCCATGGCAATCCTAAACATTATGAGCCGAACAAAGAACAAAGAATACAGAACAAAAGCACGTAACAAATCATCTTGTCATCTTGTCACCTGCTCACCCGCTCACTCTGTCAGCACCAGCGCGTTCTCGGTCGGCCACCAGAGCAAGCCCTGCTCGCCCTGCTGCCAGTATTCACTGCGGTCGAGCGTCGAGCGGGCGTTCTGCTCCCACACATGAAACGCCTGCTGCGCGCCGAGCCGCACCTCGATGCGCGTGTCGCTGCCAATGTACGCCACGCGCTCGACCGTCACCGGGAACGGCCTGGCATTGACAGGCAATGTATTGGCGTCGTCGGCAGGCAGGAGGCGCGCTTTTTCTGGCCGGATGGAGACGACGACATGCTCGCCAAGTTGGATGGGGCGCACATGCTGCCCGCGCACGACGAGTCCGTCGGCGGTCTTGACGGCTGCACCCGTGGCGTCGGCTTCCACTACCTTGCCGGAAATAAAATTCGTTTCGCCGATGAAATCAGCGCAAAAGCGGTTGTTCGGTCGTTCGTAAATTTCGGTCGGCGTGCCGACTTGCAGCACCTTGCCTGCGTTCATCACGGCGATTCGGTCGCTCATGGTCAGCGCTTCTTCCTGATCGTGCGTGACAAAAATAAACGTAATCCCGACCTGCTCCTGAAGGCGCTTGAGTTCAAGCTGCATCTCTTTGCGCAGCTTCTGGTCCAGTGCGCCCAGTGGCTCATCCAGCAGCAGCACGTCCGGGCGGTTGATCAGCGCCCGCGCGAGCGCCACGCGCTGCTGCTGCCCGCCGGATAGTTGGCGCGGTCGCCGGTCGTCGTAGCCGCTGAGCTGCACCATGTCGAGCGCCTCGCCGACGCGCCGGCGGATTTCATCTCTGGCGACCTTCTTCATCTCCAGGCCAAAGCCCACGTTTTGCGCCACCGTCATGTGCGGAAACAACGCGTAAGATTGGAAGACGGTGTTGACGTTGCGCTGAAATGGCGGCGTGTTGGAGATCGGTTTGTTGTGTAAATATATTTCGCCATGCGTGGGGCGCTCGAAGCCAGCGATCATGCGCAGGCTGGTCGTTTTTCCGCAGCCGGATGGGCCAAGCATCGAGAAGAACTCCCCATCGCGGATGGGCATGGACACATGGTCGACGGCAGTTACATCGCCGAAACGCTTTACAACATCGCGCAGTTCAACTGCGATGCCATCGGTCACAGCGGGTCTCCTTTAGTGCGGCATGGCGTTGTGGAACGCTGACGCTTGTACACGCGCATCGTTGCGGTTGGGTTGCGGCGCAACATCGCGACAAAGAACGTTGCACCCTTTCTCACATCTCTGTAAAGGGGTTAAAAAGATTATACCATGACTTAACGGGCGCGTGTCCACGCAGCATTGGCGTAGCGGCTGGCGCGTAATTCGTGCTCCAGCGTCTGCTCTTCGGGAATGAGCGTGCCGGGTTCCAGCGCAATATTCCATGCCGCCTGAAAACCAGCGACCAGCGCATCAGCAACTGTGGCAGCATTGGCAGGCCGCTCAAGCGCTTCATCGAGCGTCATCATCGTGGTGTTGAGATCGGGAATGGCGCATGTCAGCAGCGATTGCAGGCGCGCGGCGTGCGGGGAAAACGGCAGCGCGCCATGTTGCAGCAGCACGCCCTCGCGGCGCGCCTGAGCACTGCCGACCAGCTTGCGCCCGCCGACCGTGAGTTCAAACGCAGCGGGCGTATCGAAGCATGCCATTGACACGGCGCGCCGTCGTGCAGCAGGTGCGAGTTCCGCCGCGACGCCCAGGCGCTGGAGGCCATGGAGCAGCGCCAGGCTGATGTCATGATAACTATGCAGGATCGATCCGCGCCCGGCGAACAGCGGGTGGTCGGTGCGCGCGATCACCGCGTAGGTGAGTTCGTCGGCGTGGAGCAGCGCCCGCCCGCCGGAGAGTCGCCGCACGACATCGACGCCGCCGCGCGCGCACGCCTCCCAATCCACATCGCCGCTGCGCTGGAAGCGGCCCAGGGAAAGACAGGCGGGCTGCCACTGGTACAATCGAATCGTGGGTGGCGTCATGCCCGCCGCATGGGCATGGAGCAGCGCCTCGTCGCGGGCCATGTTCATCGCGCCGTCGGCGGGTGCGTCAATCAATAGCCGCCAGTTTTCCATGCCCTTTTCTACCACAAAGACACACAGGCACAAAGAAAATAATATAAAAATGCTTTGTGTCCTTTGTGCCTGTGTGGTTCACTGCTTGAAAATCGACGTACGAATGTGCAAATCCACGCCGCAACTGGTGCAGTGGCTGCCCTCCAGGCCCATGACGCGCGTACCTGTTGCGGTTCGCTCAATCACCACCGTTCCGCATGACGTACAATGGGTCGATTGATACGGGTCGGGGCCGTAGATGAACTGTAAGCCTTGCTCATGACCGATGCGCCGGGCGCGGTTCACTGCCGCCGCCGCCGCCGAGCCTGCATCGCCAGGCAATACATGCCATGCGGTCTGCGCGCCGAGCGTTTGGCGGATCCAACCTGTGAGCGCTTCGATCTGCTGCGGTGTGTCGTTGACGCCGGGGTGCATCCGGGTCGTGACTTCGATATGGCAGTGCCAACGGTGCTGGGCATGGGCCGCAACCTCAAGAATGCCGCGCCAGTGCTCGATTCCGGCCAGGCGCGCATAGGCGCTGTCGTCAAAGGCGCGCAGATCGAGGCTGATCGCATCGAGATAATTTCCGATCTGATCGAGCGCCTCGGTCGTGTGATACCCGGTGGTGATCATGGCGGTGTAACGGCTGTTCGCGCGGCTCAGACTGAGCACGTCGAGCAGATATTCCTGTGACACAGACGGGTCGTTGTACGCCCACACCACGCCGCGACACAGCCGCTCCAGCGCTACGAGCGGCACGCGCTCCGGCGGAAGCTGCCGCCGCTTCGTTTCGTCGCCGGGAAGCCGGGCATACTGGCTGTGCTGCTGGTCGGCAGGGAAGGCACAGCCCCAGCTTCCCACGCCCATGACGGGCGTGCCAGGCAGCAGGTGCCACAGGCGATAATCCTCAATTACGCCGAACTGCGCGGCGCTGATGAGTCCGTCATTTTCGGCCACAATGCCGTCCTCAGTCGCGCTGCGTACAAGGCAGCGCCCGACCTGCCCTGGCGCGAGTGTGCAGTGCCATTGACATACATTGCAGCGGAATTGATCGGCAACGTGCTCTGCAAGCTGGGTGAGACGCATAATTGTTCCCTCTGGCTTTATCTCATGCGATGGAGTATAATACGAAACGTGGTTGAAATAGCAAACAATACACGCGCTATTTCATTGCTTTTTTGCTGCTTATCGGCAGTGCTGACTCACGCGCCCTGCCTCCAGGGGCTTGAAAACAAGATAGAACCTCATGGATGAAACGCCTCTCCGCGATCGCGTTAGTCTCAAGCGCGACGCCATGACTTTGCCCGCCGATGAACATGGGGCGACCTTTGGGCGCGGCACCGATACCTACGAACCTGAGGAAACGCATGCTCCACCGTCGGTGCGCGGCGTGGTGCGCGAATTGTTTGAAACCGTGCTCTTTATTTTGCTGGTGTTCTTGATTGTGCGCGGCGTGGTGCAGAACTTCAAGATCGAAGGGCAAAGCATGGAGCCCAACTTTCATACGAGCCAGTACATCCTTGTCAATAAAATTGTCTATTTTCATTTCGACCTTAACGCGCCCTTGCGCCTCATGCC
>DASTWM010000257.1:0-5652 GCA_035765855.1 Roseiflexaceae bacterium
TGAACGCGGGCTGCTCGATCCACCAGTCGAACCAGATCACCTGCGGCTGATATTTATCAATCAGTTCGCAGATGCGCGCCAGCCAGTCGTTCAGAAATGCCTCGTTGGGGCGCGTGTGGGCCGGGCGCGCCGGGCCGTACAGGCCATCGTTCTGCGGGTCGTTCACGTCCGAGTCGAAGTAGCGCCCGCCGTCGAAGAACCACCAGTGCTCGGCGCGGTGGCTCGACACGCCGAACACCATGTCGCGCGCGCGGGTGGCCTCGGCAAGCTCGCCGACGATGTCGCGCTTCGGCCCCATCTTGGCCGCGCTCCACTCCGACAGCGCCGTGTCGTACATGGGGAAGCCGTCATGGTGCTCGGCGACCGGCACGACGAACTTCGCGCCGGCCTGCTGGAACAGATCGGCCCATTCGTTCGGATCGAAGTGTTCCGCCGTGAGCATGGGGATGAAATCTTTGTAGCCAAACTCCGACTGCGGGCCGTAGGTGGCGACATGGTGCTCGAACTCTTTGCTGCGCGGCAGGTACATGTTGCGCGGGTACCACTCGTTGCCAAATGCTGGCACGGAATACACGCCCCAATGGATGAAGATGCCGAACTTCGCGTCCTTGAACCATTCAGGAATGGTGTAGTTTTCCAGAGATTCCCAGGTCGGCTCGAACGGGCCGGGTGGAATGGTAATGGTCTTGTCGCTCATGATGCTCGTTTTCTATTCTACAAATGCTGCTTACGCTATGTCCAACACGACGACCGTATCAATCGGATCGGGAGCCTGCGCCGGAGCCTGAATGGTCACGCGCTCGCCGTCCGCGTTGACCGCGAGCGCTGCTTTAGATGAATCGGCCAGAAGGTGCGCGCCTGTTACCTGCTGCCCCAATCCTTCGAGAACTAACGCGCCATCCTGCGGCCAATCGAACACATGCAGATAGACATGGCCCGGCTTGGCGGTGGTGCGGAGCCAGCCAAGCCCTTGCAGCGGCCCGGCGGTTGTGCCGTAGATCGCCTCGCCGTTGGTCGCCAGCCATGCGCCCATGGCGCGCAAGCGCTCGACGCTCGGCTGCGGGATTTCGCCCTCGGCGGTCGGGCCGACGTTGAGCAGGTAGTTGCCGCCCTTGCTCACAATATCGACCAGCTTGTGGATGAGATCGTCGGTCGATTTCCAGTTGTGATCGTTGGTCTTGAAGCCCCACGTGTCGTTGATCGTCGCGGGCGTTTCCCAATCGGCGGCCAGCGTCTTGCCGGGAATCACGTTGTCGCCCGCCGAGGCGTAATCACCCAGGCCATTGCCGAGCCGCCCGCTGACCAGGCAATCTGGCTGAAGCTCATGCACCAGGTCGAGCAGTTCCTTGCTCTGCTCGACGGTGATGCGCTTGGGCGTATCGAACCAGATCAGCGCGACCGGGCCGTAGTTGGTGAGCAGTTCGCGCACCTGCGGCTTGACGTAGTTATCAATATAGCCAGCGAAATCCTTCTTAGACTCGTCAAAATCCCAATCGTTACCGTCGCCGTCGGGGTGGTGCCAATCCTGCGTCTGCGAGTAATAGAAACCCAGCCGCATGCCCTGCTTCTGGCACTCGTCGGCTAGCTCTTTGATTACGTCGCGCCCGAACGGTGTCGCATCGATCATGTTGTAATCCGTCAACGCGGACTTGAACAAACAAAAGCCGTCATGATGCTTGGATGTGATGACCATGTACTTCTGACCGGCGGCCTTCGCCAGCGCCACCCACTCGGCAGCGTCGAACTTGACCGGGTTGAACTGTTTGGCAAACTGCTCGTACTCGCTCACCGGAATGCGGGCGCGCAGCATGATCCACTCGCCAATGCCCTGCACTGGTTCGCCCTTCCACTCGCCAGCGGGAATGGCGTACAGCCCCCAGTGAATGAACATGCCGAAGTGCGCCTCGCGCCACCAGTTCAGGCGCGGGTCTTGATAGGCGTCCGCCCGCTGCTGCGAGCCTTCACGAATGCCGTCGGATGAAACGTTTGTTGCTACGCTCATGGTTGCTCCTTTGCACCTGCTTTATACTGTTTCATAAAGCTAGCGCGCACGTTTCCCTCACCCCGGCCCCTCTCCCAATGGGAGAGGGGTGGCGCGACAGCGACGGGGTGAGGGCATGCGCCAACGGAATGAAATACTACATCTATTATTTGAAACGACTCGCCTCCGGGTCGTCCGTATCAAAGCCAACCTGATCCAGCCGCGCCCACAGTTCATTGGGGATCGGTTGCTGCGCGTACTCAAGCGTCTGCGCGACACGTTCGGCGCGGCTCATGCCGACTACAGTGGACGTGACACGCGGATCGCGCGTGGAGAATTGCAGCGCGGCGGCGGGCAGCGGTACGTCATATTCTTTACAGATCGCCGCCATCTGTCGCACCCGCTCGATCATCTGATCCGGCGCTTCCTGGTAGGCGTAGCGCGGGTAGGCTTCTGGCCCTTTCACCAGAATACCGCTGCCGTATGGAGCAGCGTTGATCACCGCCACGCCGCGCTCTGATGCCACATTGAGCAGCGGACCAGCCGAGCGGTTGATCAACGTGAAGCGGTTGTGGGTCTCGACGGCTTCGAACGCGCCGGTCTCGACATAGCGGATCAGCATGTCGATCGGCCCGCCCGAAATGCCGAGATGACCGATCACGCCTTCGTCCTTGAAGCGCTGCAACACCTCCAGTGCGCCGCCCGGCCCCATGATGTTCTCGAACGTGGTGTGTTCCGGGTCGTGGATGTACATGATCTGGATGTAATCGAGGCCAAGCAGCTTGAGGCTGCGCTCGACAGAGCGCTTGATCTGCTCGCCGCTGAAGTCGCCAGTTTTGAGATCGCGGTCGGCCTTGGTCGCCAGCACAAAGCCCTGCGGCAGCCCGCCCTGCTCGCGCAGCGCCAGTCCGATCCGCCGCTCGCTTTCGCCGTCGCCGTACGCGCCCGCCGTGTCGAGGAAGTTAATCGGCGAGTTGAACACGGCCCGCAACGTGGCAAGTGCTTGCTCCTCGGCGACGCTGTACGCGAACGTTTCCGGCATGTCACCGAGCGGCGCGCAGCCGACGCAGATCGGCGTGACGAGCAGATCTGTTTGGGCAAACTGGCGCAGCGGCAACGCGTTCGGTGTGGATGTCATGGGCAAAGCTCCTGTATCTCTATTGCTAACAAGTTAAGATCTGCCACAGAGAACACAGAGATCACAGAGGATACTACCTGCCAAGAATTACGCATTTGGAACATTGTCATGGTGAGCGCAGCGAAACATCTCGAAGATCCGGCATTGAGATGCTTCACTTCGTTCAGCATGACATGGCTTTCCAGGACAGCATAACATTAACGGCGTAACTCCTGTCTGCATCAAAATCACTCTGTGCTCTCTGTGTCCTCTGTGGCTAAATAAATATAGCTGCTGCGTTCATGCCCTGGCGATGAGCAGGTACACGCCGCCTGCCTCGGTCGGAAATGACCAGACCGATGGCTCGGTCTCATGCAGACTCACCGGCACATCGCCCACTGTGACGGCAAGCGGCGCGTGGGCGCGCACCCGGCATTGGTTGCCAAGCGTCGAACGAACAGTGGCCTGCGTGAGTTTGCCATGCTCCCAAGCGATGTCAACCTCGAAGCCGCCGCGCGCCCGCAGCCCGCTCACCCGGCCATCCGGCCAGGCCGATGGCAGCGCAGGCAGCAGATGAAGCTCGCCAGCATGGCTTTGCAACAGCATTTCCGCGATGCCCGCCGTTGCGCCGAAATTGCCGTCGATCTGAAACGGCGGGTGAGCGTCGAACAGGTTCGGGTACACACCACCGCCGACCACCGAGGTTTTGTGGCTCTCGACCAGCCGCAGCATGTGCTCGATCATGCGGTAGGCGTGGTCGCCATCCTCGAAGCGCGCCCAGAAGCAGATTTTCCATGCAATCGACCAGCCGGTGCCTTCGTCGCCGCGCAGTTCCAGCGAGCGCCGGGCGGCCTTGAATAACTCGGGCGTGCCGCGCGGCGTGATCTGGCGGCCAGGATGCAGCGCGAACATATGCGAGGAGTGGCGGTGATGATCGTCCGGGTCGTCCCAGTCCTGCCACCATTCCTGAAGCTGCCCATGGCGGCCAATCTGGAGCGGCAGCAGCCGGTCGCGGGCGGCCTGAAGCGTCGCGCGGAAATCGGCGTCCGTATCGAGAATCTCAGCCGCCGCGATGCAGTTGCTGAACAAATCCCAGATCGCCTCCATGTCCATGGTCGCCGCGATGCTGACGGCGGCATGTTGCCCGTCGGGCGTGGTGAACATATTTTCGGGCGAGGTGGACGGCGCGGTGACAAGATGACCCTGCCCGTCCTCGATCAGCCAGTCGAGACAGAACTCCGCCGCGCCCTTCATGATCGGATACGCCGTTTCGCGCAGCCAGGCCATGTCGCCGTCAAAGGCGTAGTGCTCCCACAGGTGCTGGCATAGCCACACGCCGCCCATGGTCCAGAACGCCCAGACCGGATTGCCCTCGCCGTAGTTGCCGACCGGCGCGCTCTGCCGCCACAGGTCGGCGTTGTGGTGCGCCACCCAGCCACGACAGCCGTAGTTCACCCGCGCCGTTTCCGCGCCATTCGCGCTCAAGTCGGCGATGAAGTCGAACAGCGGCGCGTGACACTCGGACAGATTGACCGGCTCGGCGGGCCAATAGTTCATTTGGGTATTGATGTTGATCGTGAAATTCGAACTCCACGGCGGCTGCACATGGTCGTTCCAGATGCCTTGAAGATTGGCGGGCTGCGTGCCGGGCCGCGAACTGGCGATCAGCAGATAGCGCCCGTACTGGAACAGCAGCGCGACCAGCGCTGGATCGTCGTGTTCATGAAACATGCGAATGCGCTCGTCGGTCGGCAGTTGCGCCGCCTCAGTTGTGCCAAGATCGAGCGCCACGCGCCGAAAGAGATGTTGATGATCGTCAACATGGCGCTGGCGAAGCTGATCGTATGGTTGCGTCGTCGCAGCCGTCATGTGCTGGCGCGCCAACGCGAGCGGGTCGCGTCCCTGCGAGCCGGGCAGCCGGTCGTAGCCATTGAAGCTCGTGGACGCAGCGAGGTACAGCGTGACCGCGTCGGCAGCCGTGACATGCAGGCCATCGGCGTCTGCATGCACCTGCCCGCCCTCCGCAACCGCGTGGAGCAGCGCCACAAAGGTCATGCCCTCGCGCCCGCTTTCATCATAGACAATTGGCTTGTCGGATGAATGATATGACGGATCGACGTGCGTCGGAGCGCGCCCAGAAAGCAGCAGGCCGTCCGCGCCATCAGAGTTCATGGTGTAATGCAGCTGGCTGTCGAGCTTCGCCGTGAAGGTTAGCCGTCCCGGCTGATCGCATGTGAGCCGCATGATGATTGCCTGCTCGGGCGCGCTGGCAAAGATTTCACGGGTAAATGCCGCGCCGCCGCTGGTGTACTGCACGCTGGCGAGCGCCGTGTCGAGATCAAGATCGCGGCGATAGTCTTCGGGCTGCCCCGCCTCCGCAAACGAGAGCCGCAAATCACCGAGCGGCATGTACGATTCAGTGAACGGCCCCTGCAACTTGCGGCACAATTCGTTGGCCGCTGCGTAGTCGCCCGCAAACAGCAGCCGCCGGATCTCCGGCAGCGCGTCTTTCGCTTCCGGGTTGTTCCAATCGCGCGGCCCGCCCGACCAGAGC
>DASTWM010000258.1:0-28526 GCA_035765855.1 Roseiflexaceae bacterium
CCACAAACGCGTCCACGCCGCCGTTGTAGCTGGTGTCGAAGCTGTTCTTCACCGGGAATGAGGAGGACGACGAATTGGTCGAGCCGGTGAGGTACGCCACGCCGTTCGCGTCGACGGTGACAGCCGCCGCCGCGTCGCTCCCTGCGCCGCCGATGTAACCCGCGTACTGCAATTGCGCGCCGTCCGCGCTGATCTTCGCCACGAAGCCATCGACCCCGCCATTAAACGTCAGATTGGGGCCAGCGGCGATCGGGAACGTGGTTTGATCCGACTGCGTCTGCCCGGCCACATACGCGCTGCCATTCGCGTCCACGGCGATACCGCTCGCGCTGTCGAAGCCCGCGCCGCCGATGTAGCCCGCGTACTGCAACTGCGTGCCGTCCGCGCTGATCTTCGCCACGAAGCTATCGACCCCGCCGCCGAACAGCAGGCGCGGCCCAATCCTGACCGGAAACGTGGTTTGATCCGACTGTGTCTGCCCGGCCACATAGGCGTTCCCCAGGCTATCGACCGCAATGCTGTTCGCCATGTCAAAGCCCGCGCCGCCCAGATACGTGACATACAGCAGCCGCGAGCCATCCGCGCTGATTTTGGCGACGAAGGCATCAACGCTGCCGTTGAAGGTCATGTCGGCACCGCTGGCGACCGGGAAAGACGACTCCAGCGAGTAGGTGTAGCCAGTGATATAGGCATTCCCAGAGCTGTCGAGCGCGATAGCCGTCGCGGCATCGTCGCCCGCGCCGCCGATGTAGCCGCTGTAGAGCGGCACCGCCGGATCGATCAGCAGTGGCTTGCTGCGGTCGTAGTCGCTGACATGGAAGCTGTAGGTTGAAGCGTCGCTTGCCAGCGCGTACTGCACCGCCACGCCGACATGCTGGCCGTTCACATCCTGAAAAGCCATCGGCTGCTGATCATGAAAAACGCCAGCGGTTGTTGAAACAGCCAACTGCCCATCGGCAGTGACCTGCAACGCCGATGCGCCCTCATACGCCAGCGCGATCTGTCGCAGGTCCGCGCCCGGTTTCACCATCAACGTGTACTTCAATGCATGGTCGCTGCCCTGATACACGAGATCGATGCCCGGCCACAGATCGGCGTACACAACCCGCGTGTAGGTCGGCAAATCGGCATGCCAGTCCTTCGGCGCGCCTTTGAAGAAGTTCACGTTGGTCGGTGCCACGTCATCGCCGGTCGGCACAACATGCGGATTCGCGCCAACAAAGCGCTGGGTAATGGCTGGCCGTTGCGTGCTGCCTTTCGGAGCGTCTGGTGCCGCGCCGCCAAGCGCCCATGTCACGCCCGTGCTGGTAAAAAACAGCGCGGTGTTGCGATTCGCGCTCGCAAATGCGACACGCGCATCGAACTGGCCGCGATTCGGCACGAATGCCAGCGGCGTGGTATCAAGCGCCGTTCGAAAATCAGGACGCTCGTCGTGCGTGGCTGCGGCATGCTGAACAACTGGCATGCTGGCGGCTGGCTGGCGCGTTTCCGGCCTTACGGGCGGCACGTTCGCCTGACCCGGCGCGCATGCGCCAAGCAGCGCGCCCGCCATGACACAGGCGAGCAGCCGCGCCGCGCGTTTATGAAAAGGTTTGAACAAAATAAATCTCATTGGAAAATGACTGTGTCTCATTCGTCGGCTGCGAAACATTCGTCAAAACGTTGTCCGCCGCAATCGATGCATTCAACGTCTGCTGGCGCACCTGGAACGCCAGCACTGTGCTGCCAGCGCTGCCAAATGCGCTCGGCAGCACTTCCACCAGACCGTTGTGAACGTAGATCGGGTAATTGTTGGCATCCGTCCAGACGGCATGGCCGCCGCTGGTCGCAAGCTGCAAAAAGCCATCGTAGGGCTGGCCGTCGGCGGTGCGCACATGCAGTTGCAAGGGCTGGTTCGCGCCGCCGTTCAGCACCGGCACGTCGCTGCCGAAGTTGTCCACGAAGCTGATCGCCAGCGGCCTGGTATCGGGCTGGTAGCGCACTATTTTGTTGAGCGTATGCTTCGCTGGCGTGATGCAGGCATTCGGCGTGCGCCAGCAATCGATCGGCAATTCAATCGGCGGATCGTTCGGGCCGGGCGTGGCAAAGGCGCGGTTAGAGCCCTGCTGCGTGATCCGGTTTTGCGTGCCGTCGGCGTTCCAGTCCCAATCTTCCAGCACATCCCATCGATAAAAAAGTTTCCAGTCGCTGACCCACTGGCTCCATGTGCTGGGCCGCGCCGACTGCGCCGAGAGATTTTCAATATACAAGGCCCACTCGACGTAGCGAATTTCGTACAGGCCGCCCAACTGCGACGCGCGCACCTCGACATGCCAGGTATCAAGCACCTTATTCGTCGCGTCGTAGGCCACGATCCGATCCACAATTGGCGTCCATGTGCTCGTCAGCGTCGGCGGAAACAAGTTGGTTGGCGCGAGCGTGTAATACAGCGCCGCCGGATCAGTTGATGCGTCCGGTCGCAGGGCGTTACGTCGCGCTAACTGCTGTTGCAAGTGCAGCCGACCCTGCGGACCACCGCCGTTCAGCAACCATTCAAGATCGGCTTCGGCCTGTGTGGATGGCAGCGTACCGAGCCGCGCTAAATTGCCGAATGAGGCATCATCATAGCGGACATTCCGCAGCGAGGTCGCGCTCGTTGAGCTTTTGCTGAAGCTATATCCGAGGATATCTGTCGCCCGGAAGTTCGTCGGGCTGGTTTCGCTCGGGCCAATGCACCAGCGCAGCGTGGCAATATTCGTGCTTTGCGGATCGCCGGGCGACCAATACGCGCCCGCCGATGTCTTGGTGAAGCGCTGCATCAAGCCGCTGCCGCATGCGCTTTGCTCGATTTCGACCTTGGTATAGCCGTTCAGCGAACCATCGGCAGCCACATCGCGGTACACCACGTACGCGCCCGCGACAGGTTTAGGTACCGAGTATGTGCCAGCATTGTTCATGGTCGCTTCGGAAACCGGGCGCGCGGCGCGGTCCACAACGAATGCGATCTGATTGCTGTACTGGCCGCTGCTGTTGTGCGGGCGGTAGCGCACAATGTACATGCCCTCGCTCAGCGTTGCGCCGTTGCCATCGGCGTTGTCGATGTTCACCGTGGCAGTGCCGCTCACCACTTCCGTGTTCGACCACGGTTCGTCGGCGTGGCTCACGCGGCAGTCCGCGCTTTTAATCGAATAGGTCGGGCAGATCAGCGCGTCGTAATCGAGCAAGCCGCTGTAAGCCGAGCCGTCGGCATTCCGCACGGTCAGCGTGAGGCTGCCGTTCGCCGGAACGACCGCCGGCGTGGCGGAGACTTGCAGACCGCTGGTGGCCGCGCTTACGCCGGGCGACGCCGATGCGTTCATGGTGGTCAGCAGGCAGACCAGGCACAGCAGCAGCGATGTTACCTGTCGAAATGATCGAGAGAAATGTATCCTCATGGTTATGTAGAGCTTCTATGCTGAGATTACCCAATGTGTAGCATGAACGGCGCGCCACAGCATTTTCGCGCACCCTCAGTGCCTGCGAGGAGCTTCATTATGACAATACGGACGCGGTTAAGTATAATCATCTGCACGCTCGCATACCCGGCAAAGGCATTACAAAAGCATGATCGCAAACTGACATGAACCTGATTGCAGGACGCAACAAAGGCTGGTCGCCCCACGACCAGCCCTGTGCAGCGCGTCGGTGCTCCTTACGACGTGCGATGCAGCGCGTAATTCAAATCCCCGACGCGATACCAGCGGTAATCGTAGGCATCAAGCGCGATATGATGAACGCCGTCCCCATCAGCCACGCTTTGGTCTTCATGCATCAAGTCGATCAATTTCTCGCCATGCGGCACGTTCGGCGCAACCAGCACTTCATGGGCCCGGTCGTCGAAATTATGCACCATGACCAGCGAATTGCCGCGCCAGTCGTAGCGCATCGCCAGAACCTGCGGAACGTTGGTCGGCAGGATTTCCCACGTACCCCAGCCAATCTCGGGGCATTCGTGCCGCAGCCTGATCATGCGGATCGTCCAATTCATGAGGGAGTGCGGGTCGCGGCGCTGCGACTCGACATTGACGCGATCGTAGCCGTACACGCCTTTATCAATCACGGGTTGCACAAGCTCCTCCGCGCTCGAAAAGCCGGCCTGCGCTTCGTTGGCCCACTGCATGGGCGTGCGCACTGCCTCGCGCTCCGGCAGCGCTAGATCGTCGCCCATGCCAATTTCGTCGCCGTAGCGAATGACCGGCGTGCCCGGCAGCGAAAACATCACGCTGTAGGCCAGTTCCAGGTGCCGCCGGTCGCCGAGCATGGTCGCCAAACGCCGCCGGATGCCGCGATCATACAGTTGCATGTCCTTTTCCGGACCGAAGCGCGCAAACACTTTGGCGCGCTGCTCATCAGTCAGCCGCCCCAGGTCAAGCTCGTCATGGTTGCGGAGGAACTGCGCCCACTGCGCCCCGTCGGGCAGCTGGCGCGTGGCCTCCAGCGCTTCAACCAGCGGCGCAGTGTCGCCGGTCGCCAGGGCGTAAAAGAGGTACTGATTCACATAGAAATTGAACATCATGGTGATGCCTTCGCCATCCTGCCCGAAATAGTTCATGTTCTCGTCTGGCATGACGTTGGCCTCACCGAGCAGGATAGCATCGCCCGACCGCCACTGGAGGAACTTGCGCATCTCCGTAAGATACTCGAAGTGCATCTGGCCCTGCGCCTCGCCAGGAACGGTCGATTCGATGATGAACGGCACCGCATCCACGCGAAAGCCCGCCACGCCAAGCTGTAGCCAGTAGCCCATGACGCGCAACACCTCGCGGCGGACTTCCGGATTGTCCATGTTGAGATCGGGCTGGTGATCGTAGAAGCGGTGATAATAATATTCTTTGGCGGCCTTGTCGCGCGTCCATGTCGCCTTTTGGACACCGGGAAAGACGACACCCGATTTCCAGTCTGATGGCCGCTCCTTTGACCAGATGTACCAATCGCGGTGTTGTGAATTGGGGTTGCTGCGCGCCTCCTGAAACCAGCGATGATCAATCGAGGTGTGATTCACCACCAGGTCGATAATGACTTTGATGCCGCGCTTGCTGGCCTGCTGCATGAACTCGACGAAATTACCAGCCGAGCCATGCCGCGGGTCAACGCCGTAATAGTCCGAGATGTCATAGCCGTCGTCGCGGTTCGGGGTTGGCTGAAAGGGCGCGAGCCAGATCGTATCGACGCCCAGCGAATGCAGGTAGTCGAGCCGCCGGACCAGCCCATCGAAATCGCCGCAGCCGTCGCCGTCGGCGTCCATAAATGCGTCGACATCAAGGCTGTAGATGACGCTATTTTTGTACCAGAGATCGTCGATCACAAAGCTCTCCTTTCATCTCTGCTGGCGCAAGGCCATGATCAGCTACCCATCTCTGCAAGTTTGTTTCCAGCGTATATTTACCAGTCGCGGGGCTTACGATAGCATGGCATATAATGATATATGCTACGATACGCTCCACCGCTGATGGAGGACAACGTTTCCTATGCTGCGTATATCACTTAACGCCTACATCGCTGATGCATACCGCGCTCTGCCGGTCCTTCCGCGTGATCACCTCCCATGGCAGCTGACGACCGACATTGCCGCGCTTCTGTACGAGTATATGACCTCGCTTGGCCCTGACTTTACGATGACGGATGGGATCGCGGTGCATCGCTCAGCCGTGATTGCCGCCAGTGCGGTGATCGAAGCGCCAGCAATTGTGTCGCGTGATTGCACGATTGCGCCACACGCCTATATACGCGCGGGCGTTTTTGCCGATCAGCATGTCCATATCGGCTCATCGTGCGAAGTCAAATCGAGCTACCTGTTTCACCATTGCGCTCTTGCTCACTTGAATTATGTTGGAAACGCCTTGATCGGCGCGCATGTAAATCTCGAAGCGGGAGCCGTGGTAGCGAACCATTGGAATGAGCGGCACGACAAAGCTATTTCAGTCGTGGTGGATGGGCGCGCTGTTCCCACACATGTCACGAAGTTTGGGGCTGTGCTGGGCGACGGCACGCGCATGGGGGCGAATGCCGTCACGAGTCCCGGAACGCTGTTGCCGCCCAGGAGCGTTGTCAAGCGGCTGGAACTGGTCGATCAGGGCGCGTCTGTTGCCGCCAGCGACGCGCGCTAGCGATGCTCTGGCTTGCTCCAAAAGCCCAACAGGGTACCGGCGATCATGCCAGTACCCTGTCGTTACGAGAACGTTTGTCATTCCAATCGTTGTGACTATTATTAGAGTGCCGTTATAAATAAGGATGGTGTGATGGGTCAGCTTATTCTCATGCTCATAATGCTTCTGCTGGTAGTGGGATTTTGGGGATGGATGTTCTCAGATATGACGAAAAATGACAACTTACCACCCTGTTTTATTACCATCACAAATGGAAGAGACCCGAGGTTGGATTGGACGTTTATGTTTTTCTTTTTCAATATGTTCACTGCGCTATTCTATTATGTCACTGTCTACAGAAATAGACATTAGCTACCGATCAATTTCGTAAAGAGAATGTAGCTGTATTTTACTTGTAATCGGTGGATTCTTAACACTGATATGCATTCGCTACCGGCGTCACCGCTAGCAGCAGTTCGTGTTCCCACGGGTCGCGCACAACCACGCCATGCGGCTGCTCCTGCATCGGCAGCCCGGCGGCGCGAATGCGCTGTTGCACATGCGCCAGCGCTTCGGCATGCGGCAACTCGATCACAAACGAACGCAGGCCCGCCGCCGTTGCAGGCGCAGCGGACGCGCCCAGGCTGTGCCATGTGTTCATGCCAAAATGGTGGTGATACCCGCCCGCGCTGAGGAACAGCACGCCCGGCAGGCGCTGCGTTACGTCGAAGCCGAGCACGCCATGATAAAACGCTTCGGCAGTGTGGAGATCGCTAACCTGCAAATGCATGTGGCCGATTCGTGTTCCGGCGGGCATGCCATGCCACGTGCTGCTGGCAGGCGAAAGCTCCGCCAGCACATCGGCGAGATCGAGCGGCCTGGTTGCCATGTCCACCAGCCCGTTGGCACGCCAGTTCCACGATGCGCGCGGGCGGTCGCAATAAATCTCCAACCCGTTCTCGTCAGGGTCGCTCAGGTACAGCGCCTCGCTCACAAAATGATCCGACGCGCCAAACGGGAAGCGCGTGAGCAGCAGGCGCTGCAACACATGCGCCAGTGCCACGCGATCCGGCAGCAGGAAGGCGACATGGTACAGCCCAGCGGTGTGCCGTGGGCGAGGAGCCAGGCCGGACTGCACCAGCAGCCGCAGCAGTGGCACGCCGCCCGCGCCCAGCACGATCTGCTCATCAGCGCGGTCGAGCACCTTCAAACCGAGCAATTCTTTATAAAACATAAGCGCATGCTGCGCATCGGAAACCGCCAGCGTCGCCACGCCGATCGTCGTAGCCGCGTCAATGGATTCGGCCTGAACAGGTAATGCCAGAGCAGTCATTGTTGATTCTCCATACGCCGCACGCTCGATACCCCGGCGTTTTACATAGCTGCATGATACTGTACTCATGTCAGCTTACGTATCTTTAGTTGCGTTGTGAATCTCTACTCAAAATCACCTGATCACAATCGTCATTTCGACTGCGACCCTGTGATCAACACGCTAATATTAAAAGTATAGCGTATTGATCACAGGGCATGCATGGCTCAACGATCCCGCATCGTGCTCAGTTTCGTATCAAACCGGGCACGGTACCATCACGCTGCGTAAGCGGCAATCACACCCCCGCCGCCGCGAACGCCGCGCTCACGATTGCCTGCGCTTCTTCTTGAATCGCCGTGAGGTGCGCATCGCCCTTGAAGCTTTCCGCGTAGATCTTGTAAATCTCCTCGGTGCCGGATGGCCGCGCCGCGAACCAGCCGTTCTCGGTCACGACCTTGAGGCCGCCGATTGGCGCGTTGTTGCCGGGCGCGCGGGTCAGCCTGGCGGTGATTGGCTCGCCTGCAAGCTCGGTCGCGGTTACCATGTCGGGCGACAAATTGCTCAACACCTTTTTCTGGGCCGTGCTGGCCGGGGCGTCCATGCGCTGGTAGACCGGCGAGCCGAACTGCGCCTCTAGCGCGCGGTAATGCTCGGCGGGGTCTTTGCCCGTCACAGCCGTAATCTCGGCGGCCAACAGGTCCATGATGATGCCGTCTTTGTCGGTGGTCCACACGCCGCCGTCCATGCGTAGGAACGACGCGCCCGCGCTTTCCTCGCCACCAAAGCCAAACGAGCCATCCACCAGGCCGTCCACGAACCATTTGAAGCCAACCGGCACTTCCGCCAGCCGCCGCCCCAGATGCGCCGCCACGCGGTCAATCATCGAGCTTGACACCAGCGTTTTGCCGACCGCCGCGTCAGGTCGCCAGTTCGGTCGGTTCTGGAACAGGTACCAGATCGCCGTCGCGAGGTAATGGTTGGGGTTCATCAGGCCCGCCGTGCGCGTGACGATGCCATGCCGGTCGGAATCGGGATCGTTGCCAAACGCAATCGCGAAGCGATCCTTCAAATCGATCAGACTCGCCATGGCATACGGCGACGAGCAGTCCATGCGAATCTTGCCGTCCTTGTCCACGGTCATGAAGCTGAATGTCGGGTCGATCACTGGATTGACGACCTGCAAATCAAGCTTGTAGCGCGCGGCGATCGGCTCCCAGAAGGCCAGCGACGCGCCGCCCATCGGGTCCACGCCAATCGCGAGATCCGCGCCCGCTACGGCTTCCAGATTCACGACATTGCCGAGGTCGTTTACATACGGCTCGATATAATCGTGCTCATGGGTGGTGTCAGCCTTGAGCGCTTTGGCGTAGGGCATGCGCCGAACATCTTTGAGTCCGCCGCGCAGCAACTCATTCGCGCGCTTCTGAATCAGGCCGGTTGTGGTCGTGTCAGCCGGGCCGCCGTTGGGCGGGTTGTACTTGAAGCCGCCATCTTCCGGCGGGTTGTGCGACGGCGTGATCACCACGCCATCGGCCAGACCGCTGCTGCGCCCATGGTTGTAAGTGAGAATAGCATGCGAGATCACCGGCGTCGGCGTGTAGCCAAGCCCTCGCTGCACAAAGATGTCCACGCCATTCGCCGCGAACACCTCGATGGCCGAGGCCAGCGCCGGCTCGGACAGCGCGTGCGTGTCCATGCCGATGTACAGCGGCCCGGTGATGTTCTCGGAGCGCCGCCATTCGCAGATCGCCTGCGTAATGGCGAGGATGTGATCCTCGTTGAACGACGATTGCAGCGACGAGCCGCGATGGCCCGACGTGCCGAACGACACCTGCTGAGTCGCCGCGTCCGGGTCGGGCGTGTACGTATAGTAGGCCGAAATCAAACGCGGCACGTTGATCAGCAGATCGCGGGGTGCCGGTTTACCTGCCAGTGGATGTGTTGCCATACGCTACCTCTTTGTCGTACAACAAGGGGAGGCCCTCACCCTGCCGCTTCGCGTCATCCCGCTCCCAGTGGGAGCGGGATTGAGGGTGAGGGCTGAAATCCATTCTGAACAACAGATGTGATTCTATCTACCGCGCCGCGCTCGTCGCAATCTCGTCGCGCTTCTTGCGCAGGCCGTCCATGAGCTTGTCGAACGAGTCGCTGAACGACTTCACGCCGTCCTCAACCAGCCGGTTCTCGGTGATGTCATTCAGGTCAACGCCCACTTCGGCAAGCTGCCGCAGGACGCGCTCGGCCCCGGCCACATCCTCCTCAATCGTGTTGCCGCGCACTTCGCCATGGTCGGCAAACGCTTTCAAGGTGTTCTCCGGCACCGTGTTGATCGTGTGCGGCCCGATCAGTTCGGTGACGTACATGGTGTCGGGATACTCGGGATTCTTGGTGCTGGTGCTGGCCCACAGCGGGCGCTGAATCGTCGCGCCCCTGGCTTGCAGCGCCTCCCAGCGCGGCCCGCTGAACACGCGCTTGAAGGCCTGATAGGCGACTTTGGCGTTGGCGATGGCGGCCTTGCCCATGAGACCCTTGAGCTTCTGCTTTTCGGCCTCATCACGTGACGCCTTGATCTTGGCCTCAAGCTCCTTGTCCACCATGCTGTCAACCCGGCTCACAAAGAAGCTGGCGACCGAGTGAATCTGGTCAATCGGCTTGTT
Source organism: Roseiflexaceae bacterium (assembly GCA_035765855.1). Lineage (GTDB taxonomy): Bacteria > Chloroflexota > Chloroflexia > Chloroflexales > Roseiflexaceae > DASTWM01. The sequence goes on from DASTWM010000258.1 coordinate 10,077, forward strand.
CTCGGCCACGCGCCGCTCCAGCCCCTTGAGGTAGGCTTCCATGACCTTTTCGTACATGGACACCGCGAACAGCAGCGTAATATTGATGCTCACACCCTCGTAGATCATCTGCTCGATGGCTGGAACGCCGGCGTTAGTGCCGGGAATTTTGACCATCAGGTTCGGTCGATCAACAATCTTCCACAGCGTGCGCGCTTCTTCAGACGTTCCCTTCGTATCGTTTGCCAGCGCCGGACCGACCTCGATGCTGACGCGGCCATCGACATGGTTGGTCTGCTCGTAGACCGGCCTGAACACATCACAGGCATGGCGAATGTCATCAGTTGACAGCCGCTGAAACATCTGCGACACATCCTTGTCGTCCTCGGCCAGCTTGCGAATGTCTTCGTCGTAGTCCGCGCTGCCGCCGATAGCCTTTTCGAAAATCGTCGGGTTGGACGTGACGCCAACCACAGCATAGTTATCGATCAGATCTTTGAGGCCGCCCGACTGGATCAAGTTGCGGCTAATGTTGTCGTACCAGATGCTTTGGCCGTGGCTTTGTAATTCAAACAGTGGATTTTTTGCCATGATTGCTCTCCTTGCGTTCTGCGTCGAGCTATATTGTACCAGCTTTTCAATTGGCACTTCTCTATGCCGAATACGTGTTCATTGCACGCCATAGTAAACCATGATGTTGCAACATCCGCTCCAATAGTTCGCGCAACGTTCATGCCGTTGCCGCATATATCCACGAGATATGATGCGCATCAGGTAAAAAGATGCGGCGCAAAACGACGCAGATCCTGGGCGAGCTCGCAGTGCGGCGAGTAATCAAACGGATAGAGTGGAATCAGGTATTCAGGCGACGGAAACCGTGTTGCAAGCAACGGACTCATTGATGTTGTTGCCTTTCGTCGCAGGCGAAGCTGCGGCGCAACCGGGCCACCGACGATTGCTTCGACATTATCCCATGTAGTTTCAATAGTAAGCGACGGCGACTCATAGCGAAGGCGCTTTGCATGCAGGATCAGACAGGTAGTACCCCCGGCATGATGGCTGTACCAAAGTATACACGCGCCAACGGCAACTATGCCAGGCGGAATGAGGCATGACCCAGGATCGATATGCCCGGTCTCGCGCGCTTCACCAAGGATAATGGCAGACGCAATAAGCGCCATGATCAAAATGACCGGCGCAAAGACCGCCACGGCACCCATGCTCATGGCTCGATTAGAACGGTAGATTTTGCTCGTCTCGCCCGTATACACGCTACTGTCAGCCATGTCGCTAACCTTTGTAAAAGCACTGCGTGGCATAGAACACCCGTTCTAATCCTGGCACGCATCATGCAATATACCCGCACATACGGTGCGTAAGTAGCGTACCACATTTCTGAATCAACATGTGAGGTAATATCATGACAAACAAGCGCACGCACGATGAGCTTGACCAGACCAACGCCATCAAGGATCCGGAGGATTGGACCACCGGCGACGAGCCGATGACTGGCGCGCAGAAGTCGTATCTGACGACGCTGGCGACCGAGGCGGGCGAAGAGATCGACGAGACCATGACCAAGGCCGAGGCGTCGAAGAAGATCGATGAGCTTCAGCAGAAGACCGGACGCGGCCAGAACAAGTAGCAATCAGCAGAGAAACGGCACGGGACAGATTCTCCCGCGCCGTTTTTGTTTGCCAAAGAATTGGCAAGAATCGAGGTTACGCGTGGCGGGCGCTATCTTCTTCCGAAGCGGTTGGACTGGGCGCTGCTGTTGGTGAATTGCCATGAATATCTTTCACGCGCGGCAATTCGGCGACACGCGAAATAATCGCGTCCTTGCCGGTAGCCTGAACATTTTCAACGGCAAGATACCTGTCGCTGTGCAGCATGCCCTGCTTCACTTCGTAGCCGATCACCTCACCGCGCTCGTTGATGAAAATATCGCCGATCGAGCCAAGCTCCTCGCCCTTGTCGCTGATCACGGATGTGCCAGTGATCCGATTGGCATGCTCGGAAAGCTCCGACACCTCGGCGTCGTCCTTCAATGTTGGCAGCGGCGGCTCGGCGCGCACCACGACCACGTCGCCCATGCTCACCACGGCATTCCAGCGCACCACATGGGTGTCGCTGAACAGCCCGCCGCCGCGAATCAGCAGCGCCACGATCTGCCGAAGGTCGCGATCCAGCACAACATCCTGGACCGCCGCGATCTTTTCGCCGCTGGTTTGATTGATCACTTCCTTGCCAAAGATATCGTTTATTTTCTGCATCAATTTTCTCCTTTTGAAATAGCAAACAGAACTTTTAAGCCTGTCATTCCGAACCCAGTAAGGAATCTCTCTGGAGATTCTTCGCTGCGCTCAGAATGACAGCTAGTGCGCTACGGCGTCGGCACCTCATCGCGCAGCAAGCCTTCGCGCTTTAACTCCTCCCACAACGCCGAAGGGAGCGGCTGATCGAGCGCGGCGCGGTTGGCTTTGACCTCATCTGGCGAGCCAGCGCCAACCACCAGCGCCGTGACTGCCGGATGGGCCAGCGAGAATTGCAGCGCCGCGACATTCAGCGGCACGTCATGGCGCGCGCAGACCGCCTGAATGCGCCGGGCGCGCTCCAGAATCTCCGGCGGCGCGTCGGCGTAGTTGTACTTTGCGCCCGGTTGCGCGCCGGTCGCCAGAATGCCGCTGTTGTACACGCCGCCCAGGAAAATACCGATTCGCTTCTGCTGGCAAACATCGAACAGCGGCAGCGCGCCTTGCTCCAGCAGCGTGTAGCGCCCGGCCAGCAAAAAGCAGTCGAAATCGGCATTGCGGGCGAAATCAGCTTCCATCTGCCACTGGTTCATGCCCGCGCCAATCGCTTTGATCACGCCCTGGCTGCGCAAATCGGCCAGAATCGGGAACACAACGTCGAGCGCTTCACGGTAATGCTCGTCGGGATCGTGAATGTGAACAATGTCGATCCGCTCCAGCTTGAGCCGTTGCATGCTCTCGTCGAAGCTGCGCAGAATGCCGTCGCGCGTCCAGTCGAAGTGTACGCTTCCATCCAGCTCCACGACGCGCCCGACTTTGGTCGCCAGCACATATCGATCGCGCGGAACCTCGGCGAGCGCCATGCCCAACCGGCGTTCGCTCAGGCCAGCGCCGTACAGAGGCGCGGTGTCGAACAGCGTGATGCCCTGATCCAGCGCGGTCCGCACCGTCGCCACCGCCTGCTCATCGGAAACAGGCACATACATTTTGCCAATCGGCACGGTTCCCAGACCGAGCGACGAAACCTGCAATTTCGTTTTGCCAACCTGCACAGACTGTTTGAAAAGTGTCATGGTGTTGCTGCTTTCTTTCTCGCTTGCTATGCTGCGGCGAGCGACAATCTACGGCGTGGTATGCGTATCACCGACATCTGGCGCAGATGGTTCGCTGCCCAGATCCTTCTCGCGCGGAAGTTCCGCAATCGTCGAAATCACGGCATCCTTGCCGACCGCCTGAACATGCTCGGCCGGCAGGTAGCGGTTGCCATGCAGCATGCCCTGCTTCACCTCGTAGCCGACGACCTCGCCGCGCTCGTTGATGTACATATCGCTGATCGAGCCAAGCTGCTCGCCCTTGGTGCTGATCACCGATGTGCCGGTGATGCGATTCGACTGTTTTGCGAGTTCGGATACTTCGGCGTCGTCGTTCAGCGCGGGCAGCTCCTTCTCAGCCCGAATAACCACCACATCGCCGATGCTGACCACCGAACTCCAGCGCACGACCGACGTGCTGCCGATCAGGCCGCCGCTGCGGAGCAGCAGCGCCAGGACGTGGCGCGTGTCGCGATCCATGACGATGTCATGCACGGTCGCTATTTTCTCGCCGCTGACCTGGTTGATCACCTCTTTGCCAAACATCTGATTAACTTTTTGCATACCCACGCCCTCCTAAGCTGTGCAACAACCCCTGCCTGACCAGATAGTGAAAATATGCTGCGAACGATTTTACACCGCATGATCGACCACGCATGCGCCGACGAGAAATGTACTAGCAAAAATGAAGCCGCCGCGCCATGGAGCGCATGCCCTGCTGCTGCGCGTTGCGTAACGAGCCACACACCTCTCATGGGCATATCAAATGCAATCGTTTAACACGCTATCTTTACATATGCTGGCATAAAAAAAGCTAATTCCAGCTACGGGAGCGAAAAACGCTTTACAACAGCAAACACGGCTATCGCATAAACATGTGCAAGAATTATTCAGTATTCATGAGAATAAAAGGAGCATGAACAATGAGAGCAAAGCGCCTGAATCAACAAAACGGCGAAAGAATCTTTGTTGTTGTCTTTGATAAAGGAGATGAGTTTTCGGCGGGCATGCTGGATTTTGCACAGCAGCAGCAGATCACCGCCGCGCAGATCACCGCTGTGGGCGCGTTCAGCGATGTGACGCTGGGCTATTTCAATCGCGCCGACATGGAATACATCAAAATTCCGGTGAACGAACAGGTTGAAGTGCTTTCGTTGATGGGCAACATTGCGTTGAACGACGGCAAACCCAAAATCCATGCCCATGTTGTCGTCGGCAAGTCGGATGGCACCACGCGCGGCGGGCATGTGTTAGCGGCGCACGTCTGGCCCACGCTTGAGGTCATCGTGACCGAGTCGCCAAAAGATCTGCAACGCGCGACGGATAAAGAAACCGGACTTGCTTTGATACAGTGGTAGGGAGCCGTATGCAATCGCTTTTTCGGAAACTGCTTATTTTACGCTTCGCTCAATCGTTCGTGGACAGGTTCATACACCAGCGCAAGCCCAACCGCTGGAAAGGGCTGGTCCTCGGCGCGGCGGGCGGCGCGGCTGGCACGCTCGCGATGGGTTATTTCCTCCAGGCCATGGCATCGCTGTCGAGCAGCAGTGACAGCGGCGAGTCGAGCAACAGCGCACGCGCATGGCACGCGCTCGACGATATTTCGCTGCTCGGCAAGCATTACCATGACGACGAAAGCTCCACGGCGGCGCTGGGCCGAATTATCTACCAGACGCTGGCGGGCAAAGAGCCGGAACAGGAAACCAAAACGGCCATGAGCCAGATCGTTCACTGGTCGTTTGGCACGTCCATGGGCGCGCTGTACGGCGCAATACGCGGGCATGCCGGCATTCCAGATGCGACCGGCGGCGCGCTGTTCGGCTCCGCTGTGTGGTTATTCGCCAGCGAACTTATGATCCCGCTGCTCGGCCTGTCGTCCGGCCCAACGACCTCCCCGGCGCAGGCGCATGCGAACTATCTCGGCGGCCATATTGTCTACGGCGTGACCACTGCCACAGTCACACAACTGTTGCACCGCATTTTGTAGCTCGTGTGCGTCGCATTCCTTCATGACCAAACATTGGTAACAGCTGTAACACACAACGAACGGCGTCCGAACGCCACACCATGGCCGACAGACATTGAACCCAAGGATACAGGCTATGACAGCACACGAAGATCAGATCGAAGCGCGGAATCACCACAAGCGCGCAACGCCGACGATTCCGCTGACCAATGTTGGCTACGAAAGCGGCAACTTACTGTCGTATGACGTGGATGCCGAAGGGCTGGCGGCGGAACTGCGCGCGACGATCAAGGGCGAAGTCCGCTTTGACGACGGCAGCCGGGCGCTGTATTCCACAGATAGTTCGAACTACCGCCAGATACCGATCGGCGTCGTCATGCCGCGCGACAAAGATGACGTGATCGCGACCGTCGCGGCATGCCGGCGCTATGGCGCGCCGGTGCTATCGCGCGGCGGCGGCACGAGCCTGGCCGGGCAGTGCTGCAACGTCGCCGTGGTCATGGACATGTCGAAGTACATGCACGGCGTGCTGGAGGTCGATCCCGCTAAAAAGCAGGCGCGCGTGCTGCCCGGCACCGTGCTCGACGATTTGCGCGCGGCGACAGAACCACACGGCCTGACGTTCGGCCCCGATCCGGCGACGCATAATCATTGCACACTCGGCGGCATGATCGGCAACGACTCGTGCGGCGTGCATTCCGTGATGGCCGCCCGCTACGGCGATGGCGCGCGCACCGCTGACAATATCGAAGAACTGGAGATTCTGACCTACGACGGCATGCGCATGCGGGTCGGCAAGACCAGCGAAGAAGAACTGGAGCGCATTATTCGGGAAGGCGGGCGCAAGGGCGAAATCTACCGCAAGCTGCGCACGCTGCGCAACGTCTATGCCGACGAAATCCGCACGCGCTACCCCGATATTCCACGGCGCGTGTCGGGCTACAACCTCGCGTACCTGCTGCCGGAGCATGGCTTCAACGTCGCGCGGGCGCTGGTCGGCTCCGAGGGTACGTGCGTGACCATTCTGGAGGCAACCGCCAACCTGATTCACAACCCGCCCGCGCGTTCGCTGCTGGTGCTTGGCTACCCGGACGCGTACACCGCGGCTGATCATGTCCCGGAGATCATGAAGCATGAGCCAGTGGGACTGGAAGGCTTTGACGATAAACTGGTTCGCGCCATGCAGGAAGAAGACCTGCGCACGAAGGATGTCGCGCTGCTGCCGCCGGGCGGCGGCTGGCTGCTGGTCGAGTTCGGCGGCGACAGCAAGCAGGAATCCGACGACAAAGCCAGAAAGCTCATGGCGGCGCTGAAGCAGCAGGACAATCCGCCGTCCATGAAACTGTTCGACGACGCCGATGAGGAGCACAAAATCTGGGAAGTCCGCGAGGCGGCGCTGGGCGCAACCGCGCATGTGCCGGGCAAGCCGCTCACATGGCCGGGCTGGGAGGATGCCGCCGTGCCGCCGGGCAGGGAAGGCGATTACCTGCGCGATCTGCGCAAGCTGTTCGACAAGTACGGCTACGACTGCGCGCTCTACGGCCACTTTGGGCAGGGCTGCATTCATGTTCGCATTGACTTCGATCTCGTGACCCACCATGGCATTGAGCAATACCGCTCGTTCATCAGTGAAGCTGCCGACCTGGTCGTGAGCTACGGCGGCTCGATCTCCGGCGAGCATGGCGACGGGCAGGCGCGCGCGGCGCTGCTGCCGAAAATGTTCGGCGACGATCTGATCGAGGCGTTCCGCGAGTTCAAGCGCATCTGGGATCCCGACTGGAAGATGAATCCCGGCAAAGTGGTGGACGCCTATACTCCGACGCAGAATCTGCGGCTCGGCGCTGACTACAACCCATGGCATTCCGAGACGCACTTCCAGTTCCCGGATGACGATGGCAGTTTCGCCAGGGCGGTGCTGCGCTGCGTCGGCGTCGGCAAGTGCCGCCGGCACGAGGGCGGCACGATGTGTCCCAGCTACATGGTCACGCGCGAAGAGGAGCACGCCACGCGCGGGCGCGCCCGGCTGCTGTTCGAGATGTTACAGGGCGACGTGATCGGCACGGACGGCTGGCACGACGAGCATGTCAGGGACGCGCTCGATCTGTGCCTGGCATGCAAAGGCTGCAAGGGCGATTGCCCGGTCCATGTCGACATGGCGACCTACAAGGCCGAGTTTCTGTCGCATTATTATGAAGGGCGATTGCGCCCGCGCCATGCCTACGCCTTCGGGCTGATCATGTACTGGTCGCGCATCGCCTCGCGCGTGCCGCGCCTGGCAAACGTTTTCACCCAAACGCCGCTGCTGCGGAGCATCGCCAAATTCGCGGCAGGCATCGCGCCGGAGCGCAAGATTCCGCCCTTCGCGCGCCAAACATTCAAGGATTGGTTCCGCGCGCGCGGCCCGCACAACATTGGTCACCCAAAAGTCATGCTGTGGCCGGACACGTTTAACAACTACTTCAAGCCGGAAACCGCGCAGGCCGCCGTCGAGGTGCTGGAGGCGGCGGGCTACCAGGTGATTGTGCCGGAGCCGTGGCTGTGTTGTGGCCGCCCGCTCTTCGACTACGGCATGCTCGATACCGCCACGCATTTGCTGCGGAACATGCTCGATGCGTTGCGCGAGGAGATTCGGGCTGGCACGCCAGTGATTGGACTGGAGCCGAGCTGCGCGGCGACCTTCCGCGACGAACTGACCAATCTGTTCCCGCATGACGAGGACGCCCGGCGGCTCAGGCAGCAGACCTATCTGCTGAGTGAATTTTTGCAGCAGCACGCGCCCGATTACGCGTTCCCGCAACTCAAGCGCAAAGCCGTCGTTCATGGGCATTGTCACCACAAAGCCATCATGAAGCTGACCGACGAAGAGGCGCTGCTCAAGCGCCTCGGCCTCGACTTCGAGGTGCTCGACTCAGGCTGCTGCGGCATGGCGGGCGCGTTCGGGTACGAGAAGGGCGACCACTACGATGTGTCGATCAAGGCTGGCGAGCGCGTGCTGCTGCCTGCCGTGCGCCAGGCGGCGAACGATACGATCATCATCACCGACGGCTTTAGCTGCCGCGAGCAGATCGTGCAGACAACTGACCGCCATGCGCTGCATCTGGCGGAAGTGCTTCAGATGGCGCTGCGCGAGGGTAGCCGGGACGCCGACGCGGGCAAGCCGGACGATTCTGAACAGCAACACACCGCACATACCAACGGCGCTGGTTCGCCCAACGTAGTGCAGCGCGCCGTAATTGTGGGCGCGAGCGTGCTGGTTGGCGGCGTGGCTGTGCGCTGGCTGCAACGGCACCGGCATGACTGAGCGGTTCGCGCGCATGCACACATGATGTAGTTCTGAGTCATTCCATAAACGGGCAGGCGTCACAGGTGCATAAAATTGCGCCGTTTGCGCCATGCAGCCAGGCGATTGGTACGCGGTTTGCAATAGTATGTACAGGGTTACAGCACGGTTCCGCTCACGACAGAGGCGGGATCATGAACTATACGAGGCTTACAAATGGCAAATAACGGGAACAAACCAGAGGTGGTGGTTGTTACGGGCGCGTCGGCTGGCGTGGGGCGCGCGGTGGTGCGCAAATTCGCGCAGGATGGCGCGAAGATCGGGCTGATCGCGCGCGGGAAGGCCGGGCTGGAAGCAGCGGCGCGCGAAGTCGAGCAGGCCGGCGGCACGGCGCTGGTGCTGCCGCTCGACGTTGCCGATGCCGAAGCAATCGAGGCGGCGGCGGCACGGGTTGAAGATGAACTGGGGCCGATCGACATCTGGATCAACGTCGCCATGGCGTCGGTCTTTTCGCCTGTCAAAGAAATGAAGCCGGAAGAATACAAGCGCGTGACTGAGGTGACATACCTCGGCTATGTGTATGGCACGCTGGCCGCGCTCAAGCGCATGCTGCCGCGCGATCACGGCGTGATTGTGCAGGTTGGTTCGGCGCTGGCGTATCGCGGCATTCCGCTCCAGTCGGCGTACTGCGCATCCAAGCACGCCATCCAGGGCTTCATGGACTCGCTGCGGTCGGAGTTGCTGCATGACGGCAGCAACGTCAAGGTCAGCATGGTGCAGATGCCAGCGCTGAACACGCCGCAGTTCCGCTGGGTCAAGAGCCGCCTGCCCAACAAAGCCCAGCCGGTGCCGCCGATCTTCCAGCCGGAAGTCGCTGCCGACGCGGTCTACTTCGCCGCGCACAACCCGCGCCGCGAAATACTGGTCGGCTATCCGACCGTCAAGGCCGTGATTGGCAACAAAATTGCGCCCGGATTTGCGGACTGGTATTTGTCGCGCACCGGCTACAAGGGCCAGCAGACCGACCAGCCGCGCGATCCCAATCAGCCGAATAATCTCTGGGAAGCGGTAGATAATGCTAAAGATCATGGCGCGCATGGTGTCTTTGATGATCGATCCCAACCGTGGAGCGCGCAGCTGTGGCTTGACACGCACCGCAGCTGGCTGGCGCTGGCTGGCGCTGGCCTGGCGGCGCTCGCAGGCGCGGCGCTGCTCCGCCACGAATCATAAGAAGATCACGTCCACACAAGCTCACCATGGAATCGTGTCAGAGCCTGGAACAGATCATGTTTCAGGCTCTTGTTTCGCGCGATCACTTCTCGCGGTCATCTTTCAAAAAGTACAAAATGAGAAAGGCGGCACACACGGCACCAAGCGTATCAACAATGATGTCCGTGATCGTGTCGGTTTTCCCTTTGATGACGTTTAATGGTTCGAACAGATCGTAGGCCCATTCGGCCACTTCCCAGAGCGCGCCGAGCGCGATGCCGTAGCTCGTCATGGTGATGATTGCCCAGAACGGGTGCTTGCCCATTCCTTCGAATAACCGCCGGCGTGCCCAGAGACTGATTGGTGCCGTGAGCGCAAAGAGCGTGTAGCCATGAATGATCTTATCGAATGGCGCGAACCGCTGGTACAGATCCCAGGTGTATCCGATGGCATTGCCGAGCGCGGCGACGACCACAAACGCGCGAATACTCATCGGGAGGCGCTTACCGATCCAAAGAAAAGCTACCGAGCCAACCAGAAAGACCGTTAAGAGGGCGACTTTTTCCCAATCGGCAGTGATCGCGCGGTACACGATCGCGGCACCGAACAGAAATACAACAATGCCAATCACAATTCGCCAAAAGGAAGAATGCATTCAACTCCTATGTATGTGGCTATTCTTGAACATGTTTGAAGCAAATCCCAGGAATCTGCTCGTTACACATATAGCACATTGTATTCCCCTGATCGTGCGTTGCGGCGCACATTGCTCTCTTTTAAATCGGTAATAGCTTTGTTTTGCACGCAAGCGCGAGCTACTCAGCACTGCATGCTCGTCTATTAAATGAAAATAAATGAAAACCGAGCATCAACGTCATAGCCTGGTTCTGGCAAACAAATTGCTAGGTTAGGAATGCAGCCTATCCTTTGCAGGCTCCAGGCTCCTCATACGTCGAATTGCGCTGGCATACACCACGCGATGCACAAGCACATACATACCGCGACGTTATTGCTCAGTCCATGTTCGCTGAGCGATTATCAATGAAATGGAGGTATCGCTATGCTACGTAGCGTTAAACATCTGCACAATGCCACCATCGGCGCAACTGATGGCGATATTGGCAACGTCGACGAGTTTTTGTTCGACGACGAACAGTGGACCATCCGCTATATGGTGGTGAACACCGGCGACTGGCTGGTCGACCAGCTCGTCCTGATCTCGCCCATGGCCATTCAATCGGTCGATTGGGAGCATCACCGCGTCAATGTCAACCTGCCACGCCAAAAAGTCGAAGGCGCGCCGCCGATCGAGACCGATCAGCCCGTTTCGCGCCAGAAGGAGGAGGATTTTGCCGCCCACTACGGTTACAACCCGTACTGGTACGGCGGCGGCATCTGGGGCGTGAGCATGACACCGTATGCGTTCCAGCCGGTGCCGGGCGCGCCGATCGACGTACTGGCGCGCACAGCCGAACGCCATGAACTGTCGGACGAGCAGCCTCACGGCGAAAATCACCTGCGCAGCACCAGCGAAGTCAGGAATTACCACATTCACGCCAGCGACGACGAGATCGGCCATGTCAGCGATTTCATTATAGACGATGAGACATGGCAGATTCGCTACATGGTGATCGACACCAGCAATTGGTGGTTTGGCAAGAAGGTGCTGGTTGCCCCGGAATGGATTACAAGGATTGATTGGGGCAACGCGCAGGTCGATGTCTCCATGTCGCGCGAGCAAATCAAGCAAGGCCCGGAGTTCAAAGAGTCCATGCTTAACCGCACGTATGAGGAGCAACTCTACCAGCACTACCGGCGGCCCGGCTACTGGGAGCAGCAGCCACCGAAAACCTCGTGATAGGCCCGCAATTCCATAACAGCGCCCGGTATGTTTATCCACGACATACCGGGCGTTGGTGTGTCATTATGTCCAAACGATGGTATATCTACGCTGGGCCAGAGGCAGATCGATTCGTAATCGCTTCCACATCGCGCTTGACTGACTCCAGTGTCTGCTGCGGCAGAAACTCTGTGGATCTGGCCTGCTGCTGCGCGGCATACACGCGGATCGCGCCGACGACCGTAAAGAGTGTGCCGAGCACGGCGTAGCCGGCCCACTCCGGCCAGTCGAACAGATCAGCGATGGCCTGCGCCAGCATCAGCACCAGCAGCAGCCCGCCGACCGCCAGCAGCCCGCCGCCAAGCGCAAACGCAATGCCGATTTCCCTGGCGTCATCAAAGCGCTCGTAGAGTTCCGCGCGCGCCAGTGCAATCTCCTGTTTCACCAATGTTTGCAGATCGCTGCTGACTTCTTCCAGCAATTGGGTCATGGATGGTTCGCGCTCTCGTTGTGTTGTCATAGCTTCCTTCCCTTCTCTGCTCGTTCAACTGCATCATGGCCTGCGCATTGGCGTTGCGATGATCCAGTTACATGATGTTTTGCAGAAGCTATGCCATATCCAGGGCGCTTTCGCCGCGAACCGCCCCGTTTGACTCAGCTTTCAAACTGTCGATTTCTGCATCTTCAATGATTGACAATCCTGCCGCGCGGGTGTATAGTGCCACCGCAAACAAGTATGCCCCCTGGCACGTGTCGAGGGGGCATTCGCATGGAAAACGTATGGACGGCAGTCATAGGCGTCGCGAGGCGCATTTCAACAATCAGCTCTTCCTGACGCAGCGCCCACCACGCATGGTCGGTCAGCGCTGGCTCCTGTTGCGCCGCATCTAGCGCTCCACTTGCCTCCTGGCCCTGCGCTGCTCAGGGCCGCATGTGTGTTCATGTGCGATCACAACAGGAGGTTTCCATGCTTTTTCTTGCCTCCCTTCTCGATCAACTGGTGCATGTCAAAACCGGCGAACCGATTGGCAAGCTTGAGGACTTAATCGCTCGGATTGGCGACGCGCATTACCCGCCCATCACTGGCGTAGTCGTGCGCGACCATCGGCGGCGCTTTTTCGTACCCGCCAGCCACGTGCAGAACATCAACAGCGTGGCGCAACTTAGCTCATCAACAGTTGATCTCCAGTCGTTCGCCCGCCGAGATGGCGAGGTGCTGTTGCGCCAGGACGTGCTCGATCACCAGCTGATCGACATCACCGGGCGGCGGATCATTCGCGTCAATGATGTGCAGATTGCACAGATTGAAGGTATTTACCGCGTGCTTGGCGTGGATATCAGTCCACAGGCCCTGCTCCGCCGCCTCGGCCCGCGCGCGCTGGCCGATAAAATTGTCGGCCACCAGGTACTCGACTGGAAAAACGTACAATACCTCGCCAGCGCCGCGCCAGTGCAACTCAAGGTTTCCTATGATCGCCTTTTGGAACTGCATCCGGTTGACATGGCCCGCATCATGGACGCGCTCTCGTATCGCGAAAGCGCCGAGATTGTGGCTGCGTTCGACGACGAAACCGCCGCCGACGTGCTGGAGGAGGTGAGCGACGAGCGCCTGGCCGACCTGCTGGAAGGCATGAACCAGGAGCGCGCCGCCGACATTCTGGAGGAGATGGACCCCGCCGCCGCCGCCGACGTGCTGGAAGACATGGACAAGGAAACCGCGCAGCAGTTGCTGGCTTTAATGGAACACGACGAGGCCGCCGGCGTGCAATCGTTTCTGGCCTATGACGAGCACAGCGTCGGTCGGGTCATGTCGACGGAATTCGTGCGTGTGCCGGAAAGCGCCACGGTTGGCGAAGCACTTTCGATCGTGCGCGCGCTGGAAGAAGTGCCCGACCCACTGCTGGCCGTGTACGCCATGGCGGATGACGACCCCGGCGTGCTGCGCGGCGCGCTCCGGCTGCGCTACCTCATTCTGGCCGACCCGGCGACACCGATAGCTGAATTGCTCGACGAAGTGCCGACCGTAAGCCCGGAAGACCGCGCCGAGGATGCCGCCGATGTGCTGGCCGAATACAACATGCTGGCTGTGCCGGTGCTGGACGAACATGAGCGCATGATTGGTATCGTAACCGTGGATGATGCGTTGGCGGTGCTGCTGCCCGGAGTATGGCAGCGACGCGGCGCGCGCATCTTCGGATAGAAAGCGCCAGGTGCTATGACAACCCGCGATCAGGCTACCACCAGCCGCCCCGACGCGCCCACCCGCGAGCGTCCATCGCGCCGCCGCCTCCTGCCGTATCTGCTGGCCCTGGGGCCGGGGCTGCTCGCAGCGAACGCGGGCAATGATGCTGGCGGCATCGCTACCTATGCGTCGGCAGGCGCTTCATACGGGTACCGCTTTCTATGGGTCATGATCATCATCACCGTGTTCCTGGGCATCGTACAGGAGATGTGCGCGCGGCTTGGCACGGTGACGGGTAAAGGCTTTTCCGATCTCGTCCGCGAAAATTTTTCGCTCCGCATGACTGCGCTGATCCTGCTGGCGCTGTTCATCGCAAACTTCGGTCTGATTATTTCCGAGTTCGTGGGTATTGGGGCGGGCGCAGAGTTGTTCGGAATCAATCGCTACATCGCTGTGCCGGCTGCTGCTGCGGTGATGTGGCTGCTGATCACACGCGGTTCGTACAACTCGGTCGAGAAGATTTTCCTGTTGCTGACGCTTGCATTCTTCACCTACATCGGTGCAGCGTTTCTCGCCAAACCCTCCTGGGGCATGGTCGCGCGCCAAACGGTACAGCCGACGATCCAGTTCGATCCCGCCTATCTAACCTTGTTGATCGCGCTGATTGGCACGACGATCACGCCGTATATGCAACTCTACGTCCAGTCGTCGGTGGTTGATAAGGGCATGGTGATCGAGGCATATCGCTACACGCGCTTTGATGTATGGAGCGGCGTGATTTTTTCCGATCTGATCTCAGCATTCATTATCATCGCCACCGCCGCAACACTTTTTCCAATCAAAAGGAGCGTTGAAACGGCTGCCGATGCGGCGCTGGCGCTCCAGCCGATTGCCGGAGCCTATGCCGAGTATCTGTTCGGGCTGGGGCTGCTGGGCGCATCGCTGCTGGCGGCCGGCGTGCTCCCGCTTGCAACCACGTATATGCTGAGCGAAGCGCTGGGCATTGAGCGCGGTGTGTCACGTTCATGGCAGGAGGCTCCGATTTTTCAGGGGGTGTTCACGGCACTGCTTCTGCTTGGCGCGGCGCTGGCGCTCATTCCTGATATCCCCGTTATTCAGGTGCTGATTGGGGTGCAGGTGCTCAATGGACTGCTCTTGCCGATTGAACTGCTTGCAATCCTGCGGCTGGTGAACAACCGCGAACTCATGGGAAACTATGTCAACCATGGAAGCTATAACGTTCTGGCATGGGGCGTCGCGGTGATCGTCAGCATGCTGTCGCTGACGCTGATTGTGATAACTGTGCTCGGCTGGTTCGGCGTGAACCTGATATAAGGAAATAATGATTGCGCGCGCCGCTGGCAGTGAGGCCGCACATACATGTTGGACCGCACGGCGCGCGTCAAACGCGCGTAAACCTAGCGCGCAGCATGGTGAACACCTACCAGATCTACCTCTTGTGCATTAGAACATCAGGTATCATTGCTGATTGCCGCTCGCACATGGTCGCTGGCCGGTCTTCGTTGTGCGGTATACTGGCAACACGATCTGAAGCAATCAGGAGGAACCATGAACGCACAAGCGCGCCTTGGGCAGATATTGCGGCAAAGCATGGATGTCCTGCTGCATCCATCCATTCACACCTTCCGGCGCTACGCCGTGCGCGCCTCGGACAGCGATGCGCTGACCTACGTTGCCATCGCCGCGTTCATTGTGACGCTGCTGGGCGTAGTCGCAAGCGGCGGCGGCATGGATGCGATCGGGCTGCTGTTTGCGATTATTAACGCGCTGTTCGGCTTTTACCTGTTCGCGGGCGTGATGTATTTCATCGCCAGGCAGTTCGGCGGCAGCGGCGAATTCATCACGGTGGTGTACCTGTTCGCGCTGTTCTACGCGCCGATTCTGGTGCTGACATGGCTGGTGCTGGTGGCGGTGCGCTTTATTCCCGGCGCGGCGATTGCGTCGCTGCCGCTCTATTTTCTGGGCTTCGTGCTGCAAGCGTTTTACGCTTACCAGGCGATTCAGGCGGGCATGTACCTGCGGCGCAAGCGCGACGCGCTGATCGCGGTGCTGGTCGGGCTGGTGGTACTGTGGGTGATCGAGCGCATCCTGAGCGGCGCGACATTTATCTGACATGAAGAACAAAGAACAAAGGATCAAGAACAAAGAGCACTTCCAGAGGTATACGTTCGTGCTCGGTGTCTTTGTTCTTTGTCCTCTTTTGTAAGGAGCATTCCATGAGCGGTGTGCAACATATCAATGTGCCGGGGCTGGCGCAACTCCCGGCGTTTTGCCATGCCACAGTTGCCGGCGATTTCATCTATATCTCTGGCACGCTTGGCACGCGCCCGCAGAGCATGGAACTGGTCGCTGGCGGAACCGGGGCGGAAACAACGCAGGCGCTCCGCAACATCGCGCAGATTTTGCAGGCATGCGGCGCGACGCTGACGGATCTCGTCAAGGTCGATGTTTTTCTGGCAGATATTGCCACGTTCGACGACATGAACGCCGCCTACCTGGCAGTAATCGGCAGCAACCCGCCCGCGCGGATCACGGTCGGGCGAGCAGCGCTGGCGCTCGGCGCGGCGGTCGAGATCGACGCGATTGCGTACCGGCCACAAGCAGGGGAATAAACCTTACATCTTGCAGCTATCATTCTTCTTCAAAATAATCAATATCAACGCGCTTGACGACATATGTCTCTTCGACAGCAACGCCAACATTGTAGTCAATCATTAACTGAGCCAGCATTTCGCCGTCAATCAGCACAATCTTCTTCTCAATCCGGCTCACAAAGCGGTGCGCCTCCTGTGAGAAGGACGATGTTGTTATCATTACGCCCCTGCGTGCCCGCTGCTCATCGAGACTTCCCGCGAAGGCTTGCACCGCTGGTCGCCCAACCGTGTCCTCCCAGCGCTTGGCCTGAATATAAATGTAGTCAAGGCCAAGGCGATCCTCCTTGATGATGCCATCTATACCGCCATCTCCGCTTCGGCCCACGGCTTGACCAGCGTCTTTCAACGAGCCACCATAACCCATTGCCACAAGGAGTTCCACCACGAGGCGCTCAAAGAAGATTGGTGGCTTGCGCTTGATACGTTCAAGAAGTTCCTGTGCCAGGTCGCGCCTGAGCAGCAAATAGCTCTCTTCCAGCACTTCTTTTGGTGTCTGGTTGGTTTCTTTAACAATTTCGGTATCGTTGTTGGCGGTTCTTTGCTGGCCTTGGAACGCAGCGAATTCTGGAAAGCGCTCCAGATACTTGATGTCAATCCGTGTGGGGTTTGTGCTGAGCACCTGCTGTCCTCGGTCAGTGATACGAAACCGCCCGCGCCCGGTGCCGTCCAGGAGTTTGGTTTTCCGCAGATAGGTAGAGACCCATCCGATACGGTTTGTGAACTTCGACTGTTTGCCACTTGGTAATAGTTCCTTGAGGTCGGCCTCAGTCAAGTGGAATTGCTGCGCGAGAATGTCGCCTACTTCGGTGGTGGTGTGCTCGTGGCCGTCACCAGCAATTATGAGTACAGGAAGCATAAGAGATTGAAAATCAGGAACAGTCATAATTGATCACTTTTGTCTATGTACACTCTGCTGCACCGTCGCTCATTGCTTTGACAGTGATGAAGGGCACCATACACTGGAACAACTTCAACTATCCCATGCTGAGGAGCGCGCGTCAAGAGCTTCAAGATTGCGATTTTAAGACGAACTGCATCCGACAAAGCACCACAAAGAGTGCGTCAATCGCTATGTAACCAAGCATGTCACACTACGCAGCGCATCCAATAGGCGCTTCTCGTAAAACAAGCTGAGCGGATACTGCGGTAGGCACCAAACGGCGGGACGCGCCGAAATCCCATGCGCTCATACAACCAGATCGCTTCCGTCTGATACATGCCGGTTTCCAGCCGCACGCATGTGACACCATGAGCATCTGCGTAATCAATCAGATGATTCAGCATCAATTTGCTCAGGCCGCGCCCGCGAAACTCTGGCCGGACGTACATGCGCTTGACTTCGCCGTAATCCGTGCTGAACAGCTTGATGCCGCCACAGCCGGCCGGCGCGCCGTCGACACGCAGCACGAAAAACGCGACCTGTTCAGCAATCAGCCGCTCGATGCTGAAGCCATGGCGGCTTTCGGCGGGATAGAGTGGGTTGAGATGCGCTTCGAGTTCGCTGATCAGCGCGACCGCGTCGGCGCTGTCGGGGCGCTCTTGCGTGATAGTGCTTGTCATCGTTGCTCAAAAATCAGTTTTCAGAAACAGTGGTCACCGCCTGCTCATCTTCAGCCTGCTGAATTGCGCGGCCCAGATAGCGCAGGCCGAGCGCCACAAGTAGCGTCAAACCCAGCGCCCAGCCAAAGCTCAGCCCGAAGCGCACAGTCAGTGATAGCGCGCCGAGCAGCAGCCCGGCACCGAGGACCATGCCGAGCCGCCGGAGGTGCGCCCGAACCAGCGACGCCTCGCCGATGACCTGCGGCGTGCGTCGCAGCCGCGCGGCGAAGCTGAATAAATCCCACGCGGCCAATGCGGCGACTACGCCGAGCAGCAGCACAAGCGGCGCGATCCTCAGCCAGACGCCGAGCGCCGCCATGCTTACATTGCCGACCAGCGCCAGCGTATTGGTCCATGTCCAGCCGCGCCGCCAGCCC
>DASTWM010000259.1:0-9687 GCA_035765855.1 Roseiflexaceae bacterium
ACCAGGGAACATGATGCCAGACAACCGCATGACAGTAATTCGTGAGATCGCGGAAGCATACCGGCAGATCTTTCGCTCGCTGCATGAACTCACGACGCCGGTGTGGATGGAGCTTGATTTGTCGATGGCGCAACTCAAAACGCTGTTTGTGCTGTGCAATGATGGCGCGGTGCCGATTGGTTCGGTGGCGGAAAAGCTTGGCGTTGGGTTGCCGACGGCGAGCCACTTAATCGATCGGCTGGTGCAGGCGCAACTGGCCGTTCGCACAGAAGATCCTGACGACCGGCGGCGCACGCTGGCATGCCTGTCGCCGCAAGGCGAGGAATTAAGCGAGCGGCTGCGTCAAAGCGGCTGGGGGCAGTTGCAGCAGCGCCTCGCTCGGCTTGATGATGCGACGCTTGCGGCGCTGCATCATGGCTTGTGCGCCTTGCAGGCCGTGAGCATTGACGAGGTTGCGGCACCATAAGCGCAGACAGTTGTATTGCTTCAGAAACGATAACGTTCGATTGATTTCACAGATATGGGTTTACTAAGGAGAGTTGCATGACAACCGAGACGGCTTCCGCCGAAGCAGGCGTGACCGACAGCGCGCCCGCCGCGCCGGTACGCGCTCGCCGCCGTTTATCAGTTCGCTCGATCATTTTCCTGATCCTGGGCGTGGTGATTGTCGGGGCAGCGGCAAACTATGGCTACAATTACTGGCGTGACTCCACGCTGTTTATCTCGACCGACGACGCGCTGGTTGACTCGGACATGACCACCGTCACGCCGACTGGCGCTGGAACGCTGGTCGCATGGCCGGTTAAAGTCGGCGAGAAGGTGCGCGCCGGTCAGGTGATTGGCCTGGTGCAGACCGCGCCCGGCACGGCCACGCGCGAGTCATTCAACATTACCGCGCCAATCAACGGCACGCTGCTGCGCGTGGACGCCAAACAAGGGCAGTTGGTCAGCGCGGGCGTGCCGCTGGCCTACATCGCCGACCTCGATCATCTGCGGATTACCGCGTTTGTCGATGAAACGGCGATCAGCGATGTGCGGGTCGGGCAGCCAGCCGATATCACTGTGGATGCGACCGGCAACACGACCTATAGTGGCACCGTCACAGAAATTCTGCCTGCCACCGCCGCGGAGTTCTCGCTCCTTCCAGCCACGGATCGCGGCACGGCGAACTTCACCAAAGTAGCGCAGCGGATTGAGGTCCACATCAGTTTGAACGCGCCTGCCGACGCGGCGCTGTATCCGGGCGAAAGCGCGAATGTTCGTATTCGCCGGTGAGCATGAGCAATTGTTACATTCTGCATGGCTGAAAACTGGACTTTTGCCACAGAGGACACCGAGCCCACCGAGGGCATGCTGATGCATATTCTTCTCTGTGACCTCGGTGCGTTCTGTGGCAAGTTGCTCCCCGTTTGCCGCAATTTCAAGCAAGGAATGAATGTATGAGTAATGCTCCTGCGATCCCTGGCAACGCAGTCCCACTCGCCGCCAACGCTGGCGAACAGCGCGGGTTGTTTGGGCTGGAATACAAGTGGCTGGTGATGATCGCGGTCGTGTTTGGCCTGTTCATGTCGGTTCTTGACAGCACGGTGGTCAATATCGCGCTCCCTAAGCTTCAAGCGGTGTTTGGCACAACGCTGACCGGCGTGCAGTGGGTCGTCACGTCGTACACGCTCGCGCTGACGGTCAGCATTCCTTTTTTCGGCTACATGGCTGACCGCTACGGCACAAAGCGCATTTACCTGACCTCGCTGGCGCTATTCACGATTGCGTCGGCGTTGTGCGGCCTGTCATGGAGCATCGGCAGCCTGATATTTGCCCGCGTGCTGCAAGGGCTGGGTGGCGGCGCGCTGTCGCCGCTCGCGATTGCGCTGATCTTCGCGGCGTTTCCGGCCAACGAGCGCGGGCGGGCGTCGGCGTTTCTCGGCATCCCGATTCTGTTCGCGCCCGCGCTTGGGCCGACGCTTGGCGGCTACATTGTAGAATATGCGAGCTGGCGCTTGATTTTCTATTTGAACGTGCCGATTGGGATTGTCGGCTTCATCGTCGGGGCGCTTGTGCTGCGCGAATACCGCGCGTCGGCCAACCGGCGCATGGACTGGCCCGGCCTGATCCTTTCGACGATCGGCTTCGCGTCGCTCGTGTACGGCATTGGCGAAGCTGGCACCGATGGCTGGGGATCGAACAAGGTGCTTTCGTTTCTTATCATGGGCATCATCTGCCTGATCGCCATGGTTTTTGCGGAATTGCGCGCCGAGACCCCGCTGCTGGACGTGCGGCTGTTCAAGGATTGGAATTTCACCGCTGGCAACCTGATGACCTGGACGCTCCAGATCGCGTTGTTCGGCGCGCTGTTTTTGCTGCCGATTTTTTTGCAAAACCTGCGCGGGCTAACGCCGGTGCAGGCTGGTTTGTGGCTGCTGCCGTCCGCGCTGGCGACCATGGTCGTGCTGCCGTTCGGCGGTATTCTGGTGGATCGTTTTGGCGCGAAGCCGATCATCCTGATCGGCACGGTGGCGCTGGCGCTGACGAGCTATGCACTTTCGCACCTGTCGCTGCAAACGACCTTCTGGACCTTGCAACTCTGGCTGCTGGGCCGCAGCGTCGCGATTTCGTTCACGCTTCAGCCGACGCAGGTCGTGGCGCTGAGTAATGTGCCACGCGCATTGCTGGCGCGCGCCACGAGCCTGTTTAGCTTGATGCGGCAGGTCGTGGTGGCGTTTGGCACAGCGCTGCTCTCGACTTACGTGCAAAACCGCGAGCCGGCACATTTCGCGCACCTGGCCGAGCGCGTCACGCCCTCCTCGCCCACGGCGCTGCTTGTCGGCCAACTGACCGCGCTGTTTCAGTCACGCGGCTTTGACCAACTCCATGCCCGCGCGCTGGCGCTTCAGGCGCTGGCAGGCCAGCTTCACCTCCAGGCAACGCTGTTCTCGTTTCGTGACGCGTTTATTCTTACGACCAGCATCGTCGGAGTAGGCGCGGTCATGGCGCTGTTCCTGCGGCGCGTGACGCCAAATCGGGAGAGCACAGGCGAGCCGATGATCATGGAATGAGGCGCAGCCGTCTTCATGTTAATTGAGCCACAGAAGCCACAGAGCACTCAGAGTATATTTTTCTCGGTGATCTCTGTGTCCTCTGTGGCTTTTTCTTTATGAAAACTGCTCTTATAAAAGAGGGCAGAACATTTGTTCAACTAAAACGGTCGTGCTATAATAGCTCATGAGTACGAGTTTCTACGATAAACGGAGTGCTTTGCTATGCCTCAGATCGACCGTCGTGTAATCGAGCGGCAGTTGCGGCAAGAGTTTCCCACCCTCGAATTAGTCAAATGGTACGTGCAATATCGCCAGCTTAAAGCCGGTCAGCCTGATGCGATTTTGTTGTACCGCATGGGCGATTTTTATGAAGCATTTGACGACGACGCCAAACTCGTCGCCGAGCAGCTTGACGTAACGCTCACCTACAAACATTTTGCGAACCACAAGCAAACCGGCGAAAAGCAGCTCTGCCCTATGGCCGGCATGCCGTACCACGCCGTCGAGCGCTACGTGGGCGATCTGGTCAGCCGTGGCTACCGCGTTGCGATTGCCGAGCAGATCAGTGAAACGCCGTCCAGCAAGTCGGACACGCGCCCCAAGTCGGTGTTTGCCGCCGGGCTGGAGCAGCGCACCGCTGTGAAGGGCATGGTCGAGCGCGAAGTGGTGCGCGTGGTCACGCCCGGCACCGTCACCGAGGCGGGCATGCTGTCGGCGGCCCAGAATAATTACCTGGCGGCGGTGATTGTGGAGCAGCATGGCGAACGCTGCCGGGTCGGGCTGGCCTACGCCGACCTGAGCACCGGCGAGTTCTACGCGACCGAATTCGGCGGCGACCGGGCCGCCACGCAGGCGCAGGGCGAGCTTGCGCGGCTTCAGGCCGCCGAGGTGCTCGCGCCCGACGATGCGGCATTGCGCCTGCCAGGTCTCGATCCGTCCAGCGCCCAACTGACGCAGGATCTGGAGTTCATGACCAAAGAAGAGCGCGAGATGCTGCTGCCGGGCGAGCGCGTGGCGCGCCGGATCGAGCGCGAGAACACCGCCCGCTGGGCGCACGGCCATGTCACAGCCTACTCGGCATGGCGCTGGGAAGCGCGTACCGCGCGCGATGCGCTTCTGCAACACTTCGGCGTGCAGTCGCTGGCAAGCTTCGAACTGAGCGACAAGCCGCTGGCGACGCGCGCGGCGGGCGCGGTGATCCAGTACGTCAACGAAACGCTGAATGGCGCGGTCATGCAGATGACGACGCTGCGAACGTACACCACCGGCAACACCATGTTTCTCGATCCGCAGACGCGCCGCAACCTCGAACTGCTGGAGGGCAGCGGCGGCGGATCGAAGGGCGCGCTGATCAACGTGCTGGACCAGACGCGCACGCCGATGGGCGCGCGGCTGCTGCGGCGCTGGCTCAACCAGCCGCTGCTCGACATCGAGCGAATCCGTGTGCGCCATGACGCTGTGGCGCACTTTGCCGACGATGCGCTGCTGCGCGCTGGCACGCGCGATTGCCTCAAGCAGGTCGGCGACATGGAGCGGGTGGTCAATCGCGTGCTGCAGGGCGTGACGATTGCGACCCCGCGCGATCTGGTGCGGCTGCGCGAGGCGCTGCGGGCATTGCCCAATCTCATGACAACGCTCGACGGCTGGCTGCCGCCGGATGAGCGGGACGAAGGACGAAGGACGAAGGACGAAGGAGCGCCATCAGCAGATGATCTGTTTGCTGATAATCAGGAAGAAGCAGAGCCATCAGGTGAAGATAATCTGCAATCTGCAATCTCAAATCTGCAATCGCCTGGCCCAAGCCTGCGCGAGCAGCGCGAGTCACGTCGGCATGCCGCGCCGCGCTACGAGGACGACGATCTGTTCGGCGAGGACGCATGGGAGGAGCCGGTCGAAGTTCAGGAGACAGGGAGACAGAGAGACAAGGAAACAGGAAGTCAGGATGATACAGAGAATCTCGTAGGTGGAGATCCTCGGAGTAATGGTAAATCTACCGAGCGCTCTGCCTCCCCTTCTCCTGCTCTCCTTGTCTCTCGCGCTCGCCTCGACGCCTGCGCCGACGTGCTCCAACTGCTCGAACAGGCGCTCGACGACGATCCGCCCGCGTTGCTCGGCGCGTCGAACTACCTGCGCGCGACCGAGAACGGCGAGCAGCCGCGCCGCGTGATACGGCCCGGCTTCGACCAGCAGATGGATGAAGTAGTAGCCGCCAGCCGCGACGCGCAGACCTGGATTGCAAAACTGGAAGAGCGCGAGCAGAAGCGCACCGGCATCAAGAGCCTGCGCGTAGACTACAACAAAGTCTTTGGCTATTACATCGAAGTGCCGAAAAGCTACGCCAACGACGTGCCGGACGATTACGTGCGCAAGCAGACGCTTGTGACCGGCGAGCGCTACTTTACCAGCGAATTGAAAGAATACGAAACGATTGTGCTCAACGCCCAGGAGCGGCTCAACGATCTTGAGCGGCGGGCATTTACCGGCGTTTGCATGCAGATTGCCGAGCAGGGCATGCGGCTGCTGACGACGGCGCGGGCGCTGGCCGAAGTTGATGTGTACGCCGGGCTGGCCGAGGCTGCTGTGCGCGGGCGCTATGTGCGGCCCACGCTGCATGATGATACGCGGCTGCGGATTGTCGCCGGGCGGCACCCGGTGGTGGAGCAGTCGCTCGACGGCGATTTCATCGCCAACGACGCGCTGTTAAACACCGACGATCATCAGGTGCTGATTATTACTGGCCCGAACATGGCCGGTAAATCGACCGTGCTGCGCCAGATCGCGCTGATCGTCCTCATGGCGCAGATTGGTTCGTTCGTGCCAGCCGGGCAGGCCGAGATCGGCATTGTGGATCGCATCTTCACCCGTATCGGCGCGCAGGATGACATCGCGACCGGCCAAAGCACCTTCATGGTCGAAATGACCGAGACAGCGGCGCTGCTGCTGCAAAGCACCCGGCGCAGCCTGATCATTCTTGACGAAGTTGGGCGCGGAACCAGCACATACGATGGCATGGCAATTGCAAGAGCGGTGGTCGAGTACATTCACAACGAACCGCGACTTGGCTGCCGGACGCTGTTTGCCACGCACTACCACGAACTGACCGAACTTGAGCAGTTGATGCCGCGCGTCAAGAACTATCATATGGCCGCTGTGGAACATGAAGGCCGGGTGGTGTTTTTGCACGAACTGCGGCGCGGCGGCGCGGATCAATCGTACGGTATTCACGTTGCCGAACTTGCCGGTATCCCGCGCGTCGTGATCCGGCGGGCGAGCGAATTGCTTGCCGACCTTGAGCAGCGCCCAGACCAGCATGCGCAATCTCCGGCGCAGCCGCACGTGCAAGCCGACGCGCCTGCTTCGCTTGGGCAACTTTCGCTGTTCGATCTCGCGCCGAATCCGGTGATTGAAATGATCCGACGGCTTGATGTGAATGCCCTGACACCGCTTGAAGCTTTGACCAAGCTGTTCGAGCTTCAGCGGCTCGCCCAACGACCTGACTGATGAGTTAATACGTACCACAATCAGCTTTTACGCTGCATTTCACGCATCATGTTGTACCAGCCTTTCAAATAGACGTAGTGCACATAACCGCAATAGGGCGAACAATAGATGGCCGAGCATGGCCGTCTTTTGTTTGCCCTTTCGTTTTGCGAACGTACACTGCGTATGAAAATAGAGAAAACAGTATGGATATCATTCATGATGATATTTTCATGACCATTCGCAGCCCCAACCCGCTTGAAGAAACCATGGAACGCATTTCTGGCGTGATCAAAGCGCGCCTGCTGAATCCCGGCGATCGCTTGCCGCCTGAGCGTGAGCTGGCCGCGCGTTTGGGCGTCAGCCGCTCGACGTTGCGGGTGGCGCTGCAAAATCTGGTGGAAGCCGGCTGGCTGGAAGTGCGCCGGGGTCGCCATGGCGGCTCGTTTGTGGCGCGCTGGCCCGACCTGCCCGGTCCGCGCCGCGTGCCGGAAATCTTAACGCGGCATAGCTCTGATTTGCCCGCGCTGCTCGATTACCGGCGGGCAATCGAGAGCGCGGCGTCAGGCTTTGCCGCCGAGCGCGCGCTGCCAGTCGAGATCATGGAGCTTGAGGCGCTGGCGAAAGCCACGCAATACCATGAAGCTGACCATGAACGGACCCGCGCCGCCGACACGCGCTTTCATATCGGCGTGGCGCGCGCCGCTCACAGCCCGCTGCTCATGCATGCGCTGATGCAAATATCTGAAGTCATGAGCGAAGTTATTGATACCATGATTTATCATTCGCCCGATGTGCTCAAGAACGCAGCCGAATATCACCAGCGCATTGTGGAGGCGATCCGAATTCATGATGCGGAAACGGCGCGGCGCTTGATGCTTGAGCATGTGATTGCCACTGAAAGCGTAATCTACAGCATGATTCCTGAATCGGCGCGCTGCAACGATCCACGCTGGGTGCAGCGCAGTTATGGGCCAAATACGGTGAATTAGCTCGTACATGCTGAAGGTTTGCCTCTTTACACACAAGAACATCTGTGCTATACTGCCGCTATGTAAACTAGCAGGACGAGTTTTGACGATACGAAACATGTATTAGCACGGAGGAAGAGGTATGTTTCAGCGCCTCGATGAGCTGCAAACCGGCAGCCTCTACATTTTAACCGGCCAGGCCGGCGCAGGAAAATCGCACCTGGCGAGCAGCGCCCGGCGCTCCGGCACGCTGTGGGTGCTCGACACCGAAGGCGCGGCCAAGAGCCTGGCGGGCAAGTCCGGCGTTCACCGCCGCATTCAGGTCGTGCAAACGCTGTCGCTGCGCGCGCTCGTGGAGGCCATGGACGAAGTTCGCGCTCAGGGCAAGCCGGGCGACACTGTGATTCTTGACTCGATCTCCAAGGTCTTTCAGGCCATGCGCGCCTATGCACAGCGCCGCGCTGGCGCTGAGACTGATCATAAAACCGGGCTTGGCTACGACGAGCATGCCTCGATCAACCGCAACATGCAGGCGCTTTACACCAGCCTGACGGAACTGAAGCAGGCCGGCTTTCATGTGATCGTGATTGGCCACCTGGGCCGCAAATACCGCGTGCAGGACGAAGGCGGCCTGCAGGATGACGGGCTGCGCGTGCTGGCCGACGAGCAGATTACCTACGAAGCCGACGCCATCCTGCTGGTCGAGCGCGAGGGCGATGAGCGCTCGATTACGCCGATTATCAAGCCGCCGCGCCCGGCGCACCTCAAGCTGAACAAGCGCTACGCCGCTACGCTCGGCACGCTGTACCCCGACCTTGTGCCGGATGGCGAAGCAGCCGCGAAGAGCAAGAGTCGCAGCAGCGCCAGGCAAGCCGCGCCCAGCGTTGAGGACGAGGTTGTTGAAGCTGCGGTGGCCGAGGAGCCTGTGCTCGCAGCAGAGCCAGCGCCTGCTCAAAGTCAGGAGCCAGTTGCTGAGGCCGCGCCGCGCACGAACGGCACGGCGCACAATGAGCCGCCACGCGATCCGGATGAAGCCGAGCGCCGCTTCTTTGCGCGCTACAGCGAGGTGATTGGCGGAACGTCATGGTCTGCGGTGCAGCAGTACCTCCAGACCCGCTCGCCCAAGCCAACCACGATCGATGGCTGGATTTCCGCTGCCGAGCAGGTGCGCGACCGTTCGCGTGGTGGCAAAGCGGCGATCGCGGCGTAAATGCTTTCATAATGCTTTCATAGAGATTAAGTAAACGCTAGACGAGCATGGCATTTCTTGCTCCGCTCGAAATGCCATGCTCGTTCAATGTTTATGTGAGTTCTCTATAAACTAAAGTTTTGCAGAAATCGATCAGAATTAGGGTAAGGCCAGACAGTGTTTGATCGCAGACGACTTATGCCTTCGCAGGTACGCTCCACTCCACCGCTCATTCGCGCGTTTTACCACACAGGCGCTTCACAAGCGGAGGACAAATGCACGCGCTGTCCTTTGGTAGAAATGCAGTCGTTCCGTGCTGGGGTCGTGCTGCTTGCGTCGCAACGGGCAGGACGAGCGGAGCCTTTCGGCGCTCATTACATTGGCAAGGAGTGGTATCATGAGGTTTCTTCTCACGTCCGCTGGCATCAAGAACACGAGCATCCATGACGCGCTGGTCGATCTTCTGGGCAAACCGATTGCCGAGGCCAGCGCCCTCTGCATTCCCACTGCGATCTATCCCTTCCCCGTTGGCCCTTCCATGGCCTACCGGTTTATCAGCGGAACAGCCGCCAGCCCTCTATGCGAATTGGGATGGAAGTCACTGGGCGTGCTGGAGCTTACCGCGCTCCCTAGTATCAAAGCAGAATATTGGATCGCTGCGGTACAGGAGACGGACGCCCTGCTGGTTTTTGGTGGCGATGTCCTGTATCTATGCCACTGGATGCGGGAGTCCGGACTGGCAGACCTCCTGCCGTCGCTGCGCGAGACCGTCTATGTGGGAGTGAGCGCCGGCAGTATGGTGACGGCCCCAATATTCGGCGAGACGTACGACGACCCGCAGACGCCCTTCGTCATCACTACAGGGCTGGGACTGGTTGACTTTGCGTTGCTTCCGCATCTGGATCACGAGAACCACCCCGAAAGTTCCACGTCCAAGGTGGAACGAATGGCCGCCGCCGTACCTGTGCCGACCTACGGGATTGACGATGAGACCGCCATCAAAGTGACCGAC